>UQXE01000023.1 GCA_900544965.1 uncultured Eubacteriales bacterium | reverse complement strand
ATCCATCAAAAGCCGGCGACATGCGCGCCGGTCTTTTGATACCTTGAGAGCAAAACATGGCCTGACAGTTGCTTGCAACCGAAGGCCATGTTTTGCGGGTTAAACTCGCTAAGTGCTGAACAAGCACTTAGCGAAAGGCCTATGGCCGTTTTACGGGTTAAACCCGCTAAGTGCTGTACATCGCTTAGTGAAAGGCCCCATGGCCTTACGACCTGATTACAGTACTATGACCGTATGGCCCTTTTCGCTCAATTTATATGCCTTGTATCGCGGCCAGTCATGCGCTAAACGCCGCTGCGCTTAATCAGCCCACTCCCACCAGGGCCATGCCAAGCGTCAGTATACCCATGTTATCCCTGTATATCTCCTCAAATTGGCTGAGCGGAAGCGGGTTTTCCCCTATCCCAACTTCAATCGTATAACCAGGGCGATTGAACTGCTGTATGAACCAATCCTTGTAACCCGCATAGCCGGAGGCCGCGGGCGTTACTTCCACCGAGTAGCCGCTGACCCTGCCAAACTCCTGGGCAATAGCGTATGAGCCTTCCGGTTCATAGTCAAGATACTTCCAGTATATAACCTTTCCCTGCGAATGATATGATAGGGTAAGCGCAGGTTCCTTCTGAATAGTAAAATCGTACATAGCGCGGCTCTCCGGCGCGCTTAAGGGAGCGCCGCCCACAAAGTCGCGCGGCGCGGGACTGGTAAAGCCCAGGGCATACTTTATCTTTTTCGCCTCCTCCCATCCGGCCGGATAGTTAAGGTTAAGATCGGTTCCCTCAATGTTGGCCTTCCAGCCGGAAGCAAACGGTACGCTCGGATAACGGTTTGAAATCGCGCGGGCGCTTTGGTAATACGGATCACCGCTGGGGATAGCTCCGTTTACCAGATCAACCCCGTCGGGATTTACCATTGGAACCATATATAGCGTTACGTTTTCATAGAGGTCGTTTACATCGTAATCATACAGCGTGCCGCCCGTAGAATAGAGTTTTGCGTAATCCTCCATAAATTTAAGAAGCACAGGGGTTGTTATCCACTCGTTAGCATGATGCGAAGCGTTGTACGCTACTTTTGTAGCTCCCGTTCCCATTGTCAGCAGGTAAAGCGGCCTGCCCATCACGCTTCGTCCTATTGAACCGGTGCGGATATAGGGATAGCGCACCTGAAGCCCATCCACTATATAGTCAAGCAATTCCGAAGTATACGGCACGTTTGTCGGGACAACGTCAAAGCCAAACGGTATGATAATGGAGGTTCCCAGCATAAGGTTATCCGCCCTTAATCCTCCGTTCGCCCTGGCAATCGCCTCCGCCGTAGTGCCATACAGCCTGGCAAGGCCCGAGTATGTATCGCCCTGCCTGATGGTATGCCATGTATAACCCTTTAAAAACGGTATCAGGGCGGCCCAGGTGTTTTTGCCCACGACGCCGTCGGGCGCCAGGCCGCTGGCTGCCTGAAAGCGCATAACTGCGCTCTGCGTCCTTGGTCCAAATCTGCCGTCTATCTCCCCTGGTGAAAAATTTGCTCGGGTTAACGCGAGCTGCAGGATTTTAACGGATGTTCCGCTGCTGCCATAACGCAATGTCTGCATAGTGTACCTCGCATGTTTTGATTTGGCTGCAATACAAAAAGCCTTCATATAATTATATGAAGGTTTTTAAGAATATGTGCAGCCTAGTAGCTAATCGCCCAATCTGCCGGCTAAAAGGTAATAGGTTATAGCCGCGCATTCGCGCATATAATCGTTAAGCGCTATATACCAGGCCGATGGGGTTCCAAGGCCCTGCGCCTTAAGTCCGGCTGATTCGGCCACCTTCCCCGCCCTGTAAACGTGAAACGCCGTGGTGACAAAGACCACCTTTGCATCCTCCCCAAAACGGCTTTCTATTATAGGCTTTGAAAACATAAAGTTCTCCAGGGTGCTCCTGGACTGGTCCTCGGTTATGATCCTCGATTCGTCGATTCCGCTGTTCATCAGAAACCGTTTCATCGCCAGCGCCTCGGGTATGGCCTCTCCCTCCCCCTGGCCTCCTGATACGATTACAGCGGTGGAAGGGTTGCGCTCCAGATACTCCACGGCCTTGTTCAGACGGTTGTAAAGCGTAACGCTTACATGTTCCCCGCGGATGCCCGCCCCAAGCACCACCAGCACGTCGGCGTTATCATCGGGCTGAGTACTGCCGGCAACGACTGCAATAATGGTCGTCGCCGTAAACAGCGTGAAAAATCCGGCATATGCCGCAACCATACCCCATTTTATTATTTTTCCGATTATGTGGGATCTCATAAACCGGGTTACAGGCCCGTAGAACACCCCAAGAATGAACAACGGAGCGCCAATTATAAACGGCATTATAACGCCAAGGTTATAATTGCTTAACGTCCTTACATACATGGTGTCGGCCATGAGAAACAGGCCGGTTAATATTAGCAGCGTCTGAAATATGATTCGGGGCGCCCTGCTTTTCTCAGGTTTGTTTTCCATCGGGTTTATCTCCTTTTGCGTAAATGGATGTGAGGATCAACTCGACAACCCTTGCTGGGAAAAACCGCTTTAGTCCTACAAACAGCTTATACTTTATGCCGACGGTCCTGCGAACAGGAGGATTTTTGGACTTAATCAGCGACAATATCGCCTTTGTCACGCTATTCGGCGGCATTCCGTTCCGCTCGTCCTTTTCCATCTGAGCGATGGAGCTTTTAAACGCGTCTCCATATGCGCTCTTATCCGTTCCCTCCGCATATCTGCGGGCCCCTGTAAAGCCGGTTTTAGTATCGCCTGGTTCCACCAGCGCCGCTTTGATCCCCCATGGCCTAAGCTCCATTCGAAGTCCCTCGGTCAGCGCCTCAACGGCGAATTTGGACGAACTGTAAAGCGTTTGGAATGGTATTGAGAATATGCCCCCTACCGAGCCGATATTGATTATAAGCCCGTTCCTTCTCTCGCGCATATGCGGGAGCACCGCGTTTAGCATGCGTATAACCCCAAAATAGTTCGTATCCATCTGCTTAACCGCGTCCTTGGCCGAGCAGTCCTCAACCGCGCCGCAGATCCCTATGCCCGCGCCGTTTATTAAGATATCAATCCTTCCCTCTTTGGCAATTACCTCGTCAACCGCGCTCCTTACCGACGCCTCATCGCAGACGTCCATGCAAAGCATTCGCAAAAATCCATCTTCGGACCGCTTGTCCCGCCCGCCGCTGCGCGAGACCCCGTATACCCTAAAGCCGCGGTTCATAAGCTCCTCCGCTGTGCACTTGCCTATTCCCGACGATGCTCCGGTGATTAGCGTCACCTTTCCATAAGGGTTATTCACATTAAAATCCTGCCTTCGAATTGATTATATACTTTCAAGCCGTGCATTGATATACTACTAACCGCTACTTGCCCAGCGGGCTTACTCCTTGACCGTCCAACTCCTGTACAAAGCCCATCTCTATCTCGCCGTCTATCATAAAAAGGGTGATTACCTCTGTGTCGCTTATTGCGGCCAATATTAACGCAACCTCCCCCTGCCTGTTCACGTCCGATGGGAATCCCGAAGATTTGGATGCGTTTACGGCGGCCTGCATATCAATATCCTCATCCGCAAGCATTCCTGCAATGCTTCCAGCCTCCATGTAGCCTGCCGGATAGATGGCGTCCTCTCCAACAAAATAGCCATAGTCGTTTATGGTCCGCCTGATCTTTGAAAGCTCCCCTGTGGAATTCAACGCAACTCTCCACACCAGCGCCGCCGCGAGGAGGGCTATTGCGGTTCCTACAAGTATGTATCTTGTTGTTTTGCTCATCACAGCCACAATTCCTGCGCGGTTACTATTATGGCCGCAAGCGCCGCCGTGATTATGGCGGCCGCCGCGTCGCGCCAGCGCATTTTAAGCACACGCATTTTAGTGCGGCCCTCCCCCCCGTGGTAACACCTGCTCTCCATTGCCATGGCAAGCTCGTCCGCGCGCCTGAATGAGCTTACAAACAGGGGGATTAAAATAGGTATCATGTTTTTTGCCCTCCTGATTATGCTTCCGGTTTCCATATCAGCTCCCCTGGCCATCTGCGCCTTCATTATCCTGTCGGCTTCCTCTATTAGGGTGGGGATAAAGCGAAGGGCTATCGTCATCATCATCGCCAGCTCATGCGCTGGAAACTTCAGTTTTGTCAGCGGCATAAGCAGCTTTTCCAAACCGTCGGTCAGGGAGATGGGCGTTGTGGTAAGCGTAAGCAAAGACGTACCGGTTACCAGCAGTACAAGCCTGATTATTATAAAGATCGACTGCCTAAGCCCTCCCGTTGTAATTTTGATTATCCATACCTCCAAGATTGGTTCTCCGGTCTTGATAAGGAACAGATTCAATATAAACATCAAAATAAGCAGCCATCTCATAGGTTTAAGCGTCCGCACAACATAGCCAAGCGGCACCCTGGCAAGCACTATTGTCATAGCCAAAAACACCGCAACAGGGATAAACATCCACATTGAGCGAACCAAAAACACTATGACGATATAGGCTATCATCAGCATGAGCTTGGTGCGCGGATCAAGGGAATGTATCACGGAATTTCCTGGGAAATACTGACCGAGGGTTATGTCCTTAAACATATTTCAGCCTCCTCTTCAGGAAATCAAGCAGTTCCTCCGGCCTGTATATCTCATTGGGAACATTTACGCCCCTTTTTCGCAGCGCCTGGGCAAGCTGCGCCGCGTGCGGAAGTTCAAGGCCAAGCTTCTCTATTTCGCCGGCGTCCGAAAATACCTCGGCCGGCGTTCCGACGGTTCTCAGCGCGCCTTTACTGAATATTGCTACACGGGCGGCCACCCGTGCTATATCATCCATGGAATGGCTGACCATTATTATACATGTATTATTTGCACGCTGGAGTTCTAATAGCGTGTCCAGTATCGCGTTCCTGCCCGACGGATCCAGTCCGGCCATCGGTTCGTCCAAGACCAGGTACTTAGGATGCATCGCTATTATCCCAGCCAGAGCAACGCGGCGCTTTTCCCCGCCGGACAGCTCAAACGGCGATTTGCCGCAAAACTTATCCGCGTCAAGCCCTACTATGGACAGCGCGTTCATAACGCGCTCCTTCACCTCGGCTTCGCTAAGGCCCATATTTACCGGCCCGAACGCAACGTCCTTATACACCGTTTCCTCAAACAGCTGGTGTTCAGGGTACTGGAACACCATGCCCACAAGCCGGCGGCCAATCTGACGCTGTTTTTTATCCAGCATATCGCAGCCGTCGACCATTACGCTTCCCGATGTTGGAAGCAAAAGCCCGTTAAGATGCTGTATAAACGTGCTTTTCCCAGACCCCGTATGGCCCACGATACACAAAAACTCGCCCTCGTTTATTACAATGCTGACGTCGTTAATAGCGCTCACCGCCAAGGCGCTCTTGTGCATATATGTATGGCTTAATTTCTCAACAACAATGGGCATAGCGCCTCCGCTATTTCATCTATCGTCATTATATCATCGGGTATATCCGCGCCTATCCCTGCCAGCCGGTCACGAAGTTCCACGGCTGGAGGCGCGTCTATCCCCAGTGCTCTAAGCTCCCTGGCGCTGGAAAACACATTTCTCGGCGTATCCAGCATCCGCAGCCGGCCTTTGGCCATTACGGCTACACGGTCGCACATGGTCGCTTCCTCCATGTATTGGGTGATCATAACCACCGTAATCCCGCTTTCCCTGTTTAACCTTCTGACCGTGGAAAGGACTTCATTGCGGCCGGATGGGTCAAGCATGGCCGTTGCCTCGTCAAGCACCAATACCTCCGGCCTCATGGCCAGCATGCCAGCCATCGCAACCCGCTGTTTCTGTCCGCCCGAAAGCATATGCGGAGCGCTGCGCGCGTACGCCGTCATGCCCACGGCTTTTAGGGCTTCCCTGACCCTTTTTATTATCTCATCGGTCGCAAGGCCGAGATTTTCAGGTCCGAAGCCTACGTCCTCCTCAACCACCGTGGTCACTATCTGATTATCGGGGTTTTGAAACACCATCCCGACCCTTCGCCTTATCTCCTGTATCAAGGCTTCGTCCGCTGTGCTCATGCCGTCTACGGTTACCTCGCCAGCGTCGGGAAGCAAAAGGCCGTTCATATGCTTTGCAAGGGTGCTCTTCCCTGAGCCGTTATGGCCGACAATCGCCAGCATCTCCCCCTTTTTAACCTCAAACGATACATCCTTGAGGGCGTACTGCCCCTCCTCACTGTATCTGTAGCTTATCGAATTTACTCTTATCATATCAGGCTACCCCTCGACATCAATCAAGTTAGTATACTCCATCATAACGCTAAGGGCAATAAAACGATGATTAATATATTGGAGGCGGCTGCACATCGCTGCCGCGTTGCCATACACATGCCTATTGCCCCGGCACAAATTTTGAAAGAAATTTATTAGGCGGGCGGAACCGCCCAACGGTATCGGAGCCTGCGCCATTCACGCGGTTAACTTCAAAAGTAAGGCGTTTGTTATTGAGAACTTGGGATATACGGGCATCTTAATGTATAGCGCGGCAGTTTTATTATGCCTTTTTTGATACGCTAAGGCCGGTTACCGATCGTGGAGGAAAGCTTAACTGCGAGGCATGAAGCCGTATCGGCGCACGAATAATGATTGACAACCAGCCGGCTGTTTTCCTAGCTAGCAATGGTCACGTTCCGTTTGAACAGCCGGCCAAGAATAAAAGTGGATCTAGCCGTAAAGGGCATTTACGCTGAACGCCGTTGCCGCGCTTTTATCCAGCGCCGATATTACGCCGCTGATTGCGTTCAAAGTATCCGGCAGTAGGCAGCGCTATGGGATATATGCTATAATTAACACAAAAATGATCAACCCGTAGGCTTATAGCCATTTTTTACGGAGGCAATATGAGAAGCGAAGCTGAGATGATGGATATGGTAATCGCCGCCGCAAGGGAGGACGACAACGTACGCGCCGTGCTCCTTAACGGATCCAGGGCCAATCCAAACGCCAAAAAGGACATGTTTCAGGACTATGACATAGTGTTTATAGTAAGGGATACCAGCCCGTTTTTTATTAATCGCAGCTATATGGACAGGTTCGGCGATTTAATAATGCTGCAGATGCCTGAAACCATGCGCGATCCCATTGGAGACGGAAGGTTTACATATCTCGCCCTGTTTAACGACCTAAACAGGATAGACCTGCAAATTATACCCGCAGACAGGTATGAAGGGATGCTTGGGAACGATAGCCAGACCATGTTGCTGCTTGATAAGGACAATATAGTGCCCGCGCCTCCTCCGGCCAGCGACGCAAGCTATCATGTAAAGCGCCCCGCCGCCAACGACTTTTATTCCTGCTGCAACAACTTCTGGTGGTGCCTTCAAAACGTGGCCAAGGGCATATGGAGGGACGAGCTTCCCTATGCGATGCAGACATATGAGCGGTATGTGAGAGCTGAGCTGGATTGCATGGTTGAGTGGCGTATAGGCATGCTCAACGGATTTCAGGTATCGGCAGGGAAAATGGGAAAGTACTTCAAGCGATACCTGGACGCCGATACATATCAAACATATACGGATACCTATTCGGACGGGCAATATGATAGAATGTGGGATTCAATGTTTACAATGTGCAGCCTGTTCAGGTCCCTGGCCAGCCGGGTCGCGGAAAATTTCGACTTTTGCTATCCAAAGGAGGACGACGAGCGGATGACCTGGTATCTGCGCCATGTCCGAAGTCTCTGTGGCAACGGAGAGGACCGCCCTTAATAAGCCGCGCGCATATTTAATCGATTTCTAACCGCTAAACTCCTTTAGGACATGTACAGCCGCGCGGATTCATTGTACAGCCTGGTTATGTCCTGAAGCATATCCGTATGCTCGAAGTCGCGGTGATATACGATGTTTATCTCCCTTACCATGCTCAGGTTTTCCACGGGAAGCACGGTTATCTTCCCCTTTCTCAACTCATCAAGGCAGGCGCTTTTAGCCAGTATGGATACCCCGAAATCCCGCCTTATCAGATCCTTTATGGTTGCGATATTATCCACCTCAAGGATGACGTTGAATTCATCTATGGACATGTTCTGGCTTTCCAAATGCGAGATAAAAAGATTTCTCGTTCCCGAATTCGGGAGCCTTAGTATCATCTTTTCCCTTTTCAGCTCATTTATCGTAACCATGTTCTTGGCCGCAAGGCTGTTGTTGTTGGATACAACCAGTACAAGGCAGTCCGTATCGAGCAGAAGTGAATTGAAATCCGGATCCATCAGCTTTCCCTCTACAATCGCGAGATCAATCTCATATGTCTTTAGCTTCTCATAAAGGTTTTTAATCGTGCCGGAGATAATCTTTATGGATACTCCCTCATTGCCGCTGCAGTATTTTGCCAAAACCTCGGCTACAAGATTGCTTTCCGCCGTATGGGTTATTCCTACGGTCAGGCGGGTTACACGCCTTCTTTCATCCTCTATGCGCTGCTCCATGTTTTTATAGAGCATCTTTATCCGCTTTGCATACTTTAAAACGATTTCCCCTTCGCCCGTAAGGCTTAGCTCGCCGCGGCTGCGGTTGAAAATTCTTACGTTTAGCTCCTGCTCTAACTGTTTGACCTGCAAACTCACGGCTGGCTGCGTCATTGAAAGCTGTTCCGCCGCCCGCGTAAAACTCTTAAGCTCATATACTTTAAGCAATGTCTCCAACTTTGAGTTCAGCATGTCACACCCACTAAAATAATTATTATTTATCCACCCAAAAATAACTATAATTATACTTTATTTTAAATCCCGATATAATGATACCATCAGAGATGTGAGAAATCAACTGTTTCTGTAATCGCTTAAACTAAAAGGCTGGTTTTACTATGTTTAATATTTATGAAGGATTGAATGAAACAAGCGGGGTGCTGCTCACCCTATGCGTTATATTGACGTCGGGATTTTTACTGACCAGGCTTACAAAGCTTATTAAGCTCCCAAACGTGAGCGGTTTTATACTTGCGGGTATATTGGTCGGGCCGTACGCGCTGAATCTGGTTTCAGCGCAAGTTGTATCGAGAATGGGCTTTATAAGCGATATCGCGCTGGCTTTCATAGCGTTTGACGTGGGCAGATTCTTTAAAAGGGAAACGGTGCGCGCTACGGGGGGAAAGACCATCGTTATAACCCTGTTTGAGTCGCTGGCCGCAGGCATTGCCGTTGCCGTTTCAATGAGGTTTATATTCAATCTCAGCTGGGCTTTCTCCGTACTGCTCGGCTCAATAGCCACGGCTACGGCGCCGGCCAGCACCATTATGACCATAAACCAGTATAACGCTAAGGGGAGATTTGTAAACACCCTGCTTCAGGTGGTGGCTCTGGACGACGTGGTGTGCCTGATCGTCTTCAGCACGGTTTCCGCACTGATAAAGGCTGACGGATCCGAAAACTTCGCCGCTTTCGATGTATTGCTTCCTATTTTATATAATATTGCAGCCGTCGGAATGGGATTTTTCACAGGTTATCTGTTGAACAGAGTCATCACGCCCGGGCGAAGCCGTGAAAACCGGCTTATTTTAGTTATTGCGCTCCTGCTTGGCATTTGCGGGGTCTGCGCGCTGTGCGACGTCTCGCCGCTGCTTGCCTGCATGGCCTGCGGTGCGGCATATATCAATTCCTCAAGGGATGAAACGCTGTTTTGTGAAATAAACCATTTTACCCCGCCTATCACTTCAGCCTTTTTCATAATTTCGGGCATCAACTTTGACATCGGCGCCCTTACGGCAGTCGGTATGATGGGCGTATGCTATTTTCTTATTAGATTGGCCGGCAAATACGCGGGAGCTTACGCCGGCTGCCTGGCCGCACATGAGGATAGACGGACGCGCAGCTGCCTCGGAATTGCGTTGGCGCCCCAGGCGGGCGTTGCTATAGGTCTGGCTTTTCTTGGGCAGAGGATGCTTCCCCCCGAGATAGGCGATATGCTCCTTTCAATCGTACTGTCTTCCTCAATGCTCTACGAGCTGGCCGGCCCTGTTTGCGCAAAAACCGCGCTGACGCTTTCAGGCTCGATCGTCAGGGATTCGGACAAGGGCACGGAAAAGCCACACACACCAGTGTTTAAACAGCCGCTGATTAATAGTAAAAAATAGTAAACGCACACAGACTTGGAGGCCTTACAAACAAAGCGCTTATGTCTTTTGCCCGCCTGTGTTTTTGAATTTTTAACAGGGAACGAGTTCTTTATAATCCGGCCGGAAACACGATAAGAATAGGCGGGGAAAGCTTGACAGATTCAGCGTTGAAATTATTGAAAGGTAGACCCATGCCTCCCCCGCCCGCGCCCGAGGACACATCCCCGCCGAATCAGTGAAGCCTCCATTGGCGCCCGTCGACCCTCCCCCGCGCGCGCATACGCGGACTCGGCGGCAGTCCGTGCGTCAGCCTCATTTTTGCGTCGACCCTCCCCCGCGCGCGCATACGCGAACGCACTGTGAGTTCAGCCTCATCAAGGGGCTTTATAACATTCCTCCCCCGCGCGCATACGCGAACGCACTGAGAAAATCAGCTTATCCTACGATCTCTCGCTTCCCGTCTCTCCCGCCCTCGTCCGCGGACGCGGCCCCGCCGCATCAGTGAAGCCTCCATTGGCGCCCGTCGACCCTCCCCGCCCGCGTCCGCAGACGCACTGAGAAAATCAGCTTATCCTACGATCTCTCGCCTCCCGTCTCTCCCGCCCGCGTCCGCAGACGCGGCCCCGCAAAAAGTTGGTAGCGAAGCGGAGGCGCCGCGGCCGCGCTTGCAAGGCCGCAGCCGCAGCGAGCGGGACTTTTTGCGGCAAGGAGGAGCAAGGGAGCGATGCAAAAAATCCCCTAGCCGTATTGCGGTTAGGGGATTGTGAGCAAAGCGGACTTTGCTCCGACGTGGCACGCCCGGCGCGACTTGAACGCGCGGCCTTCAGAGTCGGAGTCTGACGCTCTATCCAACTGAGCTACGGGCGCATACATATATAATTATTGTGTCATGCTGCGTTAATGTCATAACCGGTACGACGGAAAACTGAGCTGGATTCAAATTTTGACAACCCATCGCTGTCCCTGTTGACGGCGCAAAAGGTATCCAAGCTCCAATTAAACGCATACCCTCCATGCTTTGGGCTTTAAATAGCCATAACATGAGCCATCCAGCGATAATGTTCGCCTGATCAACTTGTTCCGCATATAGGTTTATACTACAGGAAGTCCGCACACCTACAGGCTGCAACTGGCCTATAAAATTAAGAATACCGCGCACCCATCCCTCGACATAACGTTTCCAGGCGGAACCCTGACAGGTGGCTCCAATCAGGCCATCCTGCGGCACACCAGCTCATCCGCTTAATGCTGCTTCCGTCAAGACCTGACATGGTTCACGGACGCCAATTGCACAGGACCAAATCATCAACACTCCTTATCAGTGCCAGACCCTACAAACGAATGCCTCGGGACGGGAATCCAACCCTGCTGCAGCGGATTGCAGGTATAGGGCACCGCTAACTCCCCGTCTGGCGCGGCCAGTATAGTTTACAGCGTTTTAATGAATTTTGCAAGCCCTTTATTATTGCGCTACAAATAAAAACAATGCGCCAGGTGGGATCGCCCTGACACATTGCTTTTATGTTACATGCCATGATGCCGCTTTAGGGGAAATGTGTGTAAGTATGGAACGCTTCTAGCATACACAATCGAACGATGAGCCTTTCACTAATCACAGGGAGTTGGAGAAGCTGGCATCATGGCATGTAATGTGGGGAAGGTATATCATGAATATGTTGGCCTATGGCCTCCATAAACAGGATGGCTTAGTATCGTTCAGCCATAGTTGCCGCCCATGTTCTCACCGCAAGACCGATTGGTCTGTAGGCGGCTGCATGACTGAACGATTGGCGAGGAAGGAAGATAGAGATATGTAATTTGGCCGCGCATCTGATTCACACTTCTAGTCAATGGCGGATGCGCCTCCAATCCTCTACGCTTGTCCTTACACCTATATATCCCAGAAAGCACCTAAACGTAACGCAAGAAAAATCATATATTTTGTTAATTCCTTCATATTGGTGTCACTTTGTTCTTTTATAAGTATGATGTTGATATAGACCGTGTTTGAAGTGCCTAAATCACGTGCTTTACACCCTTATTAATCAAGGTATAGATAGTTGCAACCAAGAAGTACAGATTTAAGCAAGCAAAATATATTTTTAAATTGTATCTTAATTTGTTAGTATTAATTATTGACAAATATACTTAAAAACGGAGGTTATTCATGTCCGCATGTTTAACTCTGATTCCGAAAGAGAAAAACAGTTCTTGGATGAATTATACGAGCAGTACTATGATGTGCTGTTCCGTTATTGTTTGCCATACCTAAATCGGGATATCGATTCATCGGCGGACTGCGTGCATATGGTGTTTGACGTGGCCGCGGCAAAGGTTAAGACCCTGATGAAGCATCCCAATATAGGCGGGTGGATGTATGCCACAGCTAAGAACTGCATCAAAAAGGAGCTGCGTCGTATAAAGATGGAGCAGACTAAGTTTGAGCGCCTTGTGGATTCCATGCCTATGACCACACAGATAGACCCGATACTTGAGGACGAGGTAGACGCGCTCAGGGATAGAATCGTAGATACGCTCAACGAGGCGGAAAGATTGCTTTACCAACTGTACTATGTTGAAAACAGAACGACGCCTGAAATCGGTCAGATGCTTAATATTACTGCGGACGCGGCTAAGATGCGCCTGTACAGGGTCCGTATAAAGCTGCTTAAGGAACTGAATAAATATATATAAAATTTCAGCGTTACTTTTGGCTAAAAACTGGGATATATATATAAAGATGGTGATGAATATGACGAATAAATATGAAAAACAAATAAAAACGCTTTCCTTGAGAAAATGCGCAAGGCTTATAAAATCTATTGAAAAAAAGATGTTTGAAGAGATGGGGAAACCCATCGAAGCCAGGGATATGGATTTTATAACCGAATGCCTTGACACTTTGGACGCCATCCACTTATATGTCAATGAGAAGAATACAGCTAAAAAGATGAATAACAGCTGTAGAGAACCCGCTTTTGTTCCTCAAAGGTTTATCAGGCCCGCCATTACGCTATGTCTCGTTATGGCTCTGTTGCTGACCGTTTCGGGCTTTGCCGAGGCGTTCGGCATCACCAGATGGTCCTCTAAAATAACCTGGGGCAATAACGGTCTTAATTTTGATCCCAGTTCTGAACTGCATGAAGAATATTCCGACGGAACTGAAAACTATCCTACCTATAAGATGAAATTGCAGGAGTTCAAATCCCTTGACGAGGCTTATGAGCGGCTTAACATAAAGCCGCTGAGGCTTCCAAGCTATATGCCTCCAGACTTCGGAGAGCCAAAGGTAAAAGGTTATAATATTTCATACTATAGAATGATTGACCTTTTTTACGTGTGTAGTGAAGGCAACCGCAGCGCTCATTTAAGTGTTGGTGAATGCGATTACTATATGTATGGAGCGGAGATAAAAACTGAAGAGAAGATTGATTATGAGCATATTTATAACTTTAACGATATAAATTTTTATGTATATAAAAAGGGTAATACTATTAGATCCTTTTGGTTATTGGGAAATGTGAAGTATGATCTTACGTTAGCAGGTTGCAGCATTGAAGAATTGGAGCAGATCCTTAAATCGTTTTGATGACGTATTCTACAAGGAGTTCTAATATATTATTTTTTTCGCGTTACCTTTTATAATAATCGTGGATATATATATGTGTAGTATACATAGTATGTTGCTGTATATTGCAAATAAATTTTTTGCAGGAGGATACCGTGAAAAAAATACGTATTTTTGTTGCCTTACTTATAGTAGTTTCTATCATGGCTACTGGCGCTATTGCCTCCGCGGAGGCCTTAGGAGAAGAACCTAATGATGCTAAGTTGTGTTTTCATACATATGAATTCGTTATTGAGCAACAATACTTGGGCGATACAAATGGACTATGTAAGATTAATATAATTGAATTGAAAGTTTGTACAAAGTGCGGGCATGAAATTGTTCTATCGGAATACACAATTTTTGCTGATCATGTATCTTTCATATTTAAGGCCTCATGTGACCGTGCCACACATATTTACTATTGCAAATGCAAGTGCGGCAAGGGAATGCCCACAATCCGAGAAGCCTGCCCCCGTCCGGGCTTAGGGTGCCCCGAAATTCTTAGCTTGGGCCGTCGGATAGGGCGGATAGATATGCCATATTAATTCCGTTGATACCCTGACAGTGCTAATGTTATCGCCGCAAGGCGGACAAATTCCTGTTAATGTAGTTCATCCTAGAGTATACATGCGATACGGATTCCTCTAAACCTCTGCTGTTGTTAAACCTAAACCTCCGTAGCCATTGTCCCAAGTGTGAGACGGAAAGCGTTGACCTACCCTAGGGTCCGGCTTTACAGCATGTATACAATCGATAGTCAATGCGCCAAGACGATCCCACTTGGCGCATTGTATTTTTTATTGATTATAAAATTAGGTCATGGAGCCTTTCGTTCAGTGCTGTACAGCACTGAACGAAATCAACCCGCAAAACACGGCCTTCGGCTGCAAGCAGCTATCAATCCGTATTTTGCTCTCAAGTATCAAAAGACCGGCGTACATGCCGCCTACTCGCCTTCGGCGTCGCTAAGTGCTTGTTCAGCACTTAGCGAGTTTAACCCGCAAAAGCCAGCCTTCAGTTGCAAGCAACTATCAGGCTGGCTTTTACTCTCAAGGTATCAAAAATCACCGTACATGCCGCTGATTTTTGATGAATTGTAAGATTGGGGTGATACTCCTAGTTTATATTATCCCCTGCGCGTTTTTTGGAGTTCTTAGAACCTTTTTTGCAAAAAAGGTTCTAAGCCGCCCGAGGCAATTATCAAAATTATACCATAGCAGAGGGGTATATGTATCATAGCATGGATAAAAATGGCTATAACATAAAATAATTATTCTATTTCAGGCAACCTTTTGCATTCATCTATGGTATTATTATTTAGAGGAAATAATAATGAAAGCAGCCGTTTGGACGTTTGAGCCATAATTGACGAACTCCGCGGCAAAACGGTAATTGGAGGATCAATATGAAAAAAATCATCGTAGCAGCGTTAACATTAATGCTTATATTTACCGTGTCAGTCCCTGCGTTTGCCGACGGAGACCTTGCCGTTTCGCTTCCGGTGGTCAATGCTAACCCGGGCGAATCTATATCGGTCCCAATTACAATATCGGGTCTCAGCGCCGCTACGCTTACGGTTACATATGACGCCAGCAGGCTTACTTACGAGGGCTACAGCGATACGGTAGGCTTGGCAGTTGTAAACGATACAAACCCAGGAACCCTTACCATTGCGATAATAAACGCTATGGACAATTATAACAATGAAGCTTGTATGAAACTCAACTTTACCGCCGCTTCTAACGCTGCCGGCGAGGTTGCGCTTGACCTCGCTGTAACCGATGGCTCGAGGCTGGTTGATAATAAGACCACATCCGTTTCAGGAGACGATGTAAATGCCAGCGGCGGCAAAGTGGTTCTTCCAGGACAGCATAATACTACAGCGCCGGAGTCCACCGGTACGCCTGACGCATCGAAGGAATACACGGTTACCTTTGTAGACGGAGTGACCGACCAAACCCTTAAAACGGAAACCGTACGCGGGGGCAGCGGCGCAACGCCGCCAGAACCGCCGGAGCATGAGGGATACACCTTTGTACGATGGGACGACGGTTATCAGAGCGTAGCGGCCGATGTAACAATAAAGGCTAACTATAAGGCAACCACCTACACAGTGGTATTTATGGACGGCTATAATAACCAGGCCATAACGACGCAGAGCGTTAACCACGGCTCGGACGCAGTCCTGCCAAAGCTGAATGTGCATGATGGATTTACTTTTACAGGATGGGACACGGATCACAAAAACGTAACGCAGAACCTTATAATAACCGCTCAATATGAGGAGGCGGCCGCCAATGGAATCAAGGTAACGGTAACATCCAACGAAGGCGGATCGGTAATCCCCTCGGGTACGATGTATGTAGAATCGGGAGGGGAGCTAAAGCTGGACTTTATAACCAGTGACGGCTACGCTGCGGCAAAAGTAATAATAAACGGCGAAACCGCTGCCGAAAATCCTGGTTCAAGCTATACGGTTTCCAACGTAAATGAAGAGTTGACAATAGAGGTTGTTTTTGAAAATGAAAATTCTCAGCAAACCCCATCGGGAACCGAAGCGGTAGGCCCAGGAGCGCCGGATCCTGAAGGAGGAAGCTATACCTGGCTTATAATTGCGGGAGCAGCGGTAGTAGCAGCCGGCATAGTAGTCGGGATTATAGTTTGGAGGAAAAAATCGGCCTAAGCGTGAGCCTAACCCACGATAACGCGGCATTGAAGCAATTAAGTTTAAAATAAAGCATGACGCCCTCCTTGTATCCCTCTGCAAAAGGGATGGGGAGGGCGCTTATATTGCAGGCAGGGTTTCAAACGCTGAACGCTGTTTCCACGCGATGCATCATTATTGCCATTGCGAGGGTGTCGGCGCACCCTCCAGGACTGATGCGCCGGCCGATAAAATCGCCGTCAAGCTCTCTCATAGCCTCCACCCTGTCGGCAACAGGTAGCGCTAGTATCCGTTTGGCGGCTTCGCGCATGTGGCGAAGACCGCCAGTGCCAGAGCGGTAGCATACATTGCTGTCCTCCAGTATAGCCATAATTTCAGCAAGCGTAAGTACGCACGCATCGTTTTGGCTTAATCCCATACCCAAGTACGCATATATCCTGTTCTTTGCATACACCGCGCAGGGGAACCCGCCAATCGCTTCGCCGCGAACGCCCTTTATCCCCTTTGACAGGTACAGCGTTTCCCCATGGCTTAAAGGCGCCGCCCCCTTCTCAATCTGCGTAAAATCATTCAGAGCGCTTTGTGACGCAAGCTCTGAACATAGCCTTACGGCATTGTCCAGCTCAATGCCCGCTTCAATGCAGATGCCTATAGCGGCGCATAAAAGGCCCATTGAATAGTTAATCCCCTTATGCGTGTTAATCCCGCCTGTTGAGGCATACATTGCATTTTCAGCCATACGGCCGGTAGTTTTCAGCCCCTCCATTATCCTCTCTGCCGTGAGCGTAGAGGTTTCCATAGCAAGCATGGCATACGACTTAAAATAGGGCTTCAGGGCCTTTGCGCTTCTTCTGAATGTATCTATATCCATGTCGTCATGGGCGCCGGAATTGGCCGAATCCACAAGGCCAGGCTTAGGAGTGGTTTCAACCTCAAGGATCAATGCGTCATAAGCTATCTGCGCGATCCGATCAGAATAAAAACAGCGGATCAGGCCGTTGACCACCCGTTCAAGCTCCGCAGCCGTATGCGACCTGTTCCTTGCGCAGGCTGCCGCCGCATTGTCGCATATAAAGCATTTTCGGGGTTCATCCCTGCTTAGCTTTGATCCATTGACATCGATTACATCTATATCGAAAATACGTCCAAGCCTGTCGCGCTCCTCGATTTCCACCATGAGCCGCTTAATTACTTCGGGCTTATGCCCGTGTACGATAAAAAAGCCCTCGCAGCCGGTGTGTGGGGTTATTATGCTCTCATATCTTAGGGGAACGGCCGCCCGTATACGCCGAACGCCTTCATAAAAGGCGCTCCTTGCGAGCGGATAGTCCTTTTTTGGTCCGGCGATATTCAGCGTAAGGCATATAAGCGGCAGTTTATATTCATTTAAAAGACGACGCTGCTCTCGCGCGCGGCGTTCACGCGCGGCAAGCATTTCATCAAGAGAAACATTCATACAACATTACATATGGGGAGGGGCAGGGCCCGCAACCCTTCTCCAGATAATTATTTATTGCCATAACCCATCAGATAGTCAAGAGTAACCTTGGGCACCATACCCGCCACCTGATCCCAGCGCCCCTGATCAGCCAGCGCCCTTACCTTGCTGGCGCTTATACCATCAAGCCTTTGAAGCTCCACCACCTCTATTCCATATTGAGGGAGCAGCTGCTTCATCCGTTCATTATACGCATTTGTAACCGGACAGTATGGTTCAGTGCCCACAAACCGGTACTTTATGTTAAGCGGCGGGGCGATGCGAGAGCCAAACAGGGCTATGTCCAGGTCTGCGTTTATTTGCCGTGCGTCGGCCCCCTCTTTGATGAAATAGGCTGGAAAGGTAGCCGACGATATAAGATAATCGCCGCTGTGATGAATATATGCGTTTTTAATGTGCTGGGCGCCGCGTTTTACCAGATCATACCGGGCGTGCGCGCTGTACAGCGAACGGTCCTCGGACAGCACAAAGATGTGAAGAACGTCCACCCGCATGGACGCCTGCTCCATTAGATACAGATGTCCGTTCGTAAGCGGATTGCAGTTGGCCACTATAGCGCCCGCCGTGCCGTCCGCGCGCGGAAGCGAGGCGAGATAGAGATCCAGGCCGTTACGGCTGTTTTCCATCATCATCGTGTCGGCGGTTGTGGCGATAGGATAAAAGCCCAGGGATTTGAACATGGCCTCGTTTGAGGGCTTAGTAAACAGGAACAGCTTTTTCAGGCCCTGCCTGTATGCCTGGCTTACGAGCTCGCTAACTACGGTCGCGCACGCGCCTTCGCCCTGAGCCTCGTCGGCGACGGCAATGTATTTCAATACGTTTGCGCATAGCGAACCGGTCGCCATCATCCTGCCGTCTTCGTCATACAGGCATACCAAATAATCCGCGTCATCGTCCATGCGCAGCCCATGGTTGAGCAGAAACTCCCTGGTTCTTTCAAGGCGAGCCCGGTTGAGGGGCTCGCCGGCATACTTATAAAGCGTCAAATCTGTATGTCCTTTACCTGCTTTATTACATCTATTACGCTGTTATTGCGATACATAACAACGCCGACAATCTTGTCCTCGTACTGTATTGGTTCGGGGACGCCGACAATGCGCTCAGCCCTTGCCTTGAGCCGTTCGATTGAAAACACGGGGATTCCCGCCGCATCAAGGCGTTCCAGAATTTCGGGTCGGTTTGGATTTACAGCTACGCCCTGGTCCGTAACCAGCACGTCAACGGTTTTGCCAGGCGTTACAATCGTGTTTACCCTCTCGACGACGGTTGGTATGCGTCCCCTGAGCAGCGGCGCGACCACCACCGTAAGGCTGGCGCCTTCAGCGGTGTCGGGATGGCCTCCGATAGCCCCCCTTATGACGCCGTCCGAGCCTGTCAGCACGTTTACATTGAAGTCAACGTCTATCTCAAGCGCCGAGAGGACTACGAAATCGAGCTGATTGACGGCGGCGCCCCTGTTTACATAGCTTGCGTAGTAGCTTGCGTCTATCTGCTGGTGGAAACGGTTGTTCTTAAGGGAGTTGGCCGCGATAAGGTCAAAGGACTGAACGTCCAGTATCTTGCTTATAAGCCCCTCCTCATGCATGGATACTATCTGACCGGTTATGCCGCCCAGGGCAAATCTGGCCTTAATGCCCTTTTCAAGCATTTTATCGCGCAGGTAGCGCGCGGTGGCCAGCGATGCGCCGCCGGAACCCATCTGCATGGAGAATCCGTTGTAGAAATAGCCGCTGTGCTCTATTACGTTTGCGGCCATCTTGGCTATGAGAAGCTCCTTTGGGTTCTTGGTATAGCGCGTAGCGCCGCTCATTATGCCCTTAGGATCGCCCACGCTGTCCACCTTTACTATGTAGTCCACCTGGGACTCAGGTATTCCAAAAGGCGCGTTTGGGAATGGGGCTATATTATCCGTTATGATAATCGTCTTGTCCGCGAATATCGCGTCAAGCTTTGCGTAACCAAGGCTTCCGCAGCAGGAGCCCTCGGCGTTGTCGCGGTTATATCCATTCGCGTTTCCATATGGATCGCAAGAGGGCGCGCCAAGGAAGGCGACGTCAATATGAAGCTCTCCGGTCTCTATCGCCGCGGCTCTGCCGCCATGCGAACGGAATACAATGGGAAAGTCCATCGCTCCGCGCGATATTGCCTCGGCCAGTTCGCCGCGCAGGCCGCTGGTTTCTATATGCTTGATTACGCCGCTTTTGATATGGTTTATAAGCGGCGAGTGTATATCGGTGAGAGAGCTGGCGGCAACGGTAAGGTCGCGTATCCCCATGCGCGCTATGGTGTCCATAACCATATTTACAACATGGTCGCCGTTTCTGAAGTGGTGATGGAATGAGATTGTCATTCCGGATTTAAGGCCGACCTGCTCTATAGCCTTTTGAAGGCTGAAGATAACTTTGTTGTTCTTAAACTGGTGCTCTGTCAGCGTCAAGGTATCCTTCTGTATCGGCGCGTTAAGATCGTGAGCGCCGTGCACGGCATGGATTTCGTCTATATGGGGGATTTTATCGAATTCAAACTGCTGCATGTCAGACCTCCTCAATGGGAATGTTAAGCGCCTGCGCACGTTCCAGCATATAGCGCGCGCGCTCGACTACGGGCTTATCAATCATCTTTCCGTTCAAGCTGGCAACGCCGGATCCCCTAAGCTCCGCCTCAGCGATAGCCTCCATAATGGCCTTAGCCTTTGCTATATCCTTTTCAGACGGACTGAACACGGCGTGCAGCGGGGCGATCTGGCGGGGGTTAATTACGCTCTTGCCGTCAAACCCAAGCTTCTTTATAAGCTGGGCTTCAGCGACAAACCCCTCTTCATTGTTTACGTCCGAGTATACCGTATCCAGGGCGTCAACGCCTGCCGCGCGCGCGGCGTTGACAAGCATGGACCTTGCAAACAGCAGCTCAATGCCTTCAGGGGAGCGCACCGTCCGCATGGACGTCACATAATCCTCAGCTCCAAGGGCAATGCCGATAAGCCGCTTCGAGCTCCTGGCGATTTCGTATGCGTTGAGAACGCCCTTGGGGCCTTCGATAGCGGCCATCATGCCGGTGCTGCCCTCAGGAATTCCAGCTTCGCGCTCAATCCTTGCAATCTCGGTTTCACAGTCGGTTACATCCTGTGCGGTTTCGGTTTTAGGCAGCCTGATAACATGCGGACGGGCGCGCACTATAGCTTCCAGATCCTCAACACCGAAGTCGTCCAGTGAATTGATGCGCACGACGAGTTCCTTCTTGCCATACCTCAGCGACGTCAATGCTTTATAAACCAGAAAGCGCGCCGCATCCTTTTCATTGATAGAAACGCTGTCCTCAAGGTCGAACATTATACAGTCCGAGCCATAGATGTGAGCGTCCCTGATCATTCCCGGGTTGTTGCCAGGCACAAATAACATGCTGCGTCTTAACCTGCTCATCTGACGGCGCCTCCATTCCATACATAATCTGTGCTCTTCGCCGCCCTGTAAGCGGCCGCTGACACCCTTGCAGCTACCGTGCAGTCCAATGCTCCTTTGTCCACCGCGTTAACCACGGCAGAGGTCACGCCCAACTCGGATAGAGTATCGCGTATAACCCTTTCTATCTGCTTGCCGAATTGCTGCATAACCGCGCTTTCAAGCGTTAGGTCAATGCCGTCGCCATCGTTCGGCTCGATTCTCACGATAATGTCTGATGACTCCATCGTGCCGGCAACGCCCGTTGTGACAATTTGCATTTTGCTTTCCTCCAAATTATTCTGGAACGTGTTTTAGGGACGGCCCTCCAATGAAGGGCATGTCAGAATGTTAAAAACCCTGGTGCTGTCAAGTGCCGCAGCCCTTGACTTTAAGTCCGGCTCTGACGGCCTGCGCACTAGAACGCATGAAAACCGTGAGGTTTTCGTTCCTTGCGGGTTTTGCCGCACGGGAACCCGCGAAGAGCGGGGGCAAAACCCGCAACCCTCAATAAGTGGCGCGGCAGCTCCACGCTGACATACCCTCCAATGAAGGGTATGTGTACCCTTCAAGGTTAATGTACCGCTTATTGTAACGGATTTCAAGTAGTAAAGGCGAATTTAAGCAAGTTAATGTTAGGAAAAGGTTAAACCCGATAAAACCGCGGCCGGTACTAAAGCCTGCCGGCCCGAACACGCATGGTTTATGAGTCTGTTGCGGCTAAAGACAAATCATATAAAACCTCAAAACTGTAAATATTTTCAGCGTACTAAAGGGCGTATTGACGCTGGCGCGTTTTAACAGCAACGAGGATACCTGGTACTGAAGGCGGCGTTTAATGGCATAAATAAAAAAGTTGAAGAAAATCATACGGTAGTATAGACTTGCAGGACAGGCCGAAATATAATTTAATATCAACACCCTCAGTTTTTTTGCAAGGGTAAACACGGTTTTCGCACACCCAGCCCGCGCCGGAGTTTGTTCCGGCCGTTTGCCGTAGGATCCGCTACGCCTGCGCGGCTCCGCCTCATCCCGCACGGGCTGGCAGAGTGAAAGCTCTGAAGACCTCGACGAGTCGGGTTTGCGGCCAGTTCAAGGCCGAGGAGCGCGGGGCCAGCAGCGCCGTTTCAAGCGGCGGGAACAAGAAATGGCCCTAATCCGGCCCTCCAGTCGTACTTACCCTTGTAAACTTTGGGTAACAAGAAAAGGAGACAAGCTGATTATGAGCATGATGGGTACCTATTGCATGATTGACAGAGAAAAGGTAGACGGCATTCTTGACGGCGAGCTGGAGGCGTCCGAGGTTATCTTCTTCGGAGACGACGAGGATTACGATGGCGAAGGAAACATGCTTTCCATTGAGAAGGCATGGAATGCCATAGACTATGTCCTTACAAAAGGGGTCGACGATTCGCAAGCGCTCGCAAGGGTGGTGTTTGGCAGGGAGGTAAGCGACGAGGAGATAGGCTACGCCCCCGCCACATATATTACGGAGGATGAGGTAAAGGAGATTGCCGAAGCCATCAGCGGTATTGACAAGGAGGATTTAAGGGCCAGGTTCGATATCAAGGGCATGAAGGATGAGGATGTATATCTCGTGTCAGACGTTTCAGAGGACGGGGAGGAAGCGGTGTTTGAGTATGTATGGGAGAATTTCAGGGATTTAAAGAAGTTTTATAAAAAGGCGGCGGCGCTTAACAAGTGCCTGCTGTTTTTTGTGGAATAGCACGATTGCCCCATTTAAAATAATATCCGACGCGGGCGGCCGATGGCACCGCATCGGACTATTCGCCGCAAACCGCGGGTAATAAAATTCACATCCGGTATAAACCCGTAAAGGAGGTCTTGATGAAAGGGCTCAAGTTCATACTGTTCGGGATTATGTTCATACTTATCGGAGGCTTTATCCTGGTCGCCCCATGAGCTATCTGGGCGGCATCGGCGAGATCATGCTGTTTGCGGTTGGCGTCACTTTGGGAATTGTGGGACTGAGGCTGGATGATTAC
This sequence comes from uncultured Eubacteriales bacterium, assembly GCA_900544965.1. Taxonomy (GTDB): domain Bacteria; phylum Bacillota; class Clostridia; order Christensenellales; family CAG-138; genus UMGS946. The sequence goes on along the minus strand of UQXE01000023.1, from coordinate 5,955 downwards.
CCTTTTCAACGGGGGTATTGCTTTATCAAAGCAAAAAAGTGTTGAAAACACTACGAAACCTTATTCCGTCATCAATTTTACGTGATGTAGGCTTTTTATATTATGAATTCGTTAAATACACTTGAATTATGGAATTGTTCTCATACTTAATTTTTTTACTCTCATGGAAACTCGTTCTTGATAAATATATGTTATTATTAATAAATTTATTTAACTGGATTAAATTAAAATAGGTCTAAAGATAAAAAACCTATGCTGTTCTCCGTCGTAATGGTGCTTAATTGAATCATGGGTTGAAGTCTTATACACATTAGAATTATTTGAAGCACAGCTTGTTTGGTTAAGCGTTCCGTTATCAACCATACTGCTTCTTGGTTGATACGGTATGCCATACCTTTTTGCCCCGCATACTCTTTTCAATTAACCATGTGCATGGGGTTTGGCTGCAACGCGGCCGGAGTAACCGGCTGCCGAATCATCGACTCACAGCGTGAGCGGCTCATAGCAATCATAACCAATAATTTTGTGCCATGTAACGGCAGGTTTCCAACGCTTATATCAATAATAACCATGTTCTTTATAGGCACCTCGGTTGGGCTGTGGAATTCGGCGGGAGCGGCCATACTGCTTACCGGCATGATTCTATTGGGAATAGCGGCTACATTTCTAGTATCAAAAGCGTTGACCAAAACCATACTTAAAGGCGTACCATCCTCATATACACTTGAACTTCCGCCGTACCGCAGCCCTCAGCTGGGCAAGGTGATAGTAAGGTCGATTCTGGACAGAACCATCTTTGTCCTTGGGCGCGCTGTAATGATCGCCGCTCCCGCGGGCCTGATAATTTGGATACTTGGAAATGTAACTGCTGACGGGGCGAGCCTGCTTTGGCATATCGCAGGTTTTCTGGATCCTTTTGCGCGGTTTATAGGGCTTGACGGAGTGATTCTTCTTGCGTTTATACTTGGCTTTCCGGCCAATGAGATTGTTATCCCCATAGTTATTATGGCTTACATGCAGACGGGAAGCATTATGGAACTCGATTTAGCCAGCCTAAAGGCGCTGTTTATTGACAATGGCTGGACGTGGATGACCGCGCTATGCACGATGTTGTTCTCTCTGATGCACTGGCCATGCTCGACTACGCTGCTGACGATACGCAAAGAGACGCAAAGCTGGAAATGGACGGGGGTATCAGCCCTGATTCCTACGCTTGCCGGAATCGCGGTGTGCGCCATTGTCGCAAACGCCGTGCGTCTGCTTGGGCTTGTTTAAATTTTAACGGGATACGGCCATGGCCGTATCCCGTTAAACACACAACTGCCATACCTTGCTGATTTGAGCCGTATAGCAGTGGCTGCCATTAACCAATGTCAAATATCATATTGGGGATTGCCCCACAGCTCATAGGTTTTCGTTTAAGCTAAGTTCATCCCTTGGATTGAATATTTTTTATAAAGCAGATTATCCTGTTTGCCTCGTTAAAACCATAGTTGAGGTGAAAACCCAGGCTGCCATCGTTATTTAGTTCGCAATCGCTCGCCAATTCGTGGCAGCCTTTACCTCTGGCCCATTCCTCGCACATGGACAAAAGCTCGCGCGCTGCGCCCAGGCGCCTGTATGGCGCCTTAACAAATATGCCCTCCAGGTATGCTACAGGGCTGCTGTGGGCTCCTTCCACATAATCATGCCTTAACTGGCATTGAGCAAAGCCAATGGGCTCCCCGCGAAAAAGCGCTAACGGACACGCCATACTGCCCGCTGAAATGAACTGCCCATACTCTTTTACCAATTCGGTTTGATCACAACCAGGCCACAACATCCCCGCAAGCCCGGCCGCCGCCGGCGCGTCATCAGCTCGGCACAGCCTGTATATTATTTCCATGCTCAATCCGTCAGGTCCCCGCTTTCATCCCAAACAGGTTTTCCGCTACGCTTTTAAAGTATTCCGCATTGGTCTCATAGGTTGTATACTTCCACAGGGGGGAATCCGGCTGAGATTCCACCGTAAACACCCTTTGATTTTCTATGTCCAGGTAGAACTCTATCTTTCCTTCACCAACCGTCTGCATTATTATCGCCGGTGATTTTTCATATAAAAGCTCCTCGCTTAACTCTTCTGAAAAATTTCCCAGCGTACTGAGCAGATAGTGGATGCTTTCGCGCTCCTCCGCGGTCATATCCGAGCGCAGAAGATATGGCAGCGAATCGGAAATATAGGGCCTGTATATCTCTATATAGCCATCGGTCGTTACCAAATACCTTTCTCCAATGGTATATGAGCCGCCGCCGCAGGAGCACAGGCTGAATATGATTAAAGCGCATATTAGCAATAACGCAACCCTTTTCATAATACAAAAAAACCTTTCAAAAACTAATTTAAATTAATATTATAGTATTATAACCTATGTGGGGACTAAGATAAAGGCTATTTTTGCGTGATCGGCCAGATTTGCGGCCCTGCGTCAAATCACCTTTTGCCTGATATGGTTTAACAGGGACTGCCGGGTTAAGCCGGCGGTCCCCCAGCGTGTCAAAAAAGCGGCTGCGCCGCTTTTTTGAGGTTACGGGTTTTGCCTCTCGTCCTTTGGACGCTCCTGGGCGGCAAAACCCGCAAAGAACGAAAACCTCACGGTTTTCATCCGTTCTGACGCGCATGTCGTCAGAGCCGGATCTAAAGTCAAGGGCTGCGGCCCTTGACAATCCCAGGGTCAGTCTGTAGGGACTGCCGGGTTAAGCCGGCAGTCCCCATGAACTTTAGTCCGCTCTGTGCAGCCTCCTGCGATTACTGTAATTATTCCGCACCGTTGCGTCTGCTTTTAACAACTAGGGCTACTATCACAATTACCACACCCAGGGCGACAAGGCCGATGGCTATTCCAGCCGTTGAGGATGCGCCGGTCGCCGGGGGATTTACTTCGGGTGTGTTAGAAGGCTCTAAAGCTTTAAACACAACCTTTACCGTTATATCCTTTATTACGTTCTCAATGACGTACACGCTGCCATCCGGATACGTTGAAACCATCTCGCCGTCTATCGCTACATACCATACGCAGTAACCTTCATCGGGGTTGAGCGATATCTCCGCGTTTGCGCCGTACGCAACAGGTGCGTTTATCAGCGACGCTGTTCCGCCTTCAGACGCAGTAACCGCCACGTTCACTATGCCGCCCGCGGGTGTAAATGTTCCGTCAACCCTTATGTCCTCAGCCGGCATCTCCTCCGGAAGCCCGTTCCAGCCCGAGAACACATAGCCTTCGCGCACCGGCTCCTCAAGCGGCAGAATCTCATCGCCTGCCTCGTATAGCTGGCTGTCATAGAACTCTCCGTCCACATAGTAGCTTATGGTGTACAGCTCCGCGTCCTCGGTCCTATATACGGCCGTTACCGTCGTATCGGAAGTGACGTTAGTGTAGCTTCCCTGCCACCTGATGAACACATAACCCTCATGTTCAGGCGGAGCGGGCGGGGTAGCGTCATGGCCTTCCATTACCTCCTGAACGTCGATCACCTGACCGTCCAGGCCATCAACGAAAGTGACCGTATATAACCCGGGCGTTACTATGCTTCCGTTCTCTACACGCACGTCTTCCGGAACAACATTTTCAGTCCTGCCTCCGATTATAACCGCCGCGCTCTTGAGTTCGATTGACAGCTCATACGGGCCTCGGGCGTTTTGCCCGATCTTGAACCCCAGGACAATACAGGCCTCGTCATCATAGTTATCATAGATTGATATAGCGTTTATGGCCAGCCTTCCATTGCCCGCTTCCCTGTCGTTTACAATCAGGGTGTCGCTCGCTCCCGCGCTGTAGCCCGTATATTCGAGCGCTGTGGCGTCAAAGGTCAATACAAAGTCCGCGGCCGCTATATCGGACGCTTTTATTGAAACCTCTACGTCGTCGCCGGGCTTTGCTTCAACGCTTATAGCCGTCAAGGACATTTCTCCCTCTGCTTGTGTAAACGGCACTAACCCTAATACCAATATCAACGCTAGTATAACCGGTAATATTTTTCTCATAAGCTACCTCCAAAATTTTATATCGATTCAGCGGCGCCGGCATACGGACATACGCTTTTTCTACCGAATACGCTTAAATCCTGAATAAATTATATCATTTGGTTTTTGCTTTATCAAACAATTTATACTGGTATAAATGTAAACTAAAACATATTTTTTATATGTTATAATTTATACGAAATATTCGTTGATTTGCGCGGTTTTAAGGCCCGTGCTTAAATCCGTTAAGCAGAACAGTACGAGTTAGTCATTCTATATAAAAGACCATACAGCACTATGACCGTATGGCAAGACTGTCAGCAATCCCAGGATATCCTCATTTCTATATAAACACTGAAGGGCCCGCCTTTGATACATCGCTTAGGCGGCAAGCTCCGCCCTCCTCATGCCCTGTCAGGACATGAGGGTTATTTCATAAATATCTATAGCAATATTATATCACGTTATAATACTTAACGTATGAGAAGATGGGTTTTTCGGCGCTTATAGCAGTCTTAAACACTCTTTAAAATTGGTCAAAGCGGCCCGTTCAGGATTAAACTCAAGGCGCCAATTATGCCGCTAATCAAATACACGTATTATTGCCCGCTTTACATCCTAACAAAGGGGTTATCCGGCCTACGGTTTAAATCCTTACCCAATCTCCCCATAAGCACGCATTTTAACGCCGCGTTTTAATAGTAACCTGCCAGAACACTGCCTTAGTCCCAAAGCGGCGTTGATTAGCTGCCTTGTTAATAAAAAATCAGAGAAGATAACTTGGGTGCATCCTCAAAAAATACAATTCATCAAAAGCCGGTGGCATGTACTCCGGTCTTTTGATACCTTGAGAGCAAAACATGGCCTGATCCATGTAAATCAAAACATTAAACGTCAAACGTTGTTTTTCGGAATTCCCAAGTGGACTTTTTACAAAAAGTCCACTTGGACGGGGAATGGGGTAAAAGCCCCATGAATACAGCCTGATAGCTGCTTGCAGCCTAAGGCTGGGGGAAAAAACCTTAACCTCAAAAAAAGCGGCTACGCCGCTTTTTTTGATACGTTGAACTGCCCGCGCAGAAGCGCGGGCAGCAATCTGACTAAGAATTAGTCCATCGGAACCGGGAAGGTCTCAAGGCCGGTTACAAAACGTGCAATCAACGTAGCGTCGCTTATTCCAACGCTGCCGTCGCAGTTTACATCAGCTATGATATCCTGCAGTTCGCTCAGGGTTTCCATTCCTACAACGCCGCGCATCAGCATCGTCGCGTCTGTGATGTTGACCGTGCCGTCGTTGTTTACATCGCCCAGGACGCCATAGACCGCGTTTACCGTCATGTTTTCATATACGCTTGAGAAATCCTTATCCCATCCGCAGAATACATGATAGTATCCAGTCTCTTCGTCATAGATATAACGATCCATCTCCGGCGCTTCGGCCGCTTCGCCTACAGGTACTGTTACCTCGGCTATGATCTCGCCGTTGTACATGAAGGTTACTGTGTAGCCGTTTACTACATTGATTGCGCCTGCTGTCGCATCTACTTCGCTTACGTCTATGTTTGTCGTCGCTCCGTCGATGATCGCCGCCGCGCTTATTACCTCTACCGGTATTTCGTATTCGCCGTCTTCACACTCGCCTGCCACCGCGAACTCAAGGATGATGGCTTCGCCTTCATAGTTGGCTTCGTAGTTCATCATCGCTATAGTCAGTTCACCCGCTACCAGGTCGTTTACCGTTACAAACGCTTCCGCTACAGGGTTCGTGTAGCCTACATAGGTGAACATGTCGGCGTCGTAGCTAAGTTCGAATGCCGCTGCCGCAAGGCCGTTTACCGTTACCGGTATGCGTACCGTGCTGCCCGGGTTCGCCTCTACCGTGCCAACCTCGACTGTGTAGTCAGCCGGAGGAGGCGTCGGTCCCTCGCCAGGAACTGAGAACATACCAAGGAGTT
>UQXE01000022.1 GCA_900544965.1 uncultured Eubacteriales bacterium | reverse complement strand
GCGAGGATTTCCGCCTTGATGGATATATGGGTAAAACCAACTACCGGATAGCTGAAATCGATTACGTGGATTGAGTCAGTTATGACACTTTTATATATAGAAAAGGAATGTAACATGATTAGACCAATACTTGCTTGCGTAGATCCGTACAAGGCCGCAGAAGAATTTTCTGTCGCGGGGTGGAAGATTGACTTTTCTCAGCCCCTGGAGGGCGGAGACCCTCTGGTTGGAGTATCGTTTTGTGGCAATTCTGTTTTACTGGGTATCACCTAGGGTTATGTTACGTCGAACAAGCTGCCATATATCGGTTGCGGTGTTCAAATTTACATGACCGTCCCTTCCGGACAGATTCGGAGGATTCACGAAAAGCATAGGATGCTGAATCCAACAGAACTGACCGTTCAGCCTTGGGGTCATTTGGCATTTGAGGTACATATCGGCGGCTATCAGTTTATGATTTCCGCGACACAGTCGGAGTAAAAAATAGGAAGGAAGCGTAAGTGGAATTACAATAAAAAATATCCCAGAAATATCTGCAATGCGGATATGATTACTACTATATTTAACGGGATCCGGATCATAATGACCTATCAGGGGCTCCACTGACAGCAGGACCGTTCTCGGTTTATTCACGGCAGTCAAGCAGAATATCTGTGAGGTGTATCCCTACGACCCCGTGCTGACATACTGGAAAAGGCATCATTTTATCTCCAACCCGAGTATTCGAGGTTCCGGAGCTATGAATCTTTTATATAATAATGGAAAGTGTTGACAAATAGTTGCCACAGCGGAAATTGGACGGTTAAAAAGCCCGTAATACCGGGCTTTTTTCGTCCTCTGAAATTACTCCCACTCAATAGTCCCGGGAGGTTTACTTGTTATATCATAGATCACTCTGTTTACGTGCGGGACCTCAGCTATTATGCAGTCGCTGATCCGCTTAAGCACGGGATAGGGTATATCGGCCCAGTCAACCGTCATAGCGTCCGTAGAGGTTACGGCGCGTACGCCTACTGCATAATCATATGTGCGCAAGTCGCCCATAACGCCAACGCTTCGTATTCCGGTAAATACCGTAAAGTATTGCCACAGCGCCCGATCAAGGCCCGCGTTTTTAACCTCACGCCTAAGTATATAGTCGCTTTGACGAAGGATTTCGAGTTTCTCCCTGGTTACCTCGCCCATCACGCGTATGGCGAGCCCGGGGCCTGGGAATGGCTGCCGCCAAACCAGCTTTTCAGGGATACCCAGGCTTTCGCCAAGCTCCCTTACCTCATCCTTGAATAGAGACCGAAGGGGTTCTATTATTCCTTTAAAGCTTATATCCTTTGGCAGGCCGCCCACATTGTGGTGGCTCTTTATCACCGCGGAGCCTCCGCTCCCGCTTTCAATAACGTCGGGATATATCGTACCCTGCAGGAGAAAGTCGACATCCCCCAACTTTTTCGCTTCTTCCTCAAATACGCGTATGAATTCGGCGCCTATGATTTTACGCTTTTCTTCCGGATCCACAACCCCATTCAGCTTATTTAAAAACCGTTCGCCCGCGTCTACAGCTACTATGTTAAGTCCCAGCGAATCACGATAAAAATCCATTACCTCGCACGCCTCGTTTTGGCGCAGCAAGCCATGATCGACAAATATGCATGTCAGCCTGTCGCCTATAGCCTTGTGTACCAAAACGGATGCAACGGACGAATCGACCCCGCCGCTGAGTCCGGCAATCACCCTGCCGTCGCCGACCTTTTCTCGAATTTCATCAATCAGCGTCTGGGCTAGGTCTTGAGGATTCCAATCGCAGCTCAGGCCGCATATACTCTTTAAAAAATTTTTAAAAACTAGAGTACCCTGTATAGAATGTACTACCTCGGCGTGAAACTGTATTCCATACAGTTTCCTTACATCGTCAGCGATTGCAGCATATTTACAGCTTTTGGTTTCAGCGATTGCATTGAACCCGTCAGGAATTCTAGTTATGGAGTCGTTATGGCTCATCCACATGGTTCCATTAGTAATCCCTTCAAATAGTGGATGCTTAGAGAGACATACGTCGGTGTTGCCATACTCCCTTACTGCAGCCTCCTCAACCTCGCCGCCAAAATGCTTGGCCATGTACTGCATTCCATAGCATATTCCAAGCACGGGTACGTCAAGGTTAAATATTTCGTCCGAACACTTCCGCGAGCCGTCTACGTGCGCGCTGTCGGGACCTCCGGAGAGGATTATTCCGCTCAGATATTCCCCCTTTATCCTCTCAATGGGGGCGTCATGGGGCAGCAGTTCGCTGAAAACCCCTGCTTCGCGCACCCTGCGCGCTATCAGCTGGTTATACTGGGCCCCAAAGTCAAGTACGACAATTCTTTCCTTCATGAATTCCTCCTTGTGTCATATACAGCTATTATATTGATAAATAGCTTTTCTTTTCCGCCGGCAATTTCTAAAGTCTCGCGTTGATCAAGAAATACTCATCGTATGATAACTCAATGCTTTCAAGCTGATGCATACAAATGGTTGATTTCTATATGTTGCCGGCAGCGCGCATAATCGGCGGCGTATTGCGTATGGATTTACCCACCAGCATATTATAAAACAACATAGAGCCGATGGAAAGCTTTATAAATATTTGTTAACCGCCAAATATATACATTATAAAAATTATGCATGAATTTACGGCGATCATCAAGCCCAACAGATAAATATATTACGACGTTTAATATAGATTAATAACAGTTCAGGCGCCTAGTTTAATTCGATTGCCAAAATAAAAAAACAGGATTAAAATAGGCGGGAGGTGGTTGATATGAATTTGCTTAAAAAGCTGGAAAACGCGAACATATTCGCAATACTGCGCGCGGTATCGAATGAAAGGTTGATGGAAGTTGCCAGCGCGCTGATCGACGGAGGAATCGGTGCTATTGAGGTTACGTTCGACCAGAGGGGCGACGGTTTTGAAACGGCGCTGGCTATAGAGTCGCTTATGTCCAAATTTGGAGACAGAATTGTTGTCGGAGCCGGAACGGTGATGACAAGGCGCCAGGCAAAGCTTGCGCATGACGCCGGAGCCAAGTTCGCTGTTTCACCAAACACTGATGCGGACGTAATCGCATACACCAAGGAGTTGGGATTGTTTAGCATGCCTGGGGCGCTTACGCCAACAGAGGTAGCGCATGCGTACGGGTGCGGCGCCGATATGGTCAAGCTTTTCCCAGCGGGAACTATGGGTCCCAAGTACTTTGACGCGCTGAGAGGGCCGATGCCGCATATCCCTCTTTCGGCGGTCGGGGGAATTACGCCTACAAATATAGCGCTGTTTAAAGCGTCCGGCGCAAAAGCCTTCGGAATAAGCTCAGGGCTATGCAGCCCTGGACTGGTACAACAGCGCCGTTATAATGATATTACGATGAATTGCGTTAAATTTTTTAACGCCCTTAATAACACACATACGGATGATCTTGGTTAGGTATTGTTCAGCCGGCAATCTTTGCTCCAAACGGCATAAGGGCAATTTTCGCCAACTTGAAAAACTGCAATCCAAACGGAATCCCCACTATGGTTACGCAAAAGATTACGCCAAGGGTAAGCGATTCGATTGCCAGCGCAATGCCGCCAAAGATCAGCCATAGTATGTTTAATAGAACGGATACTACGCCCCCGCCGTACTTTATGTCCTTGCCGAATGGGAAAAAGGCTATTTTGGCAAGCTTAAAGCACTGAACGCCAACTGGGATGCCAACTATGGTGATACACCACACAAGCCCTATCGCCGCCCAGCTCAGACCTAATATAAGACCGCCAAAAACAAACCATATGAGATTGCCGATAAAACGCATATTATGCCCTCCGCTATAGTTTCATTATAGCATATATGGAACATATTTTTATACTCGCGATTGACGCGCAGTCGAATTGATGTGTTTTACTTTATCAAGCTATCAATTTTTACGACGTCTATCCCCGTATAGTAATGCTCAAGAATCTCAATGTGATCCGAACCGTTTTTAGCCATGGCGTTTGCGCCGTGCTGGCTCATGCCTACGCCATGACCAAACCCTTTTGTCTTTATTACGACATTATCGTCTGTAAAGCTAAATGTGAAATTAGCGCTGTACAAAGAAAATATCGAGCGCATTTCCTTACCGGATATTCTTACGTTGCCAAGGCGAACGGACTCAACCCTCCCGCTTTCGTATCTGCTCACCACCTCAACCTGAGACTTGAGCTTGCCTGCTTTTAGTCCGGCCTTTGGATAAGCCGAATTTACCTTTTTAGCAAAATTGCTGTTTGAGAACTCGACAGTAGCGGCAAACCTGGATGCGTTATCCTCGCCAGGGCTTGATACCCCGACGAGATAGGGCTTAGCTTGGGAAAATACGTTTTGAGAATCCTCGGTAGCTCCTCCCGACGTAGAGTGGTACAGTGCTTCTATGGGCTTTCCGTCATATATGGCGACTTCTCCCGCGCAGCCCATTACGGCTTCCGTTATCTTCTGAAAGTATTTACTGTAGTTATTTCCCCAGTTTGCGCGCATATTTTCGTCAGAAGTCCAGGCCTGACAGCAGTTGCTGTCAGTGCATACCTCGGCTTCCGAGCTGCAGGGAGTACCGTCGAATATGCTCATCCGCCGCGCGGCAAAGGTTCGCGCCGCCACAGCCTGTGCCCTTAGCGCCTCAGGTTCAAAGGAAGCCGGCATTTCCGCCGCAACAACACCGGTGATGTATTCCTCAAGCTCCATCTCTTCAACCTTGCCGCTTTGATGCTTGTATACCTTAATATAGCGTGGCTTGCTTGCTGGGTTACCCTTGTCCAAAATTAAGCGGGGCTCATAGCCGTCCTCACTGTCGGCGTCCGAAGCGTAGAAACAGCCGCGCGCTATCAAAACAACGACGCTTATGATTACGACTATTAAAATAAGCCTTTTGATGTCCAATCTCCATTTCATACAACATTATTATGTCTGACTTTAAATGTAAATGAATTGAATTTGATAAAATGGTGCTGTATAATAAAAGGGAACGAAAGCCCGCTTACCTAACGTATTGGAGGGAAACCCATGAACGAGGGCAGAGCTTGCCAGATTAACGGAGGAGACAAGACCGCTTTAAGAGATTATCTCGCCGCCAATGCAAAGGCGGTTTTTAACCGTGCCTACTCGATGCTTGGAGACCGTGGGAAGGCCATGGAGGTGGTGCAGTCGGTATTTAAAGAGGTTAAAACACGGGCGGAACAAAGCGCGTGCCCTGAGAATCTGGACGAATGGGTGGCTTATCTGACCCAGGAAGAATCCAGGCGTGTGCTTGAAAAGGTAAACGAAGCTGAGATTTCAGCAGGGCGTAAGGATGCGTCCGATATTGCAAAGGATGGGGGAGAGTGTCAAAGCGACGTTAAAGAAAAGGCAGTGGAGACGGGTCAGGTGAAGGCGGAACCCGACGTGCAGGAGACGGAGTCCGAGACCGACGGCGAAAAGAAACACAGCCGCCTGCGAGGATTTATGGATACTGCTGTAATAGTTATACTGGCTGCGCTTACCCTTGCCGCTATATGGGTGCTGCTTGTCATGCTGATGAAACGTGGAATACTGCCGGATTGGGATATGGGGTTTGCGGATTGGTTTAATGAAAATATATTCAATCTGTTTTAGCGGCTATAGCCTAATCGTGTTTTGAAGGGAGAATGAAAGATGGAAGCTATACTTGCATACTTGTCTGGCTGGAGCGTGGCGGCTGTAATATGTCTCGTAGTTGGGTTAGCCCTGCTGATAGCCGAGATGTTCATGCCTGGCTTTGGATTGTTTGGCGCTCTTGGAATCATTACACTGATAGCGTCTATTGTACTGAGCGCAAGTACGTTTACCCATGCGCTGATTACCCTTTTGATCATTATTTTACTGGTGGGACTTGCCGCGGTAATTGTATTCAGGTCAATCGGCAGGGGAAATTTGGCGCGGTCGCCGATTGTTTTGAGGGATAATATTGATTACGAGTCCAATGACCTTGGAGAAAAGGGCATGCAGGAGCTTATCGGACGCAAGGGAGTTTGCCTGACGCCGCTTCGCCCTTCGGGGAATGCGGATTTTGGAGGAAAGCGGCTTGATGTGGTAACGTCTGGCGAGTTTATTTCCAAAGGATCATATATAAGGATTGAAAGCATTGAGAATCTCAGAGTTTTAGTAAGGGAGATATCTCAAGACGAGTATAATAGTAAAGAAGAGGATAAATTTCACGAGAATGAGACGACTGGGGAAGATGGAACGGGGAAGGAACAGGCCTGATGAAGCGGTGTAAACAGTGCGGCACGTTTTATTCCGAATCCAACGCGGTTTGTCCCAAGTGCGGTATTGAGCTTCCTGATGCTGACGACAGCGTTGATTTGGATAATCAGGCAGTTAACGCCGAGGAACTGAGAAAACAGAAAATTAAATCGTGGATACTTCTGGTTGTCGGTGTTCCAGCATTAATCGGCTTTATATACTTAGTATATTTTTTAATTCGGTCGTTCATTTGAATTGGAATTGCAAACAGCGATATGTACCGGAGTTGTCCGGATGCATTATATAGATCTTAATAACGAGAGGAGAAAAACACACGATGAACATTCTTTCGCACTTATTGACGGCGGCGATAGACCCTGTTTCTTTAATTATCATTATTGTTGCAGTACTTCTATTTTTAGTCATATTCTTGTCCTTTGTACCGATTGGACTATGGATATCAGCCGCTGCATCTGGCGTAAACGTAGGAATATTCCAGCTTATTGGAATGCGTATCAGGAAGGTTGTCCCCAAGCGTATAGTGGATCCGATGATTAAGGCGACAAAAGCCGGCCTTAAGCTTTCCATAAACAATCTTGAGGCCCACTATCTTGCCGGAGGCAACGTTGACCGTGTTGTAAACGCGCTGATAGCTGCTCAAAGGGCAGGAATACCGCTGGATTTTGAGCGTTGCTGCGCAATAGATCTTGCGGGCCGCGACGTGCTCAACGCAGTGCAGATGAGCGTAAACCCAAAGGTTATAGAAACGCCCATCATAGCCGCGATATCCAAGGACGGCATTGAGCTTCGCGCAAAGGCGAAGGTTACAGTACGCGCAAACATTGACAGGCTCGTTGGCGGCGCAGGCGAGGAAACCATAATCGCCCGCGTAGGCGAGGGCATAGTAACCACCGTAGGTTCATCGTTAAGCCACAAGGACGTTCTTGAGAATCCTGACAGCATATCAAGAACCGTATTGGGCAAAGGTCTGGACTCGGGTACGGCGTTTGAAATCCTCTCGATTGATATTGCGGACGTTGACGTAGGAAGAAACGTGGGGGCACAGCTGCAGATAGATCAGGCTGAGGCTGATAAGCGTATAGCGCAGGCAAAGGCTGAGGAACGCCGCGCAATGGCTGTAGCCCAGGAGCAGGAGAACAAGGCCGAGGTACAGGGCATGCATGCCAAGGTTATCGAAGCGGAGGCTGAGGTGCCTAAGGCTATCGCGGAGGCGTTCAGGGGCGGCAAACTTGGCGTAATGGACTATTATAACATGAGAAATGTAATGGCGGATACGCAGATGCGCGAGTCTATCGGGACAACTGCCAAGCCGAATAAAGAGTGATAGTTACGGATCGTCCGGACTCTTATGGGAGTTTACCCATTGAGTCCGGCGCTCCTAACCCCATTAAGGGCGGAAAGGAGGCGTTTCGATGCCGTTCGTGATCATAATAATTATAATAGTGTTTGTTTTGTCCTCAGCGTCAAATTCAGAGAAAAAGAAGCAGGCGGAGTTTGAAAGGCGCGAGGCGGAGCGCCGAAGGAAAGCCATAAATGAGGTGGATGCTGAAAAACGCGAGAATCAGGAAGTTCAACAGCGCGGCGTTCCAACCCCGAATGTTGCGCCGTCATTAAAGCCTAGGGTATCGCAGAGCAGCGGCGAATCCACCATCCGCAACACAAAACCGGATTTGGTTTATGATAAGAAGCCTGAAGGCGCGCCCAATACTATCTATAGAACCATAAAGACATCGTCTGTCAATAAGCCGGGACATGTTGTAGAACCATCCGTGAAATCAGGGCACGCCCATATGGAAACCAGCATGACGGGGATAGAGGATTGCGGCGAAGCTAGGGCTTCAGAGAACAATGTGATAGTTGTAGGACAGATAGGGACTGAATTGCCGCGTTTTGATAGTAAAGCGGCTATCGTTTATGGTATAATCTGTTCTGAAATCCTGGCTAAGCCAAAGGCTTTGCGCAGGTAAAACTAAACTAAGGGTAAGAGGTCAGCGCCGCTTGAGCGGCGCTGACCCGAGATGACTATCTATGAAAAAAGCGTTTTACATCATTTCCAGCGTACTGCTTGCAATCCTGAGCGCCATTTTTGTAATATGGCTTCTTGATCAAAATAAAATATCCGTACCATCGGCGGTTGTGGCTGCGATTTCAGTATTTGCTTTTGGAGCGCTGTTGGTCCTATTTGTATATATGCTTCTAAAGGACTGGTTTAATAGCGACGCCGAGCCGCAGATAATGGATATGGGAAGGCAAGGACGGTTCTGGTCCCGTCACCCATGGGGAAAGATAATAATATGGATGGTCGCAAGCCGAATCCTTATATTTGTACTTGCATATATGGTGGATCTGATTGCAAATGGATATGACGGCGGGATTTTTGAGCGGATGCAGACGCTTTGGCTTAGAAGCGATTCGCCAAGCTATTTAGGCATAGCAAAGAACTGGTATGTAACCGAAGGCGACCCGCGGTTCCACATTGTGTTTTTCCCATTCTATCCAATGGTGCTGAAGGTTTTTCAGCTGGTCGTTGGCGATTATTTTGCGGCGGCGATGCTTACGTCCTTTACATGCTCAATAGGAGCGGCGATTGTATTGTATGAGCTTGCGGCGCTTGACATGAGCAGGCGCGACGCGTTGCGGGCAGTGCGCTATATGTTTATCTTGCCAGCAGCGTTCTTCTTTACATCTCCGATGACCGAGAGCCTGTTTTTGCTTTTAACCGTCAGCTGCATGCTGCTGATCCGAAAAAAGAAATACCTTTGGGCAGGACTAATAGGCGCGTTAGCCGCGTTCACGCGCTCAATCGGCATCATGATGATAGTGCCAATGGGGATAGAAGCCATTCGCGATGTTATACGAATGTACAGAGAGGGTTCGGGGAAAAAGCTTAGGTCCATTGCGGCCCGCCTTGGCGGTTTGTTGATAATCCCGCTGGGGCTAGGCGCATATGTTCTTATTAATTATTTGGTAACGGGAAATCCCCTGCAGTTTATGGAATATCAATGGGATCACTGGCATCAGAGGATGGGATTGTTTTTCAATACGGTATCATATGAAACCTCTTATTTCCTTAGGGCGCTCAATGACATGGAATTGAAAACCGCATGGGGTTTATGGTTCCCAGGCCTTGTTTACATCTTTGGAACCCTCGCGGTAATGATAGCGGCGGCGCGCAGGATGCGGTCGTCGTATACTGGGTATTTCATCGCGTACTTCATTATGGCGGTGGGGCCGACATGGCTTTTGAGCGCACCACGGTATCTGACCGCGGCGTTTCCTGTAGCTATAGCGCTTTCAGCGCTTACCGGCGGTAAGAGGAGATATGATATAATAGCGACCGTTGTGTGCATAATAGGGTTTATATTGTTTATGTCCGCAAATGTTCTCGGTTGGCCGGTATATTAGATGGATTAAAGGATGGTTTAGATGAAAAATATTTTGATCGTAGTCGATATGCAAAATGATTTTATTGATGGCGCTTTAGGTTCCAAAGAGGCGTTATCAATCGTGCCAATAGTGCTGGACAAGCTGAAAACTGCCAAGAAGGATAACGATATAATTGTTTTGACTATGGATACGCATAGCAGCGATTATTTGACTACACCTGAGGGGTGCAAGCTACCTGTTGAACATTGCATCAAGGGCACCCAAGGTCATGCCTTAAATAAGGATATTGATGCGGAGCTCACACCTGACATGATAGTTGTCGAGAAGGGTTCGTTTGCATGTACCGAGCTGCCCGAATTGATCAAACCTCTTTTAGGCTGCGAAACGGCGATTGAGTTGTGCGGGCTGTGTACGGACATATGTGTGGTATCGAATGCGCTGCTTCTAAAAGCGTACTATCCGGAAAATCAAATTATAGTTGATCCGGCGGCGTGTGCGGGTTCAAGCAGGGAAGGACATGAGGCAGCGCTCAAAACGATGAGAGCTTGTCATATTGATATCATAAACCAAGAAAAGTGTGCCGCATGCAGTCACGGTCTTAACTAATATTTTATAAAAGTAGGAATCGATAAATTTCAAGGAAAATTTTAATAAATAATTTGACTTATAATGGACGGCAAAGCTTGTAAACATAGAAGCTGTGGGATATAATTTACATATCGATCAATAATACATATTAAAACACCTGACAACAAATGAAAGGAAATGGCCATGAAGGACTATATTGAATCGCTCGGCATCATATCGCCAAGGACAGTATACCGCAATGCCTCGCCTGCTATATTGGTTGAAAAGGCTCTGGAACGGGGCGAAGGGAAATTGAACTCTTCGGGTGCGCTGGTCGTAAATACTGGAAAATATACGGGACGGTCTCCCGACGACAGGTTTGTTGTCGACGTCCCAGCGGTGCACGATGATATAGACTGGGGCAATATTAACAGGCCTATATCAAGCGTGAAAGCTGATGCCATCTACAACCGCATGGTAAGCTATCTTCAGGGACGGGATATATTCGTATTTGACGGATATGCGGGTGCTGATCCGGCCTATGCGCTTTCAGTAAGGGTAGTGAATGAGCTGGCCAGCCAAAACCTATTCATTCATCAGTTGCTCGTCCGTCCCAGTGCACAAGAGCTAGAGAATTTTGAACCTGGATTTACAATAATAGCCGCGCCAGGTTTTAAGTGCATCCCCGAGGTAGACGGCGTCCACTCGGAGGCCGCCATTATAGTGGACTTTGAAAAGCGCCGCGTGCTTATTGCGGGCAGCAGGTATGCGGGCGAAATTAAGAAAAGCGTCTTCTCGGTAATGAACTATCTTCTCCCCAAAAAGGGCGTATTTCCTATGCACTGTTCCGCTAATATGGGTGAGGATGGGGGCAGCGCCCTGTTCTTTGGACTTTCAGGAACAGGTAAGACCACGCTTTCAGCGGATCCGTCTCGCATGCTCATTGGCGATGATGAGCACGGCTGGTCAGACGAGGGGATTTTCAACTTCGAAGGGGGGTGTTACGCGAAGTGTATCAACCTCAGTAAGGAGTACGAACCCCAGATATGGAACGCTATTAAGTTCGGCGCCCTTGTTGAAAACGTTATAATGGATGAGGAGACAAGGGAGCTTGACTATGCCAACGCGAGCCTTACGGAGAACACACGCGTAGGATATCCCGTGACATATATACCAAACTGCGTTGCTTCGGGGATTGGCGGGCATCCTAAAACCGTTATTTTTTTAACCGCCGATGCCTTCGGAGTGCTTCCTCCCATCTCTAAGCTTGATAAGGACATGGCGATGTATCATTTTGTATCAGGCTATACGTCAAAGCTGGCGGGAACAGAGAGGGGGATAATCGAACCCCAGGCAACGTTCTCAACGTGTTTTGCCGCGCCCTTCCTGCCGCTGCATCCTTCGGTGTATGCGGAGCTTTTGGGCAAGCGTATAACTGAACATGAAACCAATGTATACTTAATAAACACCGGCTGGAGCGGAGGGCCCTATGGGGTTGGAAAGCGTATAAGCCTTAAGTATACAAGAGCCATGGTTTCCGCGGCTTTAAGCGGGGAGCTGGAAGGCTGCCGATATGAACTTGATCCGGTATTTAATATTAACGTCCCGCTGACCTGCAAAAACGTGCCCGACGAGGTATTAAACCCCAGGCTGATGTGGAAGGATAAGGATGCTTACGACCAAAAGGCTAGGATGCTTGCGGAGCGTTTTGCTAAAAACTTCGAAAAATATAACAATATGCCGGAAAATATAATAAAAGCTGGTCCGAGAAGCTTTAATTGACGCGATATGGCTGCTAGTAACGATCCTATTGGCAACGGCAGTCAATAGGATCGTTATAAGCTAGATAAGACCAACACAAGTTTTAAGTGCTTTCGTTAGAAAATGCTTTTGAAAATCTGATACATTTCGTCAGCATCAAGCTGAAGGCCGGTATTTTTCACGGACGCCTGCTGCAGGGTCTGCTCCGACCACAGCCTAAGCTCATCCGCGCAAGGAGCAATGGTTACAGGGTAATTTCTATTGAGATAATCAATAACATCGCCATACTTGAATCCCAATGACGAAAGCGCGGCTTCGAGCCTGGCGGGTCTGAATTTTTCCACAACCCTCATGTAGGCTGGCATGACCATTGCGTTTGCCAATCCATGGGGTATGTCGTAAAAATATGTAAGCGGATATCCCATGGCATGCATGAGCGTAGTTCCTGTCTGGGCTATTGTAGAGCCTCCAATCAGGGAGATCAGCATCAAGCTTTCCCTTAGGCCGCTAACCTCGCCGGATTCGAGCGCTCCCATACATTGCCCGAACAAGTTGAGCGCATACATGTTGTCCGCGTCCGTAAACGGCGAAGCCTTAATGGAAATCATGCTTTCAAAGCAATGCGTAAACGCGTCCATGGCAGTGTATCTGGTAGAATTGAGCGAAAGCGAATCGGTATATTTTGGATCAAGCAATGCAACGCGGGGAAAGGTGAGCTCCCCGCCGAATGAACGCTTTGACCGGATTTTGTGCCATGTCATCACGGAATACTGGGTAACCTCGCTGCCAGTGCCAGATGTTGTGGGAATAGCCGCGATAGGCAATACTCCATTTTTATATCCGTAATTAAATACCTCTTGTGCCGGTATATCATTTGCAGCAAATACAGCGACCGCTTTTGACGCGTCGAGCGGGGATCCCCCGCCGATACCAATTATAAAATCAGCCTTGAAGCCGCGGGCAAGGCCGCCGATACTCCTGCATTGCTCTACATCAGGGTTGTTCTGTATCCCTTCAAATATTTCATACGGGATTTTAAGATCCCTTAAAGCAGTCGTTACGTCGCCAACCGCCCCGCTCGCCTTTCCGGAGGTTTTACCCGTTACAATATATGCCCGCTCGCCAAGAGCCAGCGCCGAAGCGTTTTTTTTAACGGAATCCTCCCCAAAAAACACTTTTGTTGGAAGATGGTAATTGAAATTCATAGCGCTTATTCCTTATAATTTATATATGGAGGCGAAATACTCAAGAGCTAATAGATAACCCCTGTATCCCAAGCCTACTATACTTCCTTTACATACAGGAGTCAATACAGATGTTGAGCGAAACGGTTCCCGGGCGCTGATATTGCTCATATGGACCTCTATGGCCGGCAGGTTGCTCGCCGCTATTGCGTCGCGCAGCGCATAGGAATAGTGCGAAAGCGCTCCGGGGTTTAAGATCACTCCATCACATTGATTCATCGCGTTGTGAAGGGCGTCGATGAGAGCGCCCTCGCAGTTACTCTGGATGCAGGTGACGTCTATGCCAAAATCACTGGCTCGGGCTGTCAGAAGTTTTTCTATCTCGGCAAGTGTGGTTGAACCATAGACGTCTTGCTCTCTTACGCCGGTAAGATTAAGATTTGGACCGTTTAATAAAAGTATATGCATGGTATCCTCCTTATTTGGCGTCGAATACGATATTGTTTTGCCGCCTTTAAGCGAATTATAACATAGCTTTTTAAGTCGTGAAAGGAAGTAAGATGAAGAAACAGTATGCAATTATTGGTGATCCTGTAAGGCATAGCCTATCGCCAGCGATATATAACACCATATTTGATTATTATGGCATCAATGCCGGATTTGTTTCAATACGGGTCAAAAGGAGCGAGTTGAGGTATATAAAGGATATTATAAAAACGAATAGCTTAAGCGGGTTTACATGTACAATGCCCCATAAGCGGGAAATAATAAGATACCTTGATTGGATATCGGTGAACGCATCTGAGATTGGCAGCGTCAATGTAGTAATAAACCAAGACGATGCTTTGATAGGCTATAACACGGATGGAGGTGGCATGCTAGGGGCGATAATGTCCACGGGCTACTGCGTTAAAGATATACGCGCGGTTATTCTGGGGGCCGGAGGAGCCGCCAGGGCAGCTGCGTATGCGTTGGCCGCTGTTGCCAATAGCGTGTCCATAGTAGCGAGAAGGCATGAACAAGCCCACCGGTTGTCAACGCTCATCGAAAGCTGGGGGTGCCGGTCCGAAGCCTATGGTTGGAGGGATATGTCCAGCGCATGTAAAAATGCCGGATTGTTTATCAATGCTACTCCCATTGGAATGGAGGGCCAGTCCGATTTTGACGACGAAGCAGCCTTGGGAATGCTGAACAAGAATGCGTTGGTGCTGGACATGGTATATAAACCACGTGAAACTTTGCTGGTTCGTTTAGCAAGGGAAATTGGACTGCGTTGCGAAAACGGCCTGGGCATGCTTCTGGAACAGGCTTACGGGGCATTTAGGATATGGACAGGTATAAGCGCCTGTGACGAATGCAGAGAAGCGGTAAAATGCGTGCTTGAAACAGTACAATGATTAAGCTTCTATCCGTATCCATTATGTTAACGTTTTAATCATAAACTGATAGCGGCCGCATTTTACAATAGTTATAGGAATGAAGCTTAAATGTGCAGAATATTTGCATATTGGATGAGGTCATAATGCCATATAGGCTATATCAATTCAAGTGCATTTCCTTAATCGAATACTCGATCATCCGGCTGATTATTTCATTTCTTGAGGTATTTGCGCATCTGGAAACCTCGTTTATTTTTGTTATAAGACATACGGGTATTCTTAACGATACTACCTTTGTAGGTTTGCTATGGGTTTGTGGAATACGTTTTATCGTGAGTTTGTAAGACATAATTGATTCACCTCAAAATAAGAATTGTGATTGCATTATATCATAGACTCTATTATTTATCAATGTAATTGATAAAATACATTTGTTACCATATATTGACAAAAATTTTAATTTATTCTATTATGTAAAAAATGAAACTTTATATTAATTAATATTATCGTTGATAAGTATGGACAAATGCAATAAAATAATTTGGGTAAAAATACTTGATAATTTGGAGGACTCGCATGGATGGTCTTGAAAGGCTAAATTCACACATAAGAGAAATCAAAGGGGCCGACAAAGCTGTACAAAGATCAGCATGGGACAGGCTGAATGAGCTGGCCAAGCCGCCCGGAAGCTTGGGAGTGCTAGAGGACATGGCTGCCAGGATGGCAGGTATAACAGGAAATATAAAAAACAAAATTGATAAACGCCGCATAATAGTTATGGCCGCGGATAACGGCGTTGTTATGGAGGGCGTTTCCAGCGCGCCAAAATCCGTTACACTTATGCAGACGGCAAACATGGCTAAGGGGATAACCGGGGTTGCGGTGCTTGCGAAGGAATTTGGCTCTGAGCTTGAAATAGTGGACGTAGGCATTGACTCGTACACAATAATAGATGGCGTAATAGACAGAAAGCTGATGCATGGCACAAATAATATAAGATACGGCCCCGCCATGTCATATGATGACGCTATAAACGCGATACTTGTCGGAATAGAGCGCGCCGGCGTAGCTGCGGAGGATGGAGTTAGGCTTGTCGGCGTGGGGGAGATGGGTATTGGCAACACTACAACCTCCAGCGCTGTGCTTTCAGCAATAACAGGGATTTGCGTTGACGAAATCACCGGAAAAGGGTGTGGAATAACGGATGAAGGCTATGAAAACAAAAAAAAGGTAATCGCGGACGCAATCAATAATAATATGCCAAATGTTGACGATCCTATCGACGTATTGGCAAAACTGGGAGGGTTGGATATCGCCGCTATGGCAGGTATATACATTGGCTGTGCCCATAACAGGATTCCTGTTGTAATAGACGGGTACATAAGTATGATTGCCGCGCTTGTCGCGTATAAACTCGCCCCGCTTTCAAAGGAATATATGTTCGCGTCCCACACTTCTTATGAAAGAGGTTACGCGGTGGCTGAGAACGCGATTGGTCTAAGCGCGCCGCTGAACCTTGGCATGAGGCTGGGGGAGGGGAGCGGATGCCCGCTGGGCTTTATGCTGCTCCAGGCCGCCTGCTGTATTATAAATAATATGGCCACATTTTCAGAAGGAAACATTGCCGATGATTATTTGGAAAACATTAAGGACGGGGATTGTTTTACTATATAATTACTTTTTTGGAGCATCACTATGAACGTTTATATTACAGGAGGCTGTAAAAACGGAAAGTCAACTTTTGCATTGAATGCCGCTATATCACTATCAGCTGGCCGTCCAATGTATTATGTGGCAACCATGAGCCCGTCGGACGACGAGGACGTGGACAGGATCAGGCGGCATAGATCTGAAAGGGAAGGACTTGGATTCGCAACGCTTGAAATATATACTGGCATTCAGCAATGCATTGACAAAGTGCCTCGCGAAAGCGTGCTGTTAATAGACAGCATAACCGCTTTGATGGCCAATGAGATGTTTGGCTCAGGGCGCGCTGATGGTTCCGCCTGCGTGCGCGTAACGGAGGGGCTTGAGTTCGTACTCAGTAGAGTGAAGGATGTAGTTATGGTTTCAGATTACATATATTCAAATGCCGAGCTTTTCAACGGATACACGGATATGTATATGAGCGCGCTGGCCGCTGTAGACAGGCGCATGGCTCAGTTATGCGATGCGGTAATTGAGTTGTGTAACGGCTGCGCTACGTTTCATAAAGGAACGCTTACATCTTTAATACAGGAGGGTACGGTGTGAGGAAATTCATAAGCGGTTTGTCGATGGCGCTGACCATGTTTACCGTGATTCCTTTACCATGCAGATGGGACGATAACGCAAGGGGCATGCAGCTTGCGCTGCTTCCTGTGGCGGGCGCCATAATAGGAGGGCTGTGGGCCTTAGGCGTGTGGATAATAAACTTGGTCAATATGCCCAGCCTGCTGGGAGGAGCCCTGCTGGTTGCAATACCAAATGTAATGTCAGGATGCATACATCTAGATGGCCTAATGGATACATCGGACGCAATTTTTTCGTGGAGAACGCTTGAAGAACGCAGAAGGATTCTTAAGGATTCAAGGGTTGGCGCTTTTGCAGTTATAACGCTTGCCATTGTCCTGATGATATATTTTGGCGCTGCGTCGTCAATTACTTTTTCAAAGCTTTCGATTGTATCGTTATTCACAATACCGGTTGCGACAAGATGCTGCTCGTCATATGCTATATTTATCTGTAAACCATTAGAAGAAGGCGGGTACTTCAATTTGAGCAGGAAGGGAATAGCTGGTTACCTGGTTATTCTGGCTGTGTTTTTAGCATCGGCGGCATGTCTTTCTTGGCTCGTATGCGGTATAAAGGGACTGATTCCCATTGGTTCCGCACTTGCCGGATACGTGACTGCGCTGTTTTACGCAAAGAGCAGCTTAAAGGGCATGGGGGGCGACATAGCTGGTTTTTCAATGACTCTTGGCGAACTGTGCGGCGTTGTTTCGCTTGCGCTGATTGGATAACGACACGTAATAGGGGCAATTTTGAAGGGAGATAAAATGATCTTAATAGTTGGAGGGGCATATCAGGGAAAACTGAAATATGCAACGGATCGGTATTTACTTAGCGATGATAATATATTTTATTGTGAAAATAAAAGTAGAATTGATTTTTGCAAAAAGGTAATCTATGGACTGGACAGGCTTATTCTAAACCAGCTCAAGGCTGGAATAGACCCTGCCGCTTACATTGATGAAAACATTGAGGCAATGAAGGATAAAATCATCATATGTACAGATATATTTTGCGGCATTGTACCGGTTGACGCTTTGATGCGGCGTTGGCGGGACGATACAGGCAGGATCATGATAAGGTTAGCCAACGAGTCGGATTCGGTTATACGTATCTTCCTTGGCATGGAACAAATTATAAAATGAACAGAGGCGAAGCCAGTGCCCGCCTCTGCTGGCCATTAACATAAATTATAAAGGAGACCGACATGAACATATACTTAGTGCGCCATGGGATCACTACTGCAAATCGGGATGAACGCTACGCGGGCACCTGGGAAGTACCTCTTTCCGAAGAGGGCGAAGCCGAACTAAAGCGGTTCGCGGAATCGGGCCTTTATCCCGAACCCGAAGGAAAGAGAATAATTACAACAGGAATGCTGCGTACAGAACAAACCCTTAAGGCCATTTACGGCGATATCCCCCACGAACGGTTCCCCGAATTGAAGGAGATGAATTTTGGTATATTCGAAAGAAAGACCTATGGCGAACTTTGCGATATACCTGAATATACCGTATGGCTGAGCGACGAATCGGGCGAAGTCGTATGTCCTGGCGGCGAAAGCCGCAATGAATTTACCAAGCGGGTTATGGCGCCTTTTAACACAATTTTGTCAGAAGGTCGAGACGCTGTGGTAATATGTCACGGCGGCACTGTATCGGCCATAATGTGCAGCTTGTTCCCCAATGAGCGTAACTACCTGTATTGGATACCAAAGTCCGGCAGAGGATATATACTTTTAATTGATCAGGACAAACAATGCTATACGGAACTATAGCTCCGCGTTTGCAGTCCTCACATTATCAAAAGGATATACAAAAGCAGATATCGGTTTCCAACGGGTTTTAATCAGGTGTGAAGCACACTGATCCCGCTAAAGAGATCACTGCAACCGGAGAGATGGCCGGCGGTGTGGCGCGAAAGATCGGAAGAAAGCGTATCGGCATAGATCGCGCAGCCTATACCAACAGCTGGTATTTTTGACTAAGATGCTACTCGATTTCTACGGCGTCGATAGCGTATTCTAAGAGCATATTAATCAGCTTATTACGGGAGCGGTTGGTCTCGCTGGCTATTTCGTCCAACTTGGCTACCGTTTCCTCCTTAAGTCTAACGGAAATAACCCTGCTGCCGTCTTCACCACGTCTCGCAGTCTTTCTCGTTATCTTTAGAGTACCATTGACCATGTGATATCACCTCCGGAATTAGAATATATTGAACTACGGCATACAAGATATACTATAATTGTCCATCATAGATGTATTGTTTGCTGTCTACATAATATTTATTCATCAGAACGTAAATACAGACGGGAACGGATAAAAAAGTTGAATAAATATTCTTGTATTATATAATGTAATTTGTAAATAAAAGTATAATTTGTATTTACGCGCAAATCTGAATTGCTTTTACATTAATCGTAAAATCTGTTATACTCTATTATTATAATGCTATCCAAAAGGAGGATAAGGTTTTGGTTGAGAAACAAACTGCTCAAGCCGTATTGGATATGGCTCTTACTACGGGCGGAGATTTTAGCGAACTGTTTATGGAGGATACCGAAAGCAATAATATTTCCATGAATGACGGCAGCGTTGAAACGGCTACATATTCAAGAATAAAAGGCGCTGGAATAAGGGTGCTTAAGGGAACGAAGTGCGCCTATGCATACACCTCTGACACACGCGAAGAAGCGCTTATGGAAACAGCTAGAGCTGCGGCCGCCGCAATCGACGGATTAAAGGAAGGAGAGATCAGGGAATTCTCAGTACGAGACTATAAAAAAATTCCCGAGCTTCCCTTTTCCTCAATAGATAATAAAACCAGAGTGGAGCTTCTTAAGAAAGGGACCGCCGCCGCAAGGGCAAACTCGGACGAAGTCTCTTGCGTTACGGCAAGATATCTGGATGTTGACCAGAGAATAATGGTTTGCAACAGCCTTGGAGTGTGGGCTGAGGACAGAAGGCCGAGAACAAGGATTTTTGTACAGGCTATTGCATCAAAGGACGGCGAGGCGCAAACCGGATATGAAAGCCCAGGCCTTGGTATGGGCTTTAAAGCGTATGAAATAATTGACGCAGAAAAAGTCGGCGAGCGCGCCGCAAAGACGGCGGTTACTATGCTTCACGCTCCGCAGTGTCCGGCGGGAGAGTTTCCGGTTACTATTGACGGCGGGTTTGGCGGAGTAATACTCCATGAAGCGTGCGTACATTCCCTTGAGTCGGCAAGCGTATCAAGAGGAAACAGCGAGTTTTGCGGCAAACTTGGCCAGAAGGTTGCCAGCGACATTGTAACCGCCATAGACGATGGGACGATGCCTGGAGAATGGGGCTCCATTAATGTCGACGACGAGGGCACGCCGTCACAGCGAAATGTGCTGATAGAGAATGGAATTTTAAAGAGCTATCTGTTTGATCTGCTTGGCGCCCGCAGGATGGAGCATCCGCTTACCGGGTCAAGCCGCAGGCAAAGCTATGCGTTCGCTCCCACGTCCCGTATGACAAACACGTTTTTTGCTCCGGGAAATGACGATGAGGACGAGATGATATCAACAATGGGAGACGGTCTGTTTGCGGCCCAGATGGGGGGAGGTTCTGTAAATCCCCTCACAGGCGAATTCAATTTTGCCGTCTTAGAAGGATATTGGGTTAAGGGTGGAAAGATCTATTGCCCTGTGAGAGGCGCTACTCTGATTGGCAGGGGAGCCGACGTGCTAATGAAGATTGACCGGATAGGCAAGAGGATGTGGATGGGCCAGGGCATGTGCGGAAGCTATTCCGGCAGCATACCGACCAATGTTGGACAGCCGCGCATACGCGTCAGCAGTATAGTTGTAGGCGGAAAAGGAGGAGCTTTATGATGAATTATTCGGAATTTAAGCAAGAAGCGTTTAAAATAGCTATGGAATTGGGTTGCGACGCCGCTGAATTATACTTTGTTGAGGGGAGTTCGTTTTCCGTCAACGTTATTGAAAAGGAGCTCGACGAATATAACGTGAAGCGCAGCTTTGGCCTTAACCTTCGAGTTCAATTCGAAAACAAAAACGGTTATGCTTATACGGAATCAATGGACGCGCCGGAGGATTTGGTAAAGCGCGCCATAGATAACGCTAAGGCGATAGAGATGAAAGACGAACATCCCATGCAGGGCGAATGCTCTTACAAGAGCGTTGAAAACCCGGAGAACCCGTTGACAAGCCTTACGGAGAAGGAAAAGATCGACCTGGCGTTTGAGATAGAGCGCAAGATGTTCGAGAAGGACGATCGTGTGGTTCGCGTAGAGGACGCAAGCGTCGCAACTAGTAAAAGAAGGATATGTATATCAAACACAAAAGGGCTTGATGCTGTAAAGGAAAGCGTTGTAAGCTACACTATTGCCGCCCCGATTATGAAACAGGGAGAGGACTATAAAAGCGCGTATGCGTTCCGTGCGGGCGGCAACGCTATGAACATAGACGATCTGGCATGTGAGGCTGTAAGCGAAACGGCAATGCAGTTTGACGCTTCGCCAGTTCCTGCCAAGCGTTACAGGGTGTTGTTTAGAAATACGGCGGCCGCAGACCTTCTGGCTGCCTTTGTGCCGATGTTCAGCGCGGCCGAGGCACAGAGGGGATTATCGCTTTTAGAAGGCAAAGAAGGGGAGAAGATTGCCTCCGAGCTTATAAATATAGTTGATAATCCGTTTTATCCAGGCTATGAACGTCCGTTTGACGATGAGGGAGTGCCCAGCGTTACAAAGTCCGTTGTGGAAAAGGGCGTGTTGAAAACGCTGCTGCATAACCTGAAAACCGCAAAAAAGGCAGGCGTTGACTCTACGTCCAATGCAGGACGCGCAAGCGCCGCGTCGCCTATTGACGTTGCACCCAGCGTATTTTATGTTGAGCCGGGCGAGACCTCTTATGACGAGCTTTTAAAGAGGCTTGATAATGGCCTTATAATTACGACTTTGTCCGGGCTGCATTCGGGAGTAAACGAGGTATCGGGCGAGTTCTCCCTTCTTGCCGGCGGACTTTTAGTGGAAAATGGCGAGGTTGTCAGAAGTGTGGACCAGATTACAGTTGGCGGCAGCTTTTTTGAGTTTCTTAATGGAGTAGAGGTAATTGGATCCGACTTATGGATGAGTCCTCCTATAGGACCGGTAATCGGGGCCCCAAGCATATTGGTATCTGAAATTCAAGTGGCCGGCAAGCAATAATAAATAATAGATTTGAATGTTTGTAAAGGGCGGCTGTTGACAGCCGTCCTTATTTTAAATTCACTGCTTATAAATATGGCACGCCGAGACAAAATATACAATTTTATCGTGTTGACAATGATACTGGATCATAGTAAAATCTTTGGTTATTGACTTTAACATGATGATTGAGATATAATTATTAATATTAGAAAGGATGTGCGTTTACCAGCACGAAAGGAATGAATTGGTTATGTTTGCTATAGGCGACCGTATATGCTATCCTATGCATGGTGTGGGTACAGTGCAAAGCATAGAGGAGAGAACCGTTTTGAACGAAACTACAAGCTACTATACGCTTAAGTTTGTATCTAACAACCTTACTGCAATGGTTCCAGTGGATATGGCGGAAAAAGTAGGCCTTAGGCCGATAATTACGCCTAAGGAATGCGAGGAAGTTCTGAATTATATGATTGAGTCTCCAATAAAGGAGAGCGATAATTGGAACCAGCGTTACAGGGAAAACCTGGATAAGCTACGAAAGGGCGGAATATATGATGTTGCCGATGTTGTGGTCTGCTTAAAAAAACGTAATGAGGAAAAGGGGCTGTCCTCCGGAGAAAGGAAGATGTTTTCTCTGGCCAAGCAGGTTTTGGTAACGGAACTTGCGATAGCAACTAATCGTGATATGAACGAGTTTGGCGATATAATATAGTTTATATGCGGATAAGGCAAACCAGAATAATCGCTCATACTTATATCTAATTTTATTTTACTAAGGACGGTGATGCGCTTTGGCTCGCAAAATTGCGAGGTTGTTTATTACAGTTTTCGGTATTATAATCGGAGTTACAATAATATATTCGATAAATGAAGCCATGCTTAACCTGGGCACCGGTATGTCCGAGGTATTTGAAGCTTGGGCAGTAGTGGCGATATATATCGCCGCTGGAACTGTTTTTGGACTTATATCATATTTTATAGCTCCTAAGCTGGTGGAGGGGTTTAAAGCGGCAATAAACGCTATTGACCACCGATTGGGCGAAATGCCCCTTTCAGTAATGTTTTTCGGGGTCGTGGGCCTTACTGTGGGCCTATTGATAGCGCTGCTGGTAAGCACTCTGATATCCGGCCTTACGTTTAGATGGCTTACTGTTGTAATAAACGTGCTCCTGTATACGGGGTTAGGTTACCTTGGATGGACAATAATGATAAGGCGGCGCAATGAGATAAATCCGCCCACCTGGCTAAAACGTGGGGGTAAGGGCAAGACAAATATCTACGCAACACCTAAACTTTTGGATACCTCATCGATTATTGATGGCAGGATATTTGACATATGCCGCACAGGAATAGTTGAGGGCACGATCATTGTGCCCGAGTTTGTGTTACAAGAGCTCCGGCATATAGCTGACAGCCAGGACGCACTTAAGCGCAACAGGGGCAGAAGAGGTCTTGACATATTAAAGCGGATGCAGGATGAACTGGAAATACCGATATATATAACCCAATGCGATTATAACGATACCGACGAGGTGGATTCAAAGCTTATACGCCTTGCCCACAGCATGGGTGGAGCTGTTGTGACAACCGATTATAACCTAAACAAGGTGGCTGGTGTTCAGAACGTACCCGTGCTCAATATAAACGACCTGTCAAACGCGATAAAGTCGGTTGTGCTGCCTGGTGAGGATATTTTTGTATCCATAATAAAGGAGGGCAAGGAGCTAAATCAAGGAGTGGCCTACCTTGACGACGGAACGATGATAGTAATTGAAAACGGGAAAAAGCATATTGGAGAGGATCTCAGCGTAGTTGTAACAAGCGTATTGCAAACCTCTGCCGGCAGAATGATCTTTGCCAAGGTTAAATCGGCAGAATAATTGTATCACAGTTTAAAGTAAAGCGACAGGGAGGCTGATTGCTCCCTGTTTTTATATAGCTATTCATGAATAGCCGTATGCAAAAGCCACGTTCTTTTCATGAAATTTTAACCGTATACACTATATTTCTGGATGATCATAGAAGACGTAGGAGCTTGCATCACCCTCAGAAATAAAATCCCGAACCGTTAAAGGGGCCTGGACGGGTATATTAGTTCACAGGTTATTGGTGTTTAAGCGTTTTTCTGGTGAAGGCTCAGCGCCATACGGACTCGTGTGGCTATAATGGGCCCGGTATGGTTTTTTATATCAAAATAAGCATATCCTTAGAATATCTGCTATAATGTGGGTTGGACTCTCAAATTAGGAAGGATATTGAAGCCATATGGATAATAGAAAGGGATCCTTTGTAAGAGGGGCGGCGGTGCTGGCCATAGCCGGTCTTATTGTAAAGCTCATTGGAGCTATTTACCGCATCCCACTTGCAAACATCATAGAAACCGATGGCCTTAAATTCTACGAAGTGGCGTATCCGTGGTATAGCTGGCTGCTGGTTATCTCGTCCGCAGGCCTTCCAACCGCTATATCAAAGCTCGTTTCAGAACGTGTTACGCTTGGCGACTACAGGGGGGCAAGGGATATCTTCCGCGGTGCAATGCGGATACTCATCATTATCGGAACGGTTACTATGCTGATAATGCTGCTTGGCGCTGAACTCTTTGCGGGAATCACGTATCCTTCGTATGCGCAGGAAATGATACAGAAGCAAAGCATGGTATTTAGAGCGCTGTCTCCTGCATTGCTGTTTGTTTCAATAATGTGCGCCTATAGGGGATACCTGCAGGGAATGCAGCTTATGATGGGAACGGCTGTATCCCAGGTTGTGGAACAGGTAGGAAAGCTTATCATAGGTTTTACGCTGGCTGCACGGCTTTTTCCCAAGGGACCGGAATATGCGGCCATGGGCGCGCTGTTGGGGGTATCGGCTTCAGAGCTTATTGCGCTGATCGTCATATGGCTGTTTTACAAGCGGAATAAGGGCAGATTTAACGCAAAACTATCCTCTTCTCTACGTACCAAACCAATGCGGTTTAGGCATATAGCGAAAAAACTTTTAGTAATTGCAATTCCAATAACCATAGGCGCGTCCATCATGCCCTTAACGGGAATAATGGATAGCGCGATGATAACAAGAGGACTGGCCGGCATCGGGTTCACTATTGACGAAGCTTCATCCGCATACGCCATTCTCAGGGGAAACGTAACCCCAATCATTAACATGCCGGCGGCGCTTACAACTGCGCTTGCGATTAGCCTTGTGCCGGCTATTTCCGCAAGGATGGCGACTAAAAATTATAAAGGCGTGAGAAGCGCGTCAAAGATGGGGATGAAGCTTGCGCTAATAATCGGGGCGCCATGCGCCGCCGGACTATATGTATTGGCCGAGCCGATAATAAGACTGTTATTTACAGCACTTGAAGGTCAAGAGATTATACTAGCCGCCGACCTTATGAAATCATGCGCTGTCGGCGTGCTGTTCCTGTCGCTGGTGCAGACTATGACGGGCGTCTTGCAGGGGATGGGCAGGCCCAATATCCCTGTAATCAACCTGGTGTTTGGGGGAATATTGAAGGTTATAACTATGTTGATTCTCATGCGCATTCCCACCATAAACATACAGGGCGCCGCGATATCCACAATAATATGCTATGCGGCAGCAGGAATCTTGGATACGATCTATGTGCTGAGAAAAACGGGAATGCGCGTTAAGTTCTGGGATATGTTCTTAAAGCCGATATCAGCCTCCGTTGTTATGGCGGTATCGGTATCGCTTTGCTACAACGCCTTGAATGCCGCGGGCCATAATACCCTGGCGACGGTTGGAAGCGTAGCGGTGGGAGTGGTCGTATATGCTGCATTGATGTTTCTGTTGAAGATGTTTAGTCCCGAGGAGCTTGAGTTCATGCCAGGCGGCCATAAGTTGCGCAGGCTTATGTATAGAAACGGAAGATAGAGGCGTCGATGTTAAGATCAGATAAACGAAAGCAAATAAAGGAGAATAAGCTATGCCAAAGCTGATAATTGCGCCGCTGTCGGCAGGCGGGGCAGTGACCAGAAACGTATATCAGGAAATAATAAAGGCGGATAAGCTGTTTATTCAAACGCTTAAGCATCCGGTATCAAGATGGGTTAATGCGGAGGGGCTAAACGCGGCGTCAATGGATGACCTCTATGAAACAGCCGATGACTTTAGCCGTCTTAATGAGCTGATAGCCGAGCGCATCGTATGCGGCAGCGACGCCGTTTACGCGCCCCTGGGACGGGGCTGCTCTGAGCAGCTGATGAACGAGATATTAAAGGCTTCAAGTAAAAACGGTACGCAAGTGGTTATACTGCCGTCCTCGGGCTTTGCGGAGGCCGCCATGGCCGATATTGGCATGGCAATGCCTCCGGCCGCTATGATATGTTCGGCCAGCTCAATGCCTGGGCGGATAAATCCAAGCGTTCCAATATGCATAGAAGAGCTGGACACGCGGTTG
This sequence comes from uncultured Eubacteriales bacterium, assembly GCA_900544965.1. Classification (GTDB taxonomy): domain Bacteria; phylum Bacillota; class Clostridia; order Christensenellales; family CAG-138; genus UMGS946. Next base: position 7,991 of record UQXE01000022.1, on the reverse strand, counting down.
CTGGCGGGGGATATAAAATTAACGTTGCAGGAGTATTATCCCGATGAATTTGAGGTATACTTGGCATATATGGCGGACAATGGGCAATATCGTAAAATGAAGCTAAAGCTGTGCGATCTTGACAGGCAGGAGCTATTTGATACCGCAACGGTTTTATACGTTCCCAGTGCTGAATTCGATATGCTCGACCGTTACGGGCTGGAGGACCTTCAGTATGTACTAAGGCGGCTCCGCTCTCCAGGCGGGTGCCCATGGGATGCCGAGCAGACGCATGAAACCTTGAAAACGCCTCTAATTGAGGAATCATACGAGGTACTGGACGCTATAGAACGCCTTGACACAGGGGCGCTTTGCGAGGAATTGGGCGATTTGCTGCTTCAGGTGGTGTTTCACGCCCAAATTGAGGAGGAACAGCGCGAGTTTACCATGAGGGACGTCTGTACGGAAATAGTGAAGAAGCTGATATACAGGCACCCACATGTGTTTGCTGGCGAGACGGTCATGAATTCGGAGGAGGTCCTTGCGAACTGGGAGACATTGAAACGCAGGGAAAAGGCACAGAATACACAGGCGGATGCAATTAAGGCAGTACCAAAGGGCTTTCCCGCACTGATTAGGAGCTTAAAAATCCAGAAGAAAGCTGCGGACGTCGGCTTTGACTGGGATAGCGCTGAGGAGGCGTTTTTCAAAATCCGTGAAGAGACCGATGAACTGATGCAGGCGATAAAGTCCGGTGTGGGCATCAAAGAGGAGCTGGGAGATCTGCTGTTCTCGGCTGTAAATGTAGCGCGGCTGCTGAAGCTTGATCCGGAGCTGTGCCTGAATGAGTCGGCGGATAAATTTGCGGACAGGTTTATGCGCATGGAATCCCTAATTCTGGGGGCAGGAAAGCGGTTCAGCGATATGAATCTGTCCGAAATGGATGAATTCTGGGAGAAAACCAAAGCATAGGCCGGGAAATATAAAAAAGTGCTTGTGCATCAGGCGAAAGGCTTGTATAATGTGATTCGGCGTTTATTAAAATGAAGATAATTGAATCCAAGGAGGAATACTCAACAATGAACAAAACCGAACTGATAAATGCTGTAGCCGATAAGACGGCTATGACGAAGAAGGATGTGGAAAAGGCGATGAACGCCATGCTGCTCACAATTTCCGACACTCTCAAAAGCGGGGATAAGGTTCAGTTGGTGGGCTTTGGAAGCTTTGAGGTAAGGGAGCGCAGCGCACATAAGGGACGCAACCCGCAAACTGGTGAGGAAATTGAAATACCGGCAGGAAAAACGCCGGCGTTCAAGGCCGGCAAGGCGTTGAAGGATGCACTGAACTAATTGAGCTAGATATGGGTATCGCCATATAATTGCTGTATCAATCCTGCGGCATCTGGTTGATGTTGCTGTAATGACGGCTGGATTTGCGTTGCGAGAAGGCATGAGCAAAACACATTCGGCAGCAATGAAAAAGCATATTAGCCGAGCGAACGCGATTTACCTAAGGGAGTAGGTATCGCGTTTTCTTTTATTTTATATCGTGGTATGCTATAATCTTTCCTGGTTGATTAAGAGTTAAAGGAGTTTTGGGATGAAAAAGAAATCGTTGATCAGGCGATTTGTGCGATATTATAAACCGCACCTTCCGTTGTTCCTGCTGGATATGTTCTGCGCGTTGGTAATAGCCGCGGTTGACGTTGTATATCCTTTGCTTTCAAAGATAGCGCTTGACGAGTACTTGCCCAATGGTATGTACGGAGCGTTTTTTATTATAGTTTTTGGTTCGCTGCTGGCGTATATCATCAGATCAATATTCACCTATGTTGTAACGTATATCGGGCATCAGACAGGCGTCAGAATAGAAGCCGATATGAGAAGGGATATCTTTACCCATATACAAAAGCTCCCGTTCAGTTTTTATGATAGAACTAGAACAGGATTTCTGCTTTCACGCTGTACAAACGACCTGTTTGACGTTACGGAACTCGCCCATCACGGCCCTGAGGACCTGTTTATATCAATAGTAACCTTTTTGGGGGCTTTTGCCGTGATGCTTACGATTGAATGGCGGTTGGCCCTGATCTTGATGGCTTTTGTGCCCGTAATGGTTTTCTTTGTAGTATTATTGAGAAAACGCATGAGCACCGCATCGCGCAGGGTAAAGGAAGGAATCGCCATTATTAACGCCGGCATTGAGTCGTCCATATCCGGAGCAAGGGTGGCCAAGGCGTTTGCAAACGAAGATTACGAGATAGAAAAGTTCAACAGGGGAAACTCCAGGTTTGTAAACTCCAAAAAGGAATACTATAAGGCAATGGGTGTATTCATGGGGGGCATGGAGCTGTTTACAAGCATACTGAAGGTTGTAGTGCTTGGATTGGGCGGAATCCTTATAATGAGCAACAGCCTGGATATGGTTGCTCTGCTTACGTTTTCACTATATGTAACCTCCTTTGTTTCCCCGATAAGAAAGCTTGCCATGTTTGCCGAGACATATACCATGGGAATGTCGGGTTTTGCGAGATTTATTGAGATAATGGACACCGATCCGGATATTGCGGACGTTAAAGGCGCTAGGCCGCTTAAGAACGTAAATGGAGACATAGCGTTTAAAAATGTATCATTTTCATATAATGGAGAAATAGATGTGCTTAAAAACGTTAGCATAAATATTAAGGCTGGGAAAAAGCTGGCGCTTGTGGGTCCGTCAGGAGGCGGAAAGACGACCATATGCCATCTGATACCTAGGTTCTATGAACCAACGGAAGGCGTCATAACCATTGACGGAAAGGACATAAAGGGTGTTACATTGAACTCGCTAAGGGCAAATATAGGTATAGTGCAGCAGGATGTATTTCTTTTTGCCGATACGATAAGGGAAAACATCAGGTACGGACGCATAGACGCTACCGACGAGGAGATAATTGACGCGGCGGTTGCAGCGGAGATACACGAGGATATAATGGCAATGCCATATGGATATGATACAATAGTGGGCGAACGTGGAGTTACTCTTTCAGGCGGACAGAAGCAGCGAGTCTCAATCGCGCGCATATTCCTTAAGAACCCGCCGATTCTGATACTGGATGAGGCTACCAGCGCGCTCGATTCCGCTACCGAGGCCAGGATAACAAACGCGTTTGACAGGCTTAGCGAGGGGAGGACCACGATAGTAATAGCCCATAGGCTGTCCACAATATGGAACGCCGACGAGATCGCCGTCATTGAAGGCGAAGGCATCGTTGAACGGGGCACTCACGAAGAGCTTATGGGGCTTGACGGCGAATATGCGGAGCTTCAGAAGGCTCAGCGCGCATAAAAATCGGAGGAATTTTTGATGAACATCAACATAGACGGAATTGTCGCTGGGATAAAATACGGAGAATCAATTCTTAACGCTGTAAATCGGCTTGGTCTGGACAGCGATACACTCAGGATGAAACCACTCGCGGCCCAGATAGGCGGAGAGGTGTTCAACCTAAACTATACCCCCTTCAGAAATGTGTCAATCCACCTTCTCAGGTATGGCGAAGAGGAGGGGAAGAGGGTATATGAGAGGACGCTTCAGTTTGTATTTATTATGTCTGTGCGAAAGTTATTTCCCAACGCTAAGGTATATGTGCGGTATTCGATGGGAGAGGGCTTGTATATAACCATTGAAAAGACTCCGGAACTCACAGAGGGAGATGTTGCGTCCATAAAAGCGGAGTGCTCCGAAATAATCAGCCGCAACATTCCTCTTGTTCGAAAAAGGCTTGATATCAAGGAGGCCCTGTCCTTATTTGAGGCGGACGGTCAGAGGGATAAGGCCGAACTGCTAAGATGGCGTCAGTTCAATTATTTTGACGTCTATATGGCCGAGGGCTATGTCGACTATTTTTACGGCGAGATGGCGCCAAGCACCGGTTATGTAAACGTTTTCGACATACATTGCCTAACCGATGCTGTAGTATTGCTCATGCCGGATCCTGAGCGCCCCGACGAGGCTTCCAAGTATGAGCATATGCCCAAACTATCCGAAGTTTATAGAATGAGCGATATCTGGGGCAAGCTGATGACATGTTCTAATGCGGTGGAGTTGAACAAAAGGGTGGAGAACGGGAGCATCCACGAGCTGATCAGAGTCAACGAGGCGCTTCATGAAAAGGAATATGCAAAGATAGCGGACGATATAGCAAGCAGGCATGCGCAGGCTGTAATGGTTGCCGGCCCCTCTTCATCAGGAAAGACTACATCGGCAAACCGGATTGCGACACAGCTTCGCGTGCTGGGTCTTGATCCGATAATGTTATCGCTTGACAACTACTACATTGACAGGGATAAAATACCCGTAAATGAACACGGGGAAAAGGATCTTGAGCACATAGGCACTCTTGACATTGACAGGTTCAACCAGGATCTTCTATTGCTGTTAAACGGCGAGGAGACGGAGGTGCCCGTGTTCAACTTTAAAACGGGCCGCCGCGATGAAGCCGCAAGGGTTTTGCGTCTTCTTCCAGATCAGCCCATAATAATTGAGGGAATACATGGGCTGAACCCTGTGCTGATCAATGAGCATATAAGCCACGATAAGATATTCAGAATCTATGTCAGTGCCTTAACGACGATAAACCTCGATAATCACAACAGGATAAAGACGACGGATGTCAGGCTATTGAGAAGACTTGTAAGGGATTATGAAACGCGCAATGCGTCAATGGAGCTTACGCTTTCCATGTGGCCTTCCGTAAGGCGCGGCGAGGAACGTTGGATATTCCCTTACCAGGAGAATGCTGACATAATTTTCAATACAACGCTCCACTATGAGCTGGCAGTTCTAAAAAAATACGTATATCCGCTTTTAAAAGAAGTACCTCCTGAGAGCCCATTTTACGGCAGAGCCAGGTCGGTTGTAAAATTCCTCAATTATTTTCTTGACGCAAACGTTGAGGATGAGATTCCCCCAACATCCATCCTGCGTGAATTCATTGGCGGCAATGTATTCTATAAATAAAAGACGGATATCCGCGCAATGGGAATTGAGGTACCGCTTCCCGTTGCGCGATTTATTTAAACCGCCCAAACGGCTATATACAGCTACATTAAGTTGTTATTTACCTACTTGTTATCACCTGAACAGTTTTTCGGATAAACAGAATGATCTCAAGGACGCGGCTACCCGAGAAACCGTTGATAATTCTCAGATTATTGCTTTGTTTGTCCCATTGGGAGCCCCTGTATGCGCTGTTGTTCAACGGATAGCCTGAAGCCCTGTTCCACATGATTAATGGTTGTCTCCGCGAGGCGGCTCTATATTTGATTCATAATCCACAGGATTAGTATGCCCATCGAAATCAGAGGCGGAAAAAACCACTCGGCATGGTTTGATCACCCTTTGCAGTCATGCAGTCGCCAGGATCAGGCGGAAAAGCCGTGCAGGGCTAACCTTTGTTCAGGAAAAATACTGTACTTAGGATTATAGGGGTGTGAACGGCATGTAAATATGCAATCAGTGGATGACAAATCGCTTTAGATGGGGTAAAATTAAAAGATGGGTATGTATACACTAAGGATAAAGCATAGGAGGCTTTTGTGAAACGCATTATAGCCTTGATTTTAATATCGGTATTTATACTTGCAGCCGGCTGCTCAGCTGAAAACGGGCCTCAAGGCGAATTAGAGCCGGGTATCAAGCTAACGGACACGGCGGCGGAGCCAACTCCTTCGGTCGAGCCGTCAAATACGCCTGAGGATAAACAGGGGGCGGGCGTTATAGGGTTTGTTATAAGGGACGATAATGATTATGGAACATATGAACTTATGTATGGTTTTTTAAAATCCGCAAGGGACCTGGGCCGTCCGTCGATGCTGTTTAAATACGAGGATGGTAAGGCGCTTGAAGCTGTGGAAAGCGCGTATTCGAGCGGATGCGAGGGCTTGCTAATTATGAGTGACGGAGGCGCAAACGCCGCGGCGGTTGAAAGGGCAAGGGAATATGGTATTAAGGTGGTAGTTCCCGTGGAGAAATATGAACAAGACGCAGCCGACGCTAACATATATGTTGATGATACGGAATATATGGAAGACGTATGCCTGGTAATAGCCCAACGAATGGAACAAAGGGGGCTTGATTTGGGAACCATACTTGTGTATGGCTCCCAAACGGAAAGGGTATTTGAATCCTTTTCAGACACCCTTAAAGCACACTATCCCCAATACAGCGCGGTTGAGCTGACGAGTACGGGTAAGGGCGAGCAGAGCGATATAGAAAAGCTTAGCAAATATCTCTATGATAACCGGCATATAAAGGGCATGTTCGTTACGGACGCAAAATCTACGCCAATAGCGGCGGCGGCGCGCGATAACGCTCAGGCTCTATTCCGGTCAGAAGGAGGGGAGAAAACGGAGCCCCCCGATGAAACGCCAAAAAGCCCGCTGGATGACAGCGGCATAGCCATAACTATCTGCGGTTGCGAACTGTCTGATGAGAATATTGCACTGCTAAGCGGCAACGATATATATGGATTGTCCGTAACGCCCTATTTTGACGTGGCCGCGCAGTCAGTAATACTTCTTGACGGGCTGTTGGCCGAATATTATACCGGAAAAAGCTTTAGCGTGAGAAGACCGATAGCCAGGAATGAAACGGTTGCCAGATATGTTGGCATATACGATGAGATAAAGGAACTCTTTGGCCAATAACGGCCGAGTGTGATACCAATGAGCCGTATAGAAAAAAAATCATGGAAGCGTATTGATTGGATAACGCTGATTATCGTATTTGTATTGGTTGGCTTTGGGCTGATTAGCCTGGCCAACATAATGGCCACGCCGTTTAGCGGCCAAGAGCAAAGCCTGAGCGATTATATGAGCAAGCTCAATCTCGAGTACGTGCAGAGGCAGGCCCAGAACTTTCTATTCGGGCTTGCAGCCATGATAATAATATTAGTTATCGATTATCAGATTTATAAGCCGCTGATTTCTTATGTTTATATTGGCAATCTCGCCCTGCTGGCGCTGTTGTTCGTAGTTGGAGAAATACGGGGCGGGGCTCTGGGATGGTTTGTACTTGAGCAGATTGACAGGGCGCTTCAGCCATCTGAGCTTTGTAAGGTAACGCTTATAGTCCTTTTATCAAAGGTCGTATCACGCGCAATGGACAAGGACGGCGGTCTTAAACACTTTAAGGACATAGTAACCTGCCTGGTGCTGTGCGCCATTCCGGCGGGTATAGTCATATGGCAGTCCGACTTTGGCACGGCGTTTGTATTCATAATAATTTTGATCTGCATATTTTTCGTGGGCCGAATAAGCTGGAAATATATAATCGCCGCGCTCGTTATAGCGGCTATTGTATTCCCTATATGCTACCTTTATTTGTTCGACGATTACCAGCGGCTCAGGATCGACGTGTTCTTAAACCCTGATTTGGACCCCCTTAATGCAGGCTATAATGTATCGCGTTCAAAGATTGCTATAGGCTCGGGCCAGATGTGGGGAAAGGGTTACTTTACGGAAGGAACGCTGGCCCAGCTCAGGTTTGTGCCTCATAGAAATACTGACTTTATCTTTTCAGGTATTGGGGAGGGGCTTGGATTTGTCGGCGGGGCCGCACTAATAATCACATATTTTCTATTAGCGTTCAGATGGCTTTGGATTGCGATTAAGGCAAAGGACAATTTCGGCACATGCCTTGTGGTCGGTTCTATTGGAATGCTCATAGCCCACGTCTTCGAAAATATTGGCATGACTATCGGTTTAATGCCGGTTACGGGTATTCCGCTGCCATTTATCAGTTATGGCGGGTCAAATATGCTTACCAATATGCTCTGCGTAGGCATTGTGTTGAATGTGTGGATGCGAAGGCCGCAGAAAAAGGATGGCTTTAACCAGACAAAGCTGCGGCTGTGAACTTGGAAATACATACGCTGACGACATGGATGAAAACCGTGTAGTTTTCGCTCTTTGCGATTTTGCCTCCGGCGGCTTAGAACCTTTTTTGCAAAAAAGGTTCTAAGAACT
>UQXE01000021.1 GCA_900544965.1 uncultured Eubacteriales bacterium | reverse complement strand
AAAGTCAAACGCTGTTTTTCGGGATTCCAAAGGGGACTTTTTACAAAAAGTCCCCCTTTGGCGGGGTATGGGGCGGCGCCCCATGAAAATAGCCTGATAGCCGCCCGCAACCGAAGGCTCGCTTTTTGCGGGTTGCTCCCGAATAGTGCTGTACAGCACTATTCGGGAGCGCCTATGGCGATTTTGCGGGTTAACCCCACATGGCGCGGCTGTGCGCCGCGCCCTTTTAGAAAACAAATCAATTCGTTACGCAAGCTTTTCCTTGTCAAATCCGTTGAGCCAAGCTGTTGCCGTTTCCGCAACCTCTTTAAGCGCGCTGTCTCCAAACGGCGTTTCAAGGCCCGCCGCCTCGACGAGTCCGTCAAAGGTTTTGGTTCCGGCAAAGCTTACCAGCTTGAAATAGCGGTCCCATGCATTTGCTTGATCCTTTTGCATTAGCGCCCAGAATTCAAGCGCCACAGTCTGAGCTAAGCAGTAATCTATGTAATAGAATGGCCTTTCATAGATATGCGACTGCCTCTGCCAGCCCTTGCCCTCGCCGTAGAACGGGATTTCATCGTCAAGAGCCATCCAGGGCATATATACGCCAAGTAGTTCGCGCCAGGTTTCGTGGCGTTGTTCAGGCGTCATGTCGGGGTTTTCATATACAATGTGCTGGAAGTGATCCACCATAGTGCCATAGGGTATAAACGTTATGGCGCTTGAAAGGTGATGATAATAGAATTTATCGGTGTCAGGACCAAAGAATCCTTCAGCCCAGGGCCAGGCGAAAAACTCCATGCTCATCGAATGGACCTCGCAGCTTTCGAGCGTGGGGCTTTGGTTATCCATTGGGAATATATCGCGTGCGGTGAATGCGGCAAAAGCATGGCCCGCTTCATGCGTTATAACCTCTACGTCGTGGGCGGTGCCGTTGAAGTTTGCGAATATAAATGGAGATTTATACAGCGGGAAAGCCGTGCAGTAGCCGCCGCCCGATTTGCCCGTGCGGCTGAGAACGTCCAAGAGCTCGTTGTCATACATAAAGTCTATGAACTCGGCGGTTTCCTTTGAAAGCTCATGATAGAATTTCTTGCCATGCGCCAGTATATCGTCGGGGCTTCCCTGCGGCACCGGATTGCCTGAACGGAAGGTAAGCACCGCGTCGGCGAAGTTGAGCGGATACCTAAGACCCGTACGCTTAGCCTGTTCACGGTAAAGCTGGTCTGCAATGGGCACAATATATTTGCGAACGGCTTCACGGAAGCGGTCAACATCCTTGGCCGTATAGCTGTTTCTCATCATGCGGTAGTAGCCCAGCTCGATATAATTCTTATAACCCATCTTTTTAGCCATCTTGTCGCGCAGGTGGACCAGCTTGTCATAGATATCGTCCAGCTTCTGGGCATTTTCCACATAAAAGCCGCCTTCAGCCTTCCATGCGGCCATCCTCTTTTCATCGTTTACAACCTGCTTAAAGGGCGTAAGCTGCGAAAGCGTACGGTCTTCGCCTTCAAAGGGGATCTGGGCGGAGGCTATCAGCTTGTCATATTCCGTTGTAAGCTTATTCTCCTCCTGCATCTCGGGAATGATTTCGGGTGAAAACGCCTTAAGCTGTATCTCAATGTTTTTAAACATCAGCTCGCCGTACTTCTCAGCAAACTGCGGCCTGAACTTGGACTCGTAAAGCGCCTTTGATAAATCCTGAGCTATATTGTTAACCACAGGTGAAGTCTCATCCAAGAACTCGATTTCCTTATCGTAGAACTCGTCGCGCGTGTCTATGGAGTGGCGTACGTAGGCAATGGAGAAGGCGGTATCCACTTGCGCGGATATCCTTCCGGATTCGGCAAACAGCTCGTCGGCCTCCTCAAAGGTAGCCGCATTATTAAGCTTTTCGATAATTTCCTTAAAATCTGCCGTAAGCTTCTCAACATCTGGCCTTGAATAAGGCATTTCGCTGAATTTCATGTGATCCTCCTTATTGGATGTTATTGAAATGATTATAACTTAAATTCAAATTTATAACAAGGTATTTAGGGGTATGTCCATGTATGCTCACAATAAGTTGACATTATATTCCGCTTTACATTTCATGATTTACAATGGTATAATTGATTAGAACAAACGTTCCAGGAGGGATCGCGTGAAACGGTATAATAAAGCAACCCGTGTACTGGTGGATTTTGATACGCTTGGCCAAGCAAGCCCCGTATTTTTCATAGCCTCATGCGGGGAGCGCGCAAAGGTAAGCCGTGTAATTTCCGTAGCTGAGGAGCGCTGGGGATACAAATCATTTATACGGTTTCGTATAGAATTTAATGGGCGGAATGCCGAACTTTGTTGGGATAGAAGCAATGACAGGTGGTTTTTGACCAAGGAGGGCGCATGAGCATACTTCATGTGGATTTAAACTCGTTTTATGCGCACTGCGCGGTGCTCGGCAGCGAGGGGAAGTATACGTTTGATACCCCCCTTATAGTTGGAGGGGACCGCCAGAAGCGCCACGGCATAGTGCTTGCGGCCACTTATCCTGTAAAGGCTATGGGAGTATATGCCGGCATGATGCTGAACACGGCTCTGGCGCTATGCCCCGGAGCGATTGTGGAAAAAGCGGACTTTAACGCATACATGCGCTACTCAAGCCTGTTTATGCGTATAATACAAGATTATTCACCGCTGATAACGCGCTATGGAATAGACGAGGCATATTTGGACTATAGGGGCTGCGAACACCTTTTTGGAGACGCCGAGCAAGTAGCTCATATAATAAGAAAAAGGGTTAGAGATGAGCTGGGCCTTACCGTGTCCGTAGGAGTAGGCGACAATCCGCTTATGGCAAAGATGGGTTCAGATTATAAAAAACCGGACGCTGTTACCATAGTTACGCCGGAATTCTGGACTGGCAGCATTATGCCCCTGTCCGTTGGGCGCCTGATATATGTGGGGCGTTGTGCGGAGCGCCGGTTAAGCTCCATAGGCATTCATACCATAGGGGAATTGGCAAGCGCGCCCGAGGGTATGCTGAGAAGCATGTTCGGCATAGTTGGCAGGCAGATGTGGTTAAACGCGAACGGCATTGACGACACCCGTGTTGGCGAGACGGCTGCTCAAAAGAGCATAAGCAGTTCCATCACGCTTCCAGGAGACGTCAACACCCTTGACGAGCTGTGCACAGCGCTTCTCGTTCAGATGGACAAGGTGGCTTACAGGCTTAGATCAATGCGGATGTGCGCACAGAGCGTAGGCGTATACGTCCGCTATAGCGATTTTAAGGGTAAGGGCAAGCAAACGCGTCTGATTTATCCCACGGATGTTACCGAGGAGCTGTATGTAAATGCCAGACGGCTCATTGCGCCGTTGCTGTGTGACAGGCCAATAAGGCTTGTGGGCGTCAGAATATCCTCCCTAAGCGGAGGAGGAGGACAGATATCAATGTTTGAAGACCTCAGGCACGAACGGCTTAGGCGTATGGACACAGCTGTAGACGCAATACGCGACCGGTTTGGAAGAAATATGATACTGCGTGGAAGCGCTCTTATGCATAGTATGGGCTGCGATCCGAAAACCGAAGGTTTCACCCCATTTGACAGGAGGGGTTTTTGACGGGCTGTATTGGATTAATTAATATAAAGTGAAACATTTTTATAAAATACCGTAAGATTTAATAGACGTATTATAAATAGTATGTTATAATGCAAAATATAAACATATGACAGTATAAAATATTATTTGTGGGGATAGCGCAATGAAGATTATATTATTGCGGTTAAGGCCAAGTTCAAATACAGTATTACCGATTACTCATAAACATTTTCTCCAGTCGGCAATATATTCGCTTTTATCAAAAAATCTCCAATACTCTAGCGGGTTGCATGAATACGATTTTAGTTATGACAGCTATAACTTCAGGTTGTTTACTTTCAATAATTTAAATAAGAAAAGAACTGCAGAGGACAGGTTAGTGAGGTTCGAAAGCGACTTTGAATTTGAGGCGCAAACGCTTGATAAGAGGTTTGTAAATATCATGATTGAATCGCTTCGTGAAAGCGGAGGAATCCAGGTATACAATATCTTTTGTGAATTGATCAATCTATCCATATTCGAGAGACAGATATACAGAAATAATCTAAGGATTGGGATGCTTACTCCGGTTACTGTATATAAAACCGGTGAAAACGGGAAGACAATCTATTTCATACCTCTGGACGATGAATTTATAAATCTAATCAATAAAAATTTCTATAATAAATATTTAGCCGCCTACGGGCATATGCTAGGGAGCGGCGTTTTTATGCACCCCGAATTGAAAGGCTTTCCAACTCATCTGAAATTTCTTTATTATACGGGCATGGTAGCGCGTAATTCACAAGGGCTTGGAGTGCTTAAGATGTTTAGTCAAGGCAAGATGTGATTTTTTAAGGAGGTTCTATAATTATATGGAAATAGCGAATAAAACCAAAAAATCTACTGGCCCCAAGGCGGTTTCAGGTATCATATCCATCATATGCTGTATTGCTTGCGCTGTTATTATTGCAATCGTTACATGTTCCGCAATCGGGGTGTGGACCATACATGACAATACAATAAGAATAAGGACGATTGAAGATAAAATAAAGAGAATTGAGGCCCAACTTCAGGACGTTGAAAATAATTTTATTGCCGAATCCGAATATGAAAGGGTAATTGCCTTTTTAAAAGAAGAGACATCACAGCACAGAAATTTTATTGAACAGCAGCGGCAGCAGCTTATTTGGCTGGTTGGCGCTATCGCTGCAATCGCTGTTGCAATGCTTGGGTTTTTAGGATTAAAAAGGCGCAAGGATGTTGAAAATCTGATCGAAGAAAATTATAAGGAGTGTATTGACGGCCGTGTAAACCGGCAAATAAACATATTGCTGGGCGGAGAAGAAAAGCGTGAATACCTTGAATCATGTGTCAACAAGGAATCCCAAGCGAAACAAAAAGCCATCCTTTTCCTTCGAACAGGTAGTTGTACTCAGCTGTCAGAGGTAATTGATTCTTTGAAAGAAATGGGATTCAATAAACTCAAAGACAGAATCATTCCAGCGAATGCATCGCCTGATTATTTGAAGGAACTTATAAATAACGAGAATGGGGGGACGCATATTATAATATATGAAGTCGGGGCCACATCCAGTCAGGCTGAAAGGTCTACATACGAACTAATTTCGAAAATTTGTGAAGAAATGAAAAAATATTGCATTATTTATATTAAAGGTCATATAGAAGGAACATTGGGTACTACTACGAGTTATTCCAACATGATAGTAACGGTTTATGAGAGATTGAACACACTTTTATACTCTATACCAACTATACCAGAGGACTGAGGCCTTAAACCCGTATAAAGAAAAACTCAACAGGAGGTGGGATATGAAATCGGGTTACTATCAATAAAACGATTATGGCGGCTATGTTATATGACATAGGATAGGACTGCTGGAAAATAAATTCCGTACGGGGTCCATTGACGAGAACAGCGCGCTTTTGAGCGGCGTACATCTAGACATAGACGCGCTTAAACGCATGTTGGAAGGCGGGTCCGGATATGAACACCATAGCGCGATACCGCGCAGGGTAAAAGGTATATCGCTTTCCCTGAGCGGATAGGAGTGTGAAAGGGCATCATCGTCAGTGTCTCAGCCGCTGTGCAGAGTATTTTCATATGCGGATCCTGGCCTCTAAGGAAAGCAAACCGGCGCCTCAACATTATAAGCCGGTTCCACTAAACATTGATAAGATACGATTTTTGTAATGGACAGCCATAACATATCCAGCTGCGGGTTCGCAGAACTTATAAATGCATTTAATGCTGAACTTAAAGTGGGTAGCTTGTAGTATTTAATAAGATATTTACGTGCTCCTTAATGGCTCCAATCCTATCTATATAATGGTAATGATATGATAATATAACTGTTGATTTATATGAATATATCTATCGGACAAACAGTCTGAACCCTGCCATTGCCTTAACCAAGTTTTTATAAGACTTAAAGGACAATATACGATAATCATCGACGAATAAACTCGAAGCAAAGAGATTCGAAAACATCCTATTCTTGAGGTTATAATATTTAAAAATGTTGAGTTTGCTAAGATTGTCATTACCTATAAGGAATACCGCCTTCAGTCTATATATAGCTGCATTTCGCATTAATGTACCCTTGTCAACCGAGGGTAAGTGTATTTAAGTATAATAATTAAGAAGCTGCTGTATCCGGGCAAGCGTAAATAATAATTCTAAACCTTGCGGCATAATCGCCTGGGACCGTTAATTCGGAGGGCGGCGGATCGCATGGATATTGTTGAGCCAGTCATATGAATCCCATATAAGCCATACGCAAAAGATTATGAAAGCGTCTCCGCTTGGCCATTGCGTGTAATACCCGCCGCCGTCCGTGAATAACCATATATCAGTTAAAGGATGGAGGGGTAACGTGGTACAGAAGAAACAAAAAGGCGTGGGCATTGCTCTTAACATGCTGCTTGTTCTCATTATAGCGGCATTATATTTGGTGACCTCGCAGCCGGATATGCTGCCGGTTCCCACATCTGGAAGCCCAGTATACAGGGGGGAAGCGTCGGAAAAACTATCCTTGCAGTGGATTGTGAACTACAATGCCAAGTCGATGCATGATATACTGGATAAATTGAAGGAGCACGACGTTAAGACTACGTTCATTGTAAGCGGTGAATGGGCCGCGGCCAATCCGGCGTCACTTATGAGGATGGCTACGGACGGCCACGAAATAGGGACCATGGGAAACAATCCTTATGAAGACGGCAATCTTTCGTGGGTCATGCAGGATATAACGGACGCTGCGGGCATAATAGAGTCTATAAGCGGCATAAAACCGAAAATATATTATTCGGGAAGCCGGCGAAACTCCGTATCATCCCGCGCGGCAAAAAAACTAGGGCTTACGCATGTCATGGGCACGGTGGACCTTCTTTGCGCCCAGGGTACTGCCAGCGACATAGTAAAGCGCGCCGAATCCCTTGCACAGGGCAATATAGTTTTGATGCAGCCTACGAAGCAGGCAGCCGAGGCTTTGGACGGACTGTTTGAATTGCTGGAAAGTAAGGGATTGCATGTCGTGACGACAGATGAGATAATAAATAATGGGTGATTATGCTATAGTCGGTTTTGACTGGAAGTTTAAAGAAAAATCACGAAATGGAGAACAGTAGATGAACATATTTGAGGACAAGCTGTCAAATGGGGTACGTGTCGTATCGGAAAGGCTCAAGGATTACCGTTCGGTATCCATCAGCTTATGGGTGAAGGCCGGCTCCGTGGACGAGGGCGAGGGCGAGGGCGGCATTTCGCACTTTATTGAACATATGATCTTTAAGGGCACAAAGAACCGGACAGCTTCGGAGATCGCCTCCCAGATGGATGCGCTGGGCGGAAATTTAAATGCCTTTACATCAAAGGAATGTACATGCTTCTATGCAAAGGTGCTGGACGAGCATCTTCCCCTGGCTGCGGACATGATCTCGGACATGGCGCTGAATTCCAAGCTTTCAGACGATGATATTGAGCGCGAAAAGGGTGTGGTCGTTGAAGAAATAAACATGGCTGCCGACAGTCCCGAGGACATAGCCCACGAATCTATAGTTTCTCTGATGTTTGAAGACGATCCCCTGCAAAAACCCATACTGGGTACCACGCAAAGCGTTATGAGCATGACAAGGGACGATATGATCAACTACATGGCTAAGCGTTACGTAGCCGGAAATATGGTCATAGCGTGCGCCGGCAATTTTGAGCGGGAAAGCCTTATTGAAGTCCTGGAGAAAAGCTTTAAGGACGTATCTATCGCCAACGCCGTACAGGATCGGAATTATGGCAATATGAGGCAGAACAGGGCCATTAGATCCATACACAAGGATATAGAACAGGTTCATATATGTTTGGGACTTCCGGGGTTTCCAATGGATACAAAAGGCCAGTATCCATTGGTAGCCCTCAGCAACATCCTTGGGGGAACCATGAGCTCAAGGCTGTTTCAGCGTATAAGGGAGGAAGAGGGCTTGGCATATTCGGTTTACTCATTTCCAACATCATACTGCACGGCGGGTTATTTCGGGCTTTACGCGGGAACCGGAGACAAGCAGGCGGAAATGGTAATCGACATAATGATGGAGGAACTATACAGGCTTAAAAAGGATGGCTTAACCGATGCCGAGCTGAGAAGAAGCAAGGAGCAGCTGAAGGGAAGCTATATACTCGGCCTTGAAAGCACGTCGTCTCACGCGTCAGCCATAGGGAAATCCGCCCTGCTCAGAGGCAAGGTAAGCTCAGAGCACGAGGTACTGGAGCGCGTACAGTCCATAACTATGGACGATATAAACGGGATAATACCCAAGGTGCTGGATTTTAGCCGCCTGTGCACTGTATTTGTGGGCAAGGACTGTGAGCGGCTGGTTGGCAAGATGGATGAATATAGATGAATATAAACAATAAGCTCTGGGACGCTGCGATTATAGCCGCAGGGTCCCAGAATTGCAGCCGAAAATTTTCGTACATGTACGTCCAAATCACTGAAAGCGCTTTATCTAAGAAGCGTTTTTTTAATCTGCTATAGTTGAAATTCAAGCTTTAATCATTAAAATGCTGACGCCAGACTAAATTATCATGCTGAATATCAGGAACGCATGGCCCTGCCGGGCGAGCAATTCCAAATGTTTTGTAAGTTTTCTGTGTACATAGCTCAATAGCACTTTAAAAAACACTTTAATTCATATAAAATATTGTAATTAAGGGCGTTAAACTGTCGTGAGGCAACGGGTTTTAGAAGCGGCTCTCAGGGAATGAAAGCCGCATCCCGCCCGTGGACGAATGGAGGTAGCATGACTAAAAGGACCAGATTAAAGCTAAAGCCAAAGTTTTACATATTCATCGCTATGGCGGCGGCGGCAATTATTGGGCTGCTGGTATTATTCATACCGGGGAGGAGCTGGGGCGTAGTTTCATACGGTAGTTTTGGAACGAACAGGGATGTGAGCACCGCAATAATCAGGAATGAGGAATCCATTACGGTAGAGAAGTATGACAAGTTGATATATCTGGCAAAGGAGGGTGAGCATGTAGATATAGACGCTCCAATAGCCCAGGTATTAAAGTGGGGTTACAGCGATGATATGATGCAGTCGCTCCTTCAGATTGAAAGCGAAATATATAGGAAGCAGTCAGAGCTTATGTCCGGCGTGAGCGACGCGGACCTTGACAGCATTAACGCTAGCATTACTGTGGTATTAAGATCAATACGGGAATCCATTATGCAGAATTCAGGAAAGGACCTTCTGGATCTGGAACTAGAGCTCAAGCGCCTCTTGAGCGAGCGTAGCCAAAGGTTGAAGGACAAGGTATACGCCTCAGAAGAGCTCTCCTCCCTCTATGCCGAGGAGGAAATACGGCAGACTCAGATATCACAATGGTCAAGCAGCATTGTAGCTACAAAAAGCGGCAAGGTAAGCTTTTATTTCGATGGGTTTGAGCAGGCGCTCAACGCCCAGAAGCTTGATATGATAACCTCTGACCTGGTATCGCGGGCCTTAAGCGGAACGGGAGCCGGTTCTTCCCCCGAAGACGGCTCGGCGCTTTTATACAGGCTGGTGCAGGACGGCGAATGGTACTGCGCGTTTTTAACCAATGCTTACGACCCTCTCAGGGTTGTCGAAGGGGAGGCGTATTCAGTTGTTTTCGACGGGTTTTCAGCGACCTACAGCGGTATCGCGCTCGCGCCTGTCATTTCAGGGAGCAAAGTTGTAAATATACTGAAGTTTTCTACGGATTTGGGCCCGTTTATGGGTATCAGGTCGATAAAGGCCAACGTATCGATTGAAGCGTCGGGAATTAAGGTTGATGAGGATGCGCTCCGCGTCCAGAAAAATTCAGAAGGCATATACGGATCGCCGTATATCGAAATAGACATGGGCGATTCCAAGGCCGTCGTGGAGGTTGACGTGCTTGGGATAGAGGGTGGAAAAGCTATTATAAGGCCGAAAGAGGGATCGCTTGCGGAAGGCCAGCGCTTTGTCAAGCCGGGCGTCAGCCTGTGGACCAAGTTGAAGGAGGCTATAACAGGATGATTGACGTAAGGAGAAATCTAAACGAAATAATGGGAAATATTGAAACGTCAGCGGCGGTTTTTGGAAGAAATGTGGAGGATATAGAACTAATTGCCGTAACAAAGTACGTAGACGTCTCACGGATACAGGCCGCGGTTGACGCGGGTATTTCAAACATAGGAGAAAATCGTGTTCAGGAATTTCTCAGCAAGCTGGACTTTTACGATTCGCTAAATTTACGAAAACATTTTATTGGACAACTCCAAACAAATAAGGTAAAATATGTGACAGGCAAGGTAGCGCTCATACAATCGGTGGATAGGCTTCCGCTGGCGTCCGCGATAAGCAGGCGCGCGGCGGAACTCAACATTGTGCAGGACGTTCTAATTGAGGTAAACATTGGAAACGAACCTCAAAAGGGGGGCATATCGGCCGACGAGCTTACCTGTTTGTTAGAAACGGTTTCAGCCATGCCAGGCATTGCGATAAAGGGGCTGATGTGCATACCCCCGGTAATGGGCGAACCGGAAGCGCGGAAATATTTTTCCGCTATGCATAGGCTGTTCATTAAGCTGAGTCAGGATAGGATAGAAGGCGTGGAGATGCGATACCTATCCATGGGCATGAGCGGGGATTACCGCGTAGCTATTGAGGAAGGGGCAAACATGGTGCGCATAGGCACGGCATTGTTTGGCGGCAGAATCTAGCGCGCACCGGCATCGCATACATATATACAGCGGTAATGCCGGTAAAACGACTATTTCTCCAAGCGCCGAAACAAAAGATTGGAGGAATCATCATGGCAGGTAAACTGAATAAGTTCCTAAAAAACATCGGCTTTGCCGAGGATGAGGAATTCGACGACGAGGATGAGTTCGAATTCGAAGATGATTATGAGGACCAGATCGAAGAGCAGGCACCCGTACATTCCTTCGGCAAGTCCAAGAAGGCGCCTTCCAGGGCTAATGTGGTCAGCCTACCCACAGCAGCCCAGCAGAAGGTCATAATATACTGCCCAATCGGCTATGAGGATACGAAGAGTATTATCGATAACTTCAAGAGCCGCAAACCCGTCATAGTCAATATGGCGGAAATGGCTGAGAGCGATGTGCAAACCGCTCAGAGGATTATCGACTGCATAGCAGGAGCTATATATGCTCTTGGAGGAACCTTGAAGAAGGTCGAAACGGGAATATACCTCATGGCTCCTATAAACTGTGAGGTGGTGGGCAATGGACCGGCCCAGCCGGACGACATGCCGTAAGCGGACTGTCCGCCGTAGGTTTGGAACATTTCCGAATTTGCGGCGGATTTGTTTAACTTAGAGCGTGCTCAGGACTCAACGGATTAATTCGATTGGTTATCCATCGTATTGTGCGGTTTTGCCGTTGACATGATTTGGAAAGCGGACGTATGAAAAGAAAAAATATAATTGACAAAAAGTTTTCAAGTGCCTTCAGCGGATATGACAGGGAGGAAGTGGACGGCTTCCTGGATGAAATCATACTGGAGTTTGAAAAGCGCGAAAAGGCATACCAAAATCTTCTGAATGAGCTAAACAGGAGAGGCGGACGGCAGGACCTTTCGGCAGCGGTCGTCCCTCGGGCGGACTATGACGAACTCCGACATGAATTGAATGAGCGAGAAGTCGAGTGCCACGGATTGAGAGTCGAGCTTAAGGCCCGTAAGGAGGAACTTGATAAGCTTAAAACATATCTAAAGGTATTGGCCAGAGAGCTGAAAAAGTACAGGTCGGAATGAGTGTGGGAAGCTTTTACTCGTATATGTTGATTTTCGGGCAAATGGCAAGGAAGGTACTATGAAACCCTTTATAGAATTTGATTCTCAGATAGGGAGAATTTATAGCTGAGAATGAGGGCGCATAACCCATATCTCCTTGTAGAGCCGCCTTTTCGATGCATATGAGAGGAGTACGGAACTGTTGAGCGGCTCCTCTGTAGCCAGCTAGGCGAATATTTTACAGGAAAAAGGAAGCGTTTCGAGCTTCCGCTACTGCTTGTGGGTACGGATTTTCAAAACAGGGTATGGAAAGCGCTCATGGGTATCCTGTATGGCAATGTAATGAGCTGTTCACAGGTCGCCGCAGCTATATGTATGCCAATGGCCGCACGCGCTGTAGGAGGGGCCTGTTCAGCGAATCATTTGCTCATTGCGGCGACCTGCCACAGGGTGCTTAGGAATGACGGAGGTCTCGGCGGATTTGCCGTTGGGTTGGAGCCTAAACGATATCTACTGAAGCTGGAAAATACATTGGCCTAAAAATGGAGTTGCAGCCTGGGCATAGTAAGGAGGCAAAATAACGACGGACGGGACAATCAGCAAATGCTTTAAACAGCTTATGATAAAGTTGTCTGAATAAAATTTCAATACCATAATAAAAACAGTATTGTGTTTTGAGGTATTGTGAAGTCAAAAATTATAATAATTCGCATAATTGCTTGTTTTTCCGACTTATGGGATTTTGATTTCAAGCACTGAAAATAGTGTTTCGACGTCCATTTGACGCCAATATTTTATAATGACTTGTAAACAGTTTTGGGACGATATAAGCACAAGCACCATTTTCAGAATAGAAGTCAACCGTTTTTTCAAAGAAGATGTTATATAAAACAACGTAGTTATGTTTGATAATTGAATTATATCATAATTAACTTCATTTTCTATGTTAATCCAGAGTTTCACATGTATAACCATTTTAAACATAAAGAGGGTTTGGTACATTTCCCAACAAATCATTTTTACGCAAGTGCGTCTACACTCTTACTATGCAGTCCTTATTTCAAGTCATATTCAGAAGCTTTTATAAACGTCTATAAGAAGATATCAGGCATTCCTTCTCTGTTCATTTAATAAAAAATATTTTAATGTTAAAGTTATAACTCACTTTAAATAAAAAAGAACCTATATCCGATTCATATGAATACAGGCTCTTATCCAAATACGCTTGCCAACCGTTAATGGGTTTTAATCAAGAACCAGCGACGGAGCTGCATATACGCGCTGCCCAAGCTCGTTGTCAAGTGAATAAAGCCCCTTTGGGTCGCCGCCGAACAATTCAAACTTCGCTATTAGGTCGGATGCGTTCTTTTCCTCTTCGCCCTGCTCCTTTATGAACCAGTCGAGAAACTGCATGGTACGGAAGTCCTTTGCCTGATATGCGGCTTCGTATATATCGTTTATCAGGCTTGTTACGTATTTCTCATGCTCAAACCCATATTTAAGGGGATCTGAGAAGCCGCCATAATTCTTGTCGGGCTTGTCCACAGGCATAAGGTTTACCGCGCAATCATTGTTTTGCAGATACCTTAAGAACAATAACGCGTGATCCCGCTCTTCCTGCGCCTGAATCATGTACCAGTTTGCAAATCCGCTCAATCCCTTGCTCTCATAATAGTTGGAAAAATCAAGGTAAAGGTATGCGGAATAGAATTCCTTATTGATCTGTGTATTCAACATCTCGGCAACTTTGATATCCATAACTGCCACTCCTTTCAGTGCCTATATTATTATTATAGTGCCATAATCTGTAATTTCAATGTCTATTGCTCATTTAGTTAGTATTATGACTGGGATATATAATTTTATCCATAGCTTGACGGGAAAGCCGCAGAGGCATAGACTCTGCGGTTCCCCCGCACGCCTTATGACACAAACCGTATCAGAAAGCCTTACCCAGGGTGAAGCCCTCCTTTTCAAAGACGGTTTTGACCTTTGTCGAAAGATTCTTTACAAACTCCTCGTTCGTATCGGTTTTATCAAGCATGGTTATAAGCTGTTCGGTTACTTCGTTGTTATTTCCGTTGGACAGCATCTTTCTTATCATATAGACCGCGTCCAGCTCCTCCTTATCAAGAAGAAGATCGTCCCTTCTGGTTCCCGATTTATATATGTCTATTGCGGGGAATATGCGCTTTTCAGACAGCTTGCGGTCCAGATGTATTTCCATATTGCCCGTGCCCTTGAATTCCTCGAACACCATATCGTCCATACGGCTTCCGGTTTCCGTAAGCGCGGTGGCAATAATGGTAAGGCTGCCACCGTTTTCAATATTTCTCGCGGCGCCGAAGAAGCGCTTGGGCTTATGCAGAGCTCCAGGGTCCATGCCGCCTGACAGCGTTCTTCCCGTTGGAGGAATGGTAAGGTTATATGCTCTTGTAAGCCTTGTTATGGAGTCCATAAGCACGACAACGTCCTTGCCGTGCTCAACAAGGCGCATTGAACGCTCCATAACCATCTCCGCCACCTTGGTATGGTGCTCGGGCAGCTCGTCAAACGTCGAGAACAAAACCTCGCCCTTTATCGAGCGCTTCATGTCCGTAACCTCCTCGGGGCGCTCGTCTATAAGCAGCACGATAAGGTGCACGTCCGGATGATTTGCCGTAATCCCGTTGGCAATATCCTTTAAAAGCGTTGTTTTGCCCGCCTTAGGCTGGCTTACGATCATTCCGCGCTGGCCTTTACCGATTGGCGCGATAAGGTCTATCAGGCGTATGGCAAGATTCTGACGGCTGTTCAGGTTTTTCGTTTCCAGCGTCAGCCTTTCGTTTGGGTATATTGGAATAAGCTCGTCGAACGGAACCCGGGATACCATATCATCGGGTTTATCCCCATTCACCTCGTCAATATAGAGCAGGCCGAGGTAACGGTCGCCGTCCTTTGTCGGACGGGACTTGCCCTTAACATAGTCGCCTGTGCGAAGGCCAAACCGTTTTATCTGAGCTATGGAAACGTAGATATCATCGCTCCCGGGAAGGTAATTAGCGCATCTGAGGAAGCCGTAGCCGTCGGGAAGAACCTCGAGTACTCCCGCAACGTCGGAACAGTCGCCTGAATTTAAAAGCTCCGTTACGGCTGGGTTACGGCCGGCTATATAGTCGCGGGGAACATAGCCCTTTGATACGCTGTCGTCTGAAGTTTCTTCATACACGCTGTAGGAATCGTTTCTTCGGTAATCGTAATTGTTATTGGGCCTATAGTTATCGTTTCGGTAATAGCCGCCATCCTGCCTGTAATAGCCGTCCTGCCGCTGATAATCATTGCGCTGCTGATATCCGCCTTCACGCTGATAATTGTTATCCTGGCGGTAATAATTGTTTCGGTTTTGCTGATCATAGGGCTTGCGCTGATAGCCATCCTGCCTGTAATAATTGTCACGCCTGTTTTGATTTTGCTGATCATAGGGCTTGCGCGGCTGATAGGCGCGGTTATCCCTGTTGTCCCTATAGGCTGGCTGCTGATATTGAGGACGGGTGTGCTGCTGGGGATACGGCTGCCTTATAGGCGTGGTCTGGACCGGCGGTTCGGGATAGTTAACGTCGTAATCCGCGGATTTGATTGATTCGGAGATTTCGCGAGGATCGTTAGGCTGTACATCGATGACAGCCTCGTCGTCCTCAGATGCAAATTTAGAATCAATCGCTCCTTCAGGGGCGGTAACGCCTCCTGCCATTATAATCTCAATAAGTTCAGCTTTGCGGTATTTAGTGACCGACTTGACGCCTTGCAGTTTCGCAATAGTACGAAGATCCTGCAGGCTCTTTTCGAGTAGCATTTCTCTGGTCAATTCTTTTTTCTCCTTATATATAATTTTTATTTATTTAGTTAAGAGGAATTTCCTCAGATTAAAAAATGAATTATGATAGTATGTCTTCCTAATCTTCTATTATTATCGTAAACATGGATTAATCATATACCTAAAACGAAAAATCGGATTGTCTGCTTCACTATAAGCGCAACAAAACCCCTCTATAATTAACTTTAAACCACTATAAAAAGTATTACATTGTGCCAGACATCCCTATTCGTCCGTTCCATACTTACGTAAGTATTCTAAATGATTAAATTTCCAATGTCAATAGGCCCAAGGGCTCGAATTTAACAAAAATATAAAATTTTATGAGCTTTTATTGACCGCATTCAATTATGGTATAATTAACTAAATAAAATTATCATTGTCAGCTTAGAGCAGTGATATAACAAAAAATTTGCAGGAGTTAAATATGATAATTGATAGCGGAATTGTAAATGACTATCTGAATGATAATGAAATCAGCGGGCATTGGCTTTTTAGTTCAATAGAAGAGGGCCGGCAACTATTTGTTAAACCCCGCGCTTCGCTAAAGCCGGCTGTCAGAGAGGTGATGACGGAAATCAATCATAGCCTGGAGGATTTTGTCCCGTTTAATCGCGCCCTTTACAGCGATTTATTCCCAAACTGGCAAAGCGTTATGAAGAGGATAAACGTTTTGCTTGCCGTAGGGTGCCCGCCTCCGTATGACGCCATGGTAAGGGAACATGATGGAGAAGAGTTCGTGATTTTTGACCTTGTAAGATTTAATGCGTATAAAGAGGAGGGCAGTGATTTAGTCCGCCTGGCGCGCAGCCTTATCACTCACGAGAGCGCCCATGTATGCCTTCACAACAGGCACCGTCCAACAAAGGACGATTATATAAGCAAGCTGAAGTATATTACTTTTGACGAAGGATTTGCTCATTTTATATCGTTTGCGGAAGACGTTATGTCATTTGATTTTACGGATGTAATATCAAAATATTATTTAAAATCATTATGCAGGCTTAAATGCGCCCTGGATGAAACCGACGCTGAAAAAAGAATTTCATTATTAGTCGAGGCCAACAGCGGCGGCTATTGGGACAAATACGCGGCCATAAGCGGAATGCTGTTCCTGGCCCAAAACAAAGCGCATATAACCGAAATATACAAAGGCGGCGCGGATGGGATGTTTGTTCGAATGGGCATTATATAACTCATCCGGATTAATGGCTGCCAAAAACAGAGGTTTTATAGAGGCTAAGGTGACAAAAACGCCCCCTTGGCCTCTCGGATCAAATTTTCTTTAAAAATGCGCCTGCAAAATGTCGAAGCATACTTTTTTTGCTTTTGCCGTAATAATCCGTCCACAACAACATATCTTTAACCATACGCGGGTTCAGGGCATGACGGAACACGCATACATTAAAAGGACAAGGAGCAAGCGTATGGTTGACAGAAGTATAATAGAAGGTTCCAATTTAAGGCTGAGGGCGCACTGTATCCATATTGACAACAGGGAATTAATGAGCGTTACAGGCGTAAAGGATGTCCTCAACTTCAATGAACAGGAGGTTTCGCTTGTAACGGAGGCGGGGGAACTGCATATTGAGGGCAATGACCTTCACATAACCAAGCTAAACCTTGACGATGGCCAAGTCGTGATTGAAGGCGAGCTCATAGCGTTGGAATACGCTGATCTGCGCGAAGCAAAGGGCGGTTTGTTCTCGCGTATGTTTAAGTAAATGGATTCTACGATCTCCCAGATACCCATATTCCTGGGAACTATATACGGCGGAATACTCATCGGCGTTCTATATGATGTGTTCCGCCTGTTGCGCATACCGTTTCGCAGTGTAATCATAATCGGAATATTGGACGCGTTATATTATGCGCTTGCGGGCGCCCTTTTCGCGGTTATGCTGCTAATAATAAACGAGGGCGAGTTTCGCCTGTACACAGTAATAGGCGCCCTTATTGGCGCCCTGTCGGAACAGTATTTTGTAAGCGCGCTGATACGTGACACATTGTGCAGACTAAAAAACAAGCTGTTTCCGCCTAAAAGGCATGGACAGCTTAATAAGACGAATTCCAACAGGTAAGTGTTCTCTTGCCTGATTTCAATATGCATACCTGCCAGCAATTGATTGCCAGATGGTTTAAATAGCTTGCCATGCCTACAATATTCGAGCTTATTTTCGGGGTTCATAATTATTTAACTATTAAAAAACCTTGCAAAACGAGATAAAATGAACTAGACTATTTATATATATCATTTTATATCAAGGAGATGGCATGCTTGATGGCGCGGTCCCGTAAAAAGCGTCTAACCTTTATATTGCTGATAATGTTTGCCGCTGTCAGTCTTGTTTGCGTTGTCCTGATCATCATTTCGTCGCAGCTTGCCGCTATGGACAAGCTAAACGCTGAATACGAGGCGCTTCAGGAGGAATATAACTTTCAAAAACGGGAAGAGCAGCAGCTTGAATTCATGCTCGACTATGTGAAGAGCAACGACTATCTGATTCAATATGCTAGAGAACGCTTTGGCTTCGTACTGCCGGATGATATAATTTTCGATATAGAGGAATAGTAAAGTTGGTTACGAGGGCCGCTATTGTTGATATAGGCAGCAATTCGTTGCGCTATATGGAGGGAGTATGCGACGAGGGTGTTGTGCGCTCTTATATAAAGCTGCTCGTTACAACAAGGCTTGCCGAGGGACTTTCCCATACCGGAAGGATTAAGCGTGAAAATATGCTCAACAGCATAGAGGTTTTGTCAGAATTTAGAGACAGGGCTTCTAAAAATGGGCTGCCGGTTTACGCATACGCTACAAGCGCGGTGCGCGATGCTGAAAACGGCTGCGAGTTTATCGCTTTGGCGCGGAGTTCCGCGGGGATAGACATTGATCTGCTGTCAGGCAAGAGGGAAGCCGAGTACTCCTATATAGGAGCCGCTGGCGGACGCGGGGGCCTTATAGATATTGGAGGGGGGTCGTTCCAGATTGCGGCGGGGCCGGACAGGGCGTCGTATCCTATGGGATGCGTACGCGCAAAGGACTTGGTCCATGCCGAAACGGCGGACGCCGGCTTTTTGACGCAGCGCAAGGTCCTGGAGTTAAAGCTCAAAGAACTAACAGCCATATATGCATCGGAAAAAGTGGATACATGGACTGGAGTCGGGGGCAGCATAACTACGATAGGCGCGCTGAGCGCCGGCCTGACGGAATACGATAGCAGCATAGTAAATAACGCTGTTCTTACAAAACAAAGCGTTGAGACGATGATATATGACCTTGAAGCGATGGGCGAACGCCGCGAGGCGCATCCGCTGTTGGCGCAAAGGCACGACGTTATCCTTTATGGAGCGGTAATTCTGGCATTTTTGATCGATCTATTGGATATAAACAGCATAGTCGTCAGCGATCGGGACGGCATGGAGGGCTATCTCATGGCCTTATCCGCCAGGGCTATCTGACGCATGGCTTCACGCATTAACAGCTTCCATGTAGCCTGGGACGCTATAGCTCCACTTCCGCATCCGTGATCCAGATTAAAACGTTTCACGTTAAATTCGGTCTGTTCGGAGAATGTACCGGTGACCCCGTCTCCCACATAGCCGCATAACCTGAGCGCATCCTGCAAAAGCAGTACGTGCACTCCACGCATCCCCTTATTGAGCGATGGATATCCAGCTATTTGGGATGTGGATATATTGAGCGCGGCTTCAATCCACGAAGGCGCGATATAAGGTGGGGCTATACGGTCAAAGTCCTTCATTTTAAGGCATATTGAATGAAGTTCACTGAGATCGCTTTTGTCCATGCCCCCGCCCATTATGATTGAAAGCCCCGCGTAATGAGGCGAATGCGGCGCGCGCAGGCCGCTTTCAAGCCTTCTGAACGCGAGATGCGCGGGTATGGGAGCTCCCCAGATGTGGCAGCAGGCGTCATAAGCCTCAAGAAGCCTTCTGTCAGTCCATGCAAGATTCGTGCGGGCGCTTCGGACAAACGACCGGAGACGCACGTTTGCATATCTGAGAAAGGGGAGGGGGGAGTCGTCCTCATTCAGACAAATGAAGCCGTTTTGCCTGTGGTCATAGATAAGCAAAGAAGTCATGCTATATATTATGGCAAGCCAACCCCTGGCGTGAGGGGAACGGTCAAATATAAATTATGGCCCCGGGCAAACAGTATGTTATGACAAGGCGCTTAAGCTTGATATGGCGTCAGCGGCCCAGAATAACAGCCAATTTACCTAAGTATAAATATCGGGTAAAAGCCGTTGGTTTTATAAGGTATTATACAGCACCTTCATCGCCGCTGGATATTTGATGCTCGGTTATCTTTTGAAGCTTTCTGCGCATCTGGCGGGTACGTACCCCCACAAGCGTATCGAGATCCCTATTTACCTGTTCAATGCGCTCCTGAGCGGTATTGAGACCGTCCGCAAAGCGTTCAAACTCCGACTTAACCTCGCTGAGCACTTCCCATACCTCGCCTCCGCGCTTATGGATAATATAGCTTCTGAATCCCATCTGCATGCTGTTTAACAGTGCGGCCATAGTGCTGGGGCCCGCTATGCATACGTTGAACTCACGCCTGAGCGTCTCAATAAGGCCAAGCTTTGCGGATTCGGCGTACAATCCTTCGGTTGGCAGGAACATAACGGCGAAACTGGTGGTCTTAGGGGGGTCGATATATTTTGTGCATATATCCTTGGCCGACACTTTCAGCGCCTGGCAAAGGGCGGCGCCCGAGGTTTTGACAAGCGCTGGATCGGCGCTTTCGTACGCGTCCATCAGTTTTTGATACGCCTCAACGGGGAATTTTGAATCCACAGGCAGGTATACGGTATCGCCGTTGTCGCCAGGAAGCTTTATGGCAAATTCAACCTTTGTATTCCGCTTTATAGCCACCTCGCGGTCAAATTGCTCGGGCGCCAGGATTTCCTCCAATATGGCCCCGAGTTGAATTTCTCCCAGGATACCCCTGGTCTTGACGTTGGACAGCACCCGTTTAAGGTCGCCTACGCCAACGGCCAGCGTCTGCATCTCTCCAAGGCCTTTATATACCTGCTCAAGCCGTTCGTTAACCAGCCTGAACGAGTTGGTCATCCGTTCGTCAAGGGTGCGCTGCAGCTTTTCATCGACCATCCCCCTCATCTCATCCAGCCTGCGGTTGTTGTCCTCCTGCATGCCGGCGAGATGCCTGGAAACAGCAGCGCGAATGTTGTCAAGCCGCTGCTCGTTTTCCATTGAAAAGGTCTTAAGCCGCTCTTCAAGCTGCCTGAGAGAGGATTGGGTGTTGCGATAGGTGGCTTCCTGTATTGAGGATAGCGCGCGCTCCATGTCGCCCAGTTTTTGGGCGGCAGCGTCGGCCGAGGCCCTCTGGTTTGATGAGAGAAGTTCGGAAAGAAGCCTAATTGAATCATTAAGCTCGCGGCGCATCCCCTCCTGACGTAAAGTCAAATCGCGAATGACCTGTTCAAACTGGGCAGTGGAAGCCGACCTATCAGTTTTACCCTGGTTTAGCTTGCGAAGAACCAAAACGGAAATGATCAGCGCCGCGGCGGAAATGGCCGCTGTTATGTACAATACTACTGAATCCAAGCTTTTCCTCCATGATGAATGATTTGCTATAATTCTACCACGGGTCTTACTTTAACGCAATTTGACGTGTTTTGGCTTATTTTAACGCCAAAGAAGCCTGAATCAAAATGTAAGCGGGATTTAAGTTCGAAAAACATTCGGAAAATATTCCGCCGGACTTACAGCAAAGCGGGACATTTATAGGCATGAAATCATCCGTGCGCATATGACTAAAAGACCATCCAAACCCGATGTTTTAGAAGGCCTTTATCATCAAAAACATTTTATATTGCAGGTGGGGAAATCACTTCGCCGCCAATTTAATGGCAAGCTGGGCTTTTTTTCGGTCGGCAGCGTTTCTGTGCAGCACGCCTTTATTGACGGCCTTATCCACGGTGCTCACGGCGCTAAGATAACAAGCGTTAACGGCTTTTTCATCGCCTTGTGTCAAAGCGCTGTCAAACTTCTTGATAGCGGACTTGACGCCGGACATGATCATGCGATTGCGAAGATTTTTTTTCTGCGTAACGCCAATGCGCTTAATAGCGGACTTATGGTTTGCCAAGTAATTCACCTCCCGAATAAATTTACAACGCAGTCCAAAACCTTGGACGCGAGACTCGAACAAACGGCATTATAACACGGGCAGAGCCGAGATGCAAGCGAAAACGCCGTTTTTTTTGTCTTATATTATCGCAGCTGGCGGCACATACCCGCATAAACTGTGGGATTGGCATCAAAACACCCCGTTATGGCAACACTAAATACCGAATTTCAGCAGGAAACAGGAGGTTACCTATGGCACGAAATATATATACAGATCTGGCAATGGAGGCAAGAGAGCTGAATCCAAGCATACCTGGCATTGAAGAAACAAACGAATCAAAGGGTGAGATAGGCGTTTCAAGGATTCGGGTCATCAATGACCTGGCGGCACAGAAGCTTTCAAAGAAGAAGGGAATCTACGTAACGCTGGACGCGCCCGAGCTTGTAAACAGGCCCCTTGACCTGTTTGAAGCGCTGAGTAAGGCCGTGGCCGAGGAGATAAAGCAGCTTACAGGCGGCCTTAAGGATGAAGCGACGGTGCTGGTTGTGGGGTTGGGAAACCGCTTCATCACTCCAGACTCCCTTGGCCCGCGGGTAGCGGAACAGGTATATGTAACACGTCACATTACCGAATATCTTCCAGACGCCTTTGACCACCCCATTAGGTCGGTATGCGCGATAGCGCCCGGCGTGCTGGGCGTGACGGGCGTGGAAACCCTGGAGATAATCCGAGGCGTAGTTGAGCATATAAAGCCTGACCTTGTAATTGCCATTGACTCGCTTGCTGCTAGGAGTTCAGAGCGAATCAGCACGGCGGTGCAGATTACAGATACCGGAATAAGCCCGGGGTCGGGGGTTGGAAACACCCGCCTTGACATAAGCCCAGAGGCGCTCAACGTACCTGTGCTGGCCATAGGCGTTCCGCTTGTAGTCTATGCCAGTACGGTGGTACAGGACGCTATTGAGCTGATGGCCGACGAAACGGGCCTGCATAACGATGAGGAACGCCTTAAGAGCCTTGCCGAGAAGGTGATAAATGAAAAACTGGGGCCTATGATCATGACCCCTAAGGACATTGACAGCATCGTAGGGGATATGTCGCGAATAATTGCGGACGGAATAAACCTGGCCATACACGACGCTAATTATGACGAAATACGCTCTTTGATAGCATAATGCGGGTCGGCAATCGCCGGTCATGGCTTCAATGTCGTTTGCTTTCACGTTTATCCCTCTGGGAAACTTACAAAAACGCTTGTTATTCGGGCGGCCAATGCGGCCGCCCGTCCTGTTTTATTAGCGTCCTTTGGGTAAAGCCTTATTTTATTTGCGTACAGGCCGGATTTGAGATATAGTGTAGGATATGGATACTAAGCTCAAAAAGCATGTGCATCTTTCTCCGAGGCTTGAAGCGATAGCGGAAATGCTTTCGGGCGTTAATAATGCGGCCGATGTCGGATGCGATCACGGGAGGCTGTCGGTTGCGCTTGTTCAAAGAGGGATCGTGCATCGCGTAAGGGCGAGCGATATAAGCGAGGTATCGCTGAATAAGGCGAGGCGGCTGGCCAGAATATGCGGCGTATCCAGCGATATCCGGTTTGAGTCGGCGGATGGCCTGGAGTTTCTCACCCCTGGCGAGGCGGATGGAATAATTATGGCGGGCATGGGAGGCGAGCTGATCGCTAAGATGCTTGAAAAGGGCGGCGAAACGGCGCGCCGCGCGAAACGCCTTGTACTGCAGCCAATGCGAGGCGCAGAGGAACTGAGGTGTTATCTGAATCAGAATAATTATGATATACTCGACGAGAGGCTTGTGTTGGATTCAGGAAGGATCTATCAGGTCATATGCGCGCATGACGGAACGCCCGAGCAATGTCCGCAAGGATTTCCGGAGGACGCGCTGTATATAGGCTGGCGCATGGCCGTAAACCGCGATCCATTGCTCCCAACGCTTATCAACTCGTACAGGCTTGGAATTGAAAAAAGGCTTGCCCACGCCTTGGCGGCGGGCTCAAGACCGCCCGCGCTTATAATCAAACTGAAGCAGCTGGATGAAATAGAGGCATTTATGGAGGGTTATAATGATGAAAATTGAAAACTTTTTGTCAGTATGCGAAGCCATGGCTCCAAGGGCGTTGGCCCTGGATTTTGATAATCCGGGCCTTTTAGTCGGCCCCGATCATGATGAAATACATAAGGTGCTGGTTGCCCTTGACTGCACGGAAGCCGTGGCAAGGGAGGCTGTGAATTGGGGCGCTGATCTTGTTTTAACGCACCATCCAATGTTCTTCAGTGGCATAAAGCGCTTTACGCCATGCGACCCCGGCACATCAGCGGCTTATATATTGGCTAGAAACGGTATAGGGTTGTTTGCGGCTCATACAAACCTCGACGCGGCGCAGGGCGGCGTGAACGACGCGCTGTGCGGGGCGCTGGGCGTTATAAACACGCGCGTAATAGGAAATGAAGGGATTGCAAGAATCGGGACGCTTTCGGAAAGTACGACGCTGCGCGGCTTTGCAGCCCATGTTCAGGAAAGGCTTGGCGGCAGGGTTCGTATAGCGGGCGCTCCGGATGTGGCGGTGGCCCGCGTCGCCGTTATGGGCGGCTCGGGAGGAAACGACGTAAAGATGGTGCGCAATGAGGGCGCGGACGTCTATGTTACGGGCGAGATAAAGCATTCTCAGGCGATAGAGGCGATTCACCTCGGGCTAGCCGTGATTGAAGCAGGACACTATGAAACGGAAAGAGTTGTTCTGCCGTCCGTTATTTACCGTTTACAGGCATTGACCGATGGTGTACAATATAAATTGGCGTGTTATGACGCATCCCCATTTTGGTCGCTTTAGGGACGATTCAAGATAAAGTCCCGTATAAGCAGGAGGTAATGATTATGAACAGCTTTGACGCTTTGCTGAGCTATCATGAGGCGGAAATGAAACTTACCGCTTTGGAAAAGGAAATAGTGACGTCCCCGGCTAGGGTGCGTCTCAACAAACTGCGCGGGATACTTACAGAGCAGCAGAAGTTGCTTTCTAACATTCAAAAGCAGGTTGACGCCAAAAGCAAAAGCTTCGAGGAGCTCGCCGCTATGGCCGACGAGTTTGAACATGCGTTTGAACTTGAAAAATCGGATCTTGACCTGATGATGGAAGACGAGGAATGCACCGCGGCCGAAATGAGCGAGGCGAGACGTTCCTTGGAATCACTGCTGTCAAGAATAACAGCGGTAAGAAAAGAGCTGTACGACACCATCGCATGGCTGGATAGGGCGGCAGCCGAAGCCAAAGCCATCTATTCAAAGGGGGCCAAGGCCAACAAGGAGTATAACCTCATATATAAGCAGTGCGAAGATGAGTTTGAAAAGGCTAAGCCGGACATTGAAGCGGCAAAGGCCGAGGCGGATACCCGTGAAAAAGGCGTCGCGCCTGAACTTGTAAAAAGGTACAAGACGATAAGAAAAAAACACGTCGTCCCACTGGCCAAGCTGGAGGGAGAACGGTGCGGAGGATGCAACATGTCTCTGCCAACTACGGTCGTACGTTCAGTCATAAACGGAACTGAGATAGTGGAATGTGAAAACTGCGGGAGGATATTATATTCCGACGCATAATACCGGTGAATATAAGCCGGATGAATTGATCGCGACGCGAATACGAGTAAGCTATGTGACCGCATACGGCAGGGCCCGTATGAGGAAAGTCCGAGCTCCATAGGGCAGGGTGCCGGATAACACCCGGTGGAGGCGACTCCAAGGAAAGTGCAACAGAAATAAACCGCCCCAAACGATAAAGAGCGAAAATGTCCGTTTTTCAGCGTTCGGGGCAAGGATGGAAAGGCGAGGTAAGAGCTCACCGGCGGCATGGCGACTTGTCCGCCCTGTAAACCCCACCCGGAGCAAGATTGAATTGGGAGCATTTAATGGCGGCCCGCCACGCTCCTTGTAATCGCTAGAGCCTGCTGGCAACTTCAGGCCAAGATAGATGGTCACACTTAGACAGAACTCGGCTTACGGCTTGCTCGTATACATGCGTTGATAAAAAACGGCATCCGACGGCCTCCATATTCCATATAGGGAGCGCCATTTTTGCTTATCATTTATTATCATAACTACCCGTCGATTTGACCTGCGTTATCAGTTGACGTCAGATATGTCGCTAATAACATAACCGCTAAAGCTAAATAAAAAAGAATACTGGGTAAATCCCGAAAAATTAAAAAGGAAAGGGCCGTTCCTATAAAGGGGGTTACTGCATAGCAGGCGCTTGTCTTGGACGCTCCCAGCTTTCGTTGGGCATACACATAAAAGAATATGCTCAGCCCATAAGATACAAAGCCTAAGAGCAGTACTAAAGGAATATATTCGTAAGATGGAAGCTGTTCGCCTACGGTAAAGGCTATTACCAGCGCCCCAAGACCTGATCCAAAACCCTTTATGATTACGATTTCGAGTGGATCGCGCTGTGATATCATGCGAGTGCAGTTGTTTTCAAATCCCCAGCAAATACAGGCCAGAAGAACGTATATAGAGCCGATTGAAAAATGCAGAGCTCCATAATCTTCAAATGATAACAATATGCTTGACAAAGTAATAAGACCGATAGCAAGCCAAAGACGCCTGCTAATGACTTCCTTGAAAATGACAAGGGCAATAACTGATGTGGCAACGATTTCAAAACTATTTAACAGGGATGCGTTTGCCGACGTAGTTTTTGCAAGCCCGATCATCAATAGAATAGGGGCGGCAATATCAAGAATGATCATACCTATGGTATATGGCAAGTCATTGCGGGCAAAGTGCTGTTTAAACGGCCGCTTTATAAGCCTTTTACGAACAAGACCAAGCAGGAACATTCCTATTCCTGCACCCAGATACAGCAGGGCCGCCATCATCGTGGGCGGAACCTCCTGCAAGAGCAGCTTCGATGCAGGAACACTGGCTGCATATAAGACGGCGGCTAAAATGGCCCAGAATATAGAGGGGTTGATTTTTTGCCTCATAACTTAATTTTTACTTTACAAAGACATTGATTGCCGAGGTTAAGTCCTGCAAAACCTTTGTATCCCCAGTCTCAATAGCATCAACGACGCAGTGGCTGATATGATCCTCTAATATTATTTTCCCAATGTTATTGATTGCGGCTTTTACAGCGGCAATCTGTATGAGAATGTCGCAGCAATCCAATCCATCCTCAAACATTCTTTTTATGCTTTCCATATGGCCAATAGCGCGGGACATACGGTTAACTACCTTTTTTGTCTCGGTGTGATTATGAAATTTTTTATTCGGCATGTAATAACTCCTTCCAATATCCCCTTATGGGGGATATTGGAAGGATATCATAAAGTCATTTATTTATCAAGGGTAAGGGTATCTATACACTCAGTTGACAAGGGTAACAAAAGTTTAAATGTGTCCAGAGTGCAAACCATACGCCATGGCGATTGTATTATAATAGGCAACGTGATAAAATACTATGAATTACCTTTTGGAAGGATATGCTGTTATGGGATTCATTGATGTATTGCTCGGAAACACGAGTTCAAGCAGAATAAAAAAATTAAGGCCGATGCTGAATGCTGTAAATGGATATGAGGCTTCTATGCAGACGCTTTCAGACGAACAGCTCAGAGCAAAAACAACTGAGTTTAAAGAACGGCTTAAAAAGGGCGATACGCTGGACTCCCTCCTGCCGGAGGCTTATGCGGCTGTAAGGGAAGCCGCCATCAGAACAATAGGGCAGCGGCATTACGACGTTCAGGTGCTTGGAGGAATTGTCCTGCATCAGGGCCGCATAGCCGAGATGAAGACAGGAGAGGGAAAAACGCTGGTGGCGACCCTGCCGTCGTATTTAAACGCGCTTGATGGAAAGGGTGTTCATGTTGTAACGGTAAACGACTATCTGGCAAAGCGCGATGCGCAATGGATGGGCAAGATACACCGCTTTCTTGGCCTTACCGTGGGCTGCATTACTACCGATCTTGAGCCGTCGGAGCGCAAGGATATATACGCGTGCGATATCGTATATGGAACGAATAATGAATTCGGTTTCGACTACCTGCGCGACAATATGGTGGTTTATCGTGAGAGCATGGTTCAGCGCGAACTCAATTATGCCATAGTTGACGAGGTTGACTCGATCCTGATCGACGAGGCGAGAACCCCGCTTATAATTTCCGGTCATGGCGAGGAATCGACTGATATGTACGTCAAAGTCGACCGTTTTGTCAGCAAACTGGAACGCGGGGCCAATATAGAGAAGCTTACAAGATCGGAAATTCTGCTTGAAGGCGCTGAGCAGAAGGAGAGCGGCGACTATATGGTGGATATAAAGGCCAGGACGGCAGCGCTTACCCGTCAAGGCATGGATAAGGCCGAACAGTATTTTGGCCTGGATAACATAGCTGATCCGGTAAACTCGGAGCTTAACCATCATATCATGCAGGCCCTTAAGGCGCACGCGCTGTTCAGCCGCGATAAGGATTACGTCGTTCAGGAAGGCCAAGTAATCATTGTCGACGAGTTTACAGGCCGGCTTATGATCGGAAGAAGGTATTCCGACGGCCTTCACCAGGCGCTGGAGGCCAAAGAGAGGGTAAAGGTGGAACGCGAGAACAAGACGCTTGCCACCATAACGTTCCAAAATTATTTCCGCATGTATAAAAAGCTGGCCGGCATGACGGGTACGGCGAAGACCGAGGAGGCGGAGTTTCAGGGGATTTACGACCTTGACGTAGTTGAGATACCAACCAACCGCCCGCTTATCAGAAACGATATGAACGATGTTATCTACAGCACCCAGAAGGGAAAATTCAAGGCTGTTGTAGATTCCATTGAAAAGGTGCATAAAACCGGGCAGCCTGTTCTCGTCGGCACAATCTCGGTAGAGAAGAGCGAGATGCTCAGCGAATTGCTTAAACGGCGCGGAATCGACCATGAGGTGCTAAACGCGAAGCATCATAAGCGCGAGGCCGAGATTGTGGCGCAGGCCGGAAAGTTTGGCAAGGTAACGATTGCAACCAACATGGCGGGACGCGGAACCGATATACTGTTGGGAGGTAACCCAGAATTCTTGGTTAAGCAGGAGCTTGCGCGGCAGGGAATGGACGAGTTCATGATTGAAGAGGCGAACAGCCATTCGGACACTTCCGACCAAGCGGTAATTGCGGCGCGCGAGACCTATAACGACCTGTACAGAAAGTATAAAAAACAGGCCGACGACGAGCATGAAAGGGTGGTAGCGGTCGGCGGCCTGCATATAATCGGCACCGAGAGGCACGAGTCAAGACGCATTGACAATCAGCTTAGGGGAAGGGCGGGGCGCCAGGGAGATCCAGGCTCCACGTGCTTCTTCGTTTCGCTTGAGGACGAACTGATGCAGCGCTTTGGCGCGGACAGGGTTAAGGGCATAATGATGCGGCTCGCCCCTGAGGACGACGTCCCCATGGATATATCAATACTCAGCAAGCAGATTGAAACCGCGCAAAAGCGGGTAGAAGCCCATAACTATGATATAAGAAAGAATGTCCTGCAGTATGACGATGTAATGAATAAGCAGCGCGAGATCATTTACGGACAGCGCAGGGCGGTGCTCATGGGCGAGGATATATCCAAATCGGTAATGAGGATGATAGAGGAAGCCGTCGATTCGAGGCTAGGCATATATTGTCAGGCAAACCTCAGCGAGGATATGTGGGACATAGGAGGTTTGGCGGCGTCCCTTGAGGAGCTCACGGGCGTAAAGTTCCAGACAAATGAGCTGGCGAAAGATATAAAGAACCGTAACGCCATGCGCGACAGGATAATGACCGGGATGAAAGCGATATACGGCGAAAAGGAAACGGAAATCTCGTCGCACGGAATCGACATGAGGGAAGTGGAGCGCATACGGCTTCTCAGAGCGGTGGACACGCACTGGATGGATCATATCGACGCCATGACCCAGCTTAGGCAGGGGATAGGTCTGCGCGCCATGGCTCAAAAAGACCCTGTCATAGAGTATAGAAACGCCGGATTTGATATGTTCGACGAGATGGTCGCCGGCATACGCGAGCTTACTGTCAGGACGCTGTATCACACCACGGTGAAGGTAGCGCCGCAGCAGCGCGAACAGGTGGCGAAGCCCATTGAACCTGTATCCGAAGAGGGAAATAGGCCAAAACGCGTAAAACAGGCCCCGGGGCGAAACGATCCATGTCCGTGCGGCAGCGGCAAAAAGTACAAACAGTGCTGTGGCAGGAGCCAGTAAAGGGCATTATAATATTGGGTAATATAAGATTTATTAATAAAATATTTTTAGAGGGATGTGATCTTTTTGGTTCAGCTTGACGAATACCGCCAGCAGCTTGCGGCTACAATCGAAACCCTGAAAGAGGCAGGTGAGTCCCTTTGACCTGGACAGGTTAAAGGGGGAGAAGGAAGAGTTGGAAAACGGCATGTCGGCCCCGAACTTTTGGGACGATGTCGAAAACGCGAACAAGGTCAATCAGCGGATAAAGGCAATATCAAATAAGATTGACAAATATGAAAAGCTGGCGCTTCGGGGCGAAGACCTGGAAACGCTTATTGAAATGGCCGAGGAAGAGGGCGACGAGTCCATGCTCGACGAGATCGCTTCGGAATATGCCGCGTTTGAACGGGGGGTTGACGCGCTCAAGCTTGAAACGCTGTTAAAGGGATCATATGACGCGAGCAACGCGGTGCTGTCGCTTCACGCCGGAGCTGGAGGGACGGAAGCGCAGGACTGGGTCAGCATGCTGTACCGAATGTATACCAGGTACTGCGACGTAAAGGGATTTACTGTGAAGACGCTTGACCTGCTTGACGGGGACGAAGCCGGCATTAAAAGCGTAACATTTGAAGTGGACGGTGATAACGCATATGGATATCTAAAGGCGGAAAAGGGAGTCCACCGGCTGGTCAGGATATCGCCGTTCGATTCCTCGGGAAGGCGGCATACATCGTTTGCGTCGCTGGATGTTACGCCTATCTTTGAAGACGACAGGGGAGATATTTCCATAGATCCCGACGACCTGAGGGTTGATACCTACAGATCCAGCGGGGCCGGAGGCCAGCATGTAAACAAAACATCATCCGCCATAAGGATCACCCATCTGCCAACAGGAATTGTGGTCCAGTGCCAAAACGAGCGCAGCCAGATACAGAACAGGGAAACGGCGATGAGGATGCTGAGGGGCAAGCTGCTTGAAATTAAGGAGCGGGAGCGTATGGAACAGATGGCCGAGATAAAGGGCGATATGAAAAAGATAGAATGGGGAAGCCAGATAAGGTCATATATATTTCAGCCGTACACGCTGGTGAAGGATCATAGAACAGGCGTTGAAAACGGCAATATACAGGCTGTAATGGACGGGGACCTTGACACGTTTATCAATGCGTTTCTCGTTCAGTCGTGACCAGCATGAAATGAAGCAGTCTAAACGGGATTCATGGCGGAATCCCGTTTTTAGCCGGTCTTAGAGAACGTTATTCAGAGTGTCAAAAGCGCGGCTGCGCCACTTTTTTGAGGTTACGGGCTTTGTCTCCCGCCCTTCGGGCTCCCGAGCGGCAAAACCCAAAAACAATGAAAATCACACGGTTTTCATCCGGCTCTTACGCGCATGTCGTCAGCGCCGGATTTAAAGTCAGAGGCTGCGCCTTGACAATCCCAGGGGTTTTGACAGCCCGCATTATTAGATACTTGCCAAGTTTTAACCATAGTGGAAGAATTATTAAATCAAAGAGGTGAAGCATGCCAACGACTCTTTCAGAAATCATCCGCGCAGCCATCCGCGGCCTGCGTCCGATAACCAACAACCTAAGCCTGGAGTCCGAAAGGAACGGGATTGATTTTTTGGGAAAGCTTGAGACGAGAAAGCTCCCAAGCAATGTAAATATTATCAGGTGGGACATTGGCGACATACCTGCGGAGTGGTTCCACCATGAAAGTTCGCCTGAGGACGCCGTGGCCATCTACTTTCATGGGGGTGCGTACATATCGGGTTCGCTTACAAGCAGCCGGGTGCTGGCCGTAGACTTCGTTCAAGCGCTTCAAATGAACGTCTTATCGTTTGAATACAGGCTTGCGCCCGAGCACCCGTTTCCTGCGGCGCTAGACGACGCTATGAAGGTGTATAAAACGGTGCTAGGCCTGGGAGTGTCGCCCGAGCGGATTACCTTCATCGGCGACAGCGCTGGCGGAGGGCTTTTATGCGCGGCCGCGATCAGGTCGCGTGACGAGGGGCTGCCGCTGCCATCCTCCCTTGTCATGATTTCGCCTTGGGTCAACTTGACGCTGTCAGGAAGGACCTACGAAACGATGAGGGATAAGGACCCGCTTTTGACAATAGCCAAGCTGGAGAGAGCCGTTGAATGCTACACTGGAAATAAAGACTTGAAAAATCCCTATATATCGCCGGTTTTTGGGGATTTTAAAGGTATACCGCCCACGCTTATTCATGTGGGTACGCACGAATTGCTTTTGGACGATGCCAGAACGCTGTCAACAAATATGGCAAGGGACGGCGTAGATGTAACGCTTGACGAATGGGAAGGGATGTGGCACGTG
The DNA here is from genome assembly GCA_900544965.1 of uncultured Eubacteriales bacterium. Taxonomy (GTDB): domain Bacteria; phylum Bacillota; class Clostridia; order Christensenellales; family CAG-138; genus UMGS946. The sequence goes on along the minus strand of UQXE01000021.1, from coordinate 5,421 downwards.
TGGCATACCTTTGATGTGCCGGAAACAGCGGTAGCCCTTGAGAGAATTGCCGACTACATCCTAACGAGACTTGGATCGGGGGAGGTTGACTGAAGTGGCGCATGCCAGACGAAGCTGGTATAGGCTGGATAATGCCGCAAAGATTTATCCGGTAACCCAGACGGGCGCCTGGACGCCCATGTTTAGGTTTACGGCGGTTATGCGCTCGGACATTGACCCGGATAAGCTGCAGGCTGCGCTGGATGCGGTTTCCCCCAGGTTTCCAACGTTCATGGTATGCCTTAAAACAGGAATGTTCTGGTATTATCTGGAGCAGCTGGACAGGCCGGTTATGATAGAACCTGATGCGCTTAATCCCTGCGCGCCGATTCAAAGAGGGGATCCCCTGTTCAGGATACGCTATTATGCAAACAGACTTAGCCTGGAGATTCACCATGTGGTTACGGACGGCGGGGGCGCTATGGTCTTCTTCAAAACGCTTTTGGCGCAATACCTCAGGGAGCAGGGACATGAGGTGCCATGCACCCACGGCATTTTAGATATTGGCGTTTCCGCCGCTGCAGAGGAGATCCAGGACAGTTTTCCCAAGTTTTCCAAGATGAGGGTGCTTCCAACCAGATCCGAGAGCAAGGCGTACCACATATCGGGCACTAGGCTTCCTCTTGGCCTTATGCGGGTTACAACCGGCGAGATGGATGTAAGTCAGGCGCTTGGCCGGGCGCATTCATATGGCGCTACGCTGACCGAATTTATGGTTTCGCTCCTGATACAAGCCGCATATAGGCTTCAGCTTGCCGAGGGGAGGCCTCAGTACCCTGTAAAGGTAAGCGTTCCTATAGACCTTAGGAAATACTATCCTACTGCTACGATAAGAAACTTTTCCCAGTATCTGAACCCTGGGATAGATCCGCAATACGGCGAGTTTACGTTTGAGGAAATACTTTCGCAGGTTCATCATTATATGAGGCTGAACGTTACTGAAAAAAACCTCAACGCCAGAATAAGCAAAAACGTCAGTGACGAGAGAAACCCTGTCATACGAATGGTGCCTCTGTTTATCAAGAAGGCCGCAATGTTTATAGCGTATATGAAATGCGGTGAATCGACGTTTACAATGCCGTTTTCCAACCTTGGAAGGATAACGCTGCCGGAGATCATGTATGAACATATTGAAAGAATTGATTTTATTCTTCATACAGCCAGGTTCAATGTATTCGAGGCCGGCGCGTCAACGTTGAACGGCAGGCTATCCGTCAGCCTGTCGTCCTTGATAGCCCAGAGCCATATGGAAAGGCTGTTCTTTACGTCGCTTGTCAAGCAGGGGATTAAGGTTAAAATAGAATCCAACGAGCTGTGAATCCTGGCGATATGCAGCGCGTCTGGCCGTATGGCCGATAACGTTACGGAAAGGGGTATATCCTGTGTCTTATTGCGTTAACTGTGGGGTTGAGCTGGAAAAAAGCCTTAAAAAGTGCCCGTTGTGCGGAGTGGAAGCTCAGAATCCGAAGGAACCCTATGACGAAGGGACGATAAAGCCTTATCCTGTGCACATGGATTATATAACCGGACGCATGGAGCGGCGGCTTGCCGCAATAATCATAACCGTTGTGCTACTTCTGGTTTCGGGTATATGCGTCCTGGCGGATGTGATTTATAGCGCCGAACTCGACTGGGCGCTGTATGTATTAAGCGCCCTTGCCCTTGGCTGGCTGATGTTTGTCCTGCCTCTGTTCATGCTTAAGTGGCATCCTATCGTATATGTCATTCTTGACGGAATAGGTGCGATTGCATTTTTATACGTAATAAATCTGCTGCTTCCGGGAGACGAGTGGTTCTCGTCGATTGCCTTGCCGATTATACTTCTTAACGCGGCTATTGTGTCATTAAATGTATCGCTTATACACAGCGGACGGCTTGGCAAAGCGGCGTGCGCCGCCTGGGTCGCCGGTTCGGTGGGCATTGACATTATGGGGATAGAGATGATACTTGATCTTTACATGAACGAATCGATATTGCCTCAATGGTCATGGTTTGTGCTTATACCATGCCTGGCCGTATCCGTAATCATGATTATAGTGGGCAAAAACTCTAGGATGAAGGATTCGATAAAACGCAGGCTGCACACATAAAACAGACGGTTTTATCAAGACGGCGGAATTGGTATGGGACATTGTATATATAGGCGTATCAGTATAGCTGAAGATAATAAGCCGGACATCCCTGACGGAGCCGCCCGACTTATTATTATATATGCAAGACTTTTATATTATGTTTAATGACCGCAATGTGTATAAAAGCAATTTTAGGCAAGCGCGAACACCACATAGGCTATTGCCGCGTTGAAAACCATAAGCAGAGGAACCCCAATGACGAATTTTTTATGCTTGGTTTTATGTCTGAAAACCAGCATTCCGGTTATAGCTCCTAAAGATCCTCCAAAGGCGGCAAGCGCCATAAGGGTTCTTTCAGGTATTCTGTAATTACCTTTAATTGCGGCATTCTTGTCAATTCCCATCATTATGAAGGAAGCCGTATTGAACGCAATAAGATATAGAATGTATAGAACTTTAACAGTTTCCATGCCAGGTTATATATGGCTTGAGGAATTCCGGCGCATTTTCACTTGGGTCGCTTACGCTGATCACTATAGTTATGCCGAAATCGGACGCAAAGCTGTCCAAGGCTGAAAATAGACTTTCAAGGGATTCAAGCGAATGCTCCCCAATCATCTTCATAAAACCGTCGACAAATATGTACTCAAGGTCATAGTCCTGCGCCGCAAGGCCGGCGATGAACCCAGACAGCATCTTAGGCCCTTTAACCCTGTACTCGGTGGAGTCGATGAATCGAACGCCCCTTTCAAGTTCGTACATGTAATCCTTATTAACATGTATGAAAACTATGCTTCCCGTGGCCTCTTTTATGGAGGCGTTGGCCATGTCGATTATATGTTTTGTCTTGCCGGTCCCCTTTTTTCCGTAAACAACCTGTATCAATGCAATCGACCCCCTTAATAAAAATTCGCTCGGCAGCTTATGGACCCATCCCGAATCGGTTCGGAATCAAGCAATGGTAACTTATATAATAATACATCTAAGCGGTGTTGGCAATAGGCAAATGATAACCGAAAAAACAGAAAATATCGACACATTGTAGCGTGCGTGAATTAGTAAAAAGCGCGGTTCTACAACAAATTTTTTGAATTAAATTACTCAAATAGTATAGCATTTAAACAATATATGTGCTAATATAAATAATGGGTATACAAGGGTGTGATAGCATAGCTGGCACATACCGCGATCATAAAAGTGCTATTTATGAAAGCATGTATACCTATACCAAAAAAAGGGGGAAAACACATGAAAAAGACATGGAAAAAGCTGCTAGGCATACTTCTGGCAGTCGTCCTGGTTCTTCCGAGCCTCACCTCCATCGCAAGCGCGATTGAACCGGCTCCGAAGCTGACGGCCGAAGAAGCTGTTAACGCAGCCTGGGAGTTGTGGGACGAAATCAACGCCCTGGAAGAAAGCCTCGAGGCTCAGAAGCTTCCGGAGAAGGACCTCGTCTCAAGATTGTACGACTTTGTCGCGTCTCAGGATGAAGTAGAGAAAATAGTCCGTGAAGAAGACGACCAGTTTGGATTCTACACAACGGGCAATGTCTACAACATCTACGACCGCAAAGAGGAAGGCTTCAAGGGCGGCAATGTCGACGGCATGATCGAAGCTCTGGGCAACCAGATCGAGACCATGGACATCACCCCGGTAGGCAGCCTGAAGATCGGCGTCTACAGCCCCTATTATGGCAGCGACGGCAACATGACCCGTAACTATTACGAGGCGGCCGTAGGCATACAGGAGGCTTTGGGCGACGAGAGCGTCGTGTTTGACTACTATGGCGACGGCAGCCGGTATGGCGAATTTGCCAGCGTGGAAAACTTCAAAAAGTGGAGTGAGTACGGCGTAGTTCTGGTAGACAGCCATGGCTCAATGTCGGGTGGAACCTCCTGGATCTGCTCTCCTCTTATGAGCGATTATGATCCTATCGACGTAACCGAGGGACGCCTGGCGCTCTCCGGCGGCGGCGTATGGATTACAGGTACATTCTTTGAGAAGTACTGCGAACTGCCCAACACATTCATTTACCTTGGAATATGCGAAGGTATGAAATCCCGCGGCCTGTGCGATCCTCTGGTTGCAGCCGGCGCGGGTTTTGTTGCAGGTTACAGTGAATCCGTCACCTTCTATTATGATGGCCTTATGATGCCGACAATCTGCGAATACCTGGTAACAGAGAGTCCCTCTGATCCTTCCCGCTTCTATACAGCTGAGGAAGCGTGCTTAAAGGCACAGGAAATCCATGGGGCAGTTGACACATATGGAGACGCGGTTCTGCTGTGGGCAGGCAATAACGACTTGGTAGTACAGCAGACCCCCGTTGCGGCAACGGGCGTTGCGCTTGATCCAGCGTCAGTAGACCTTTACAACAACAACACCTATAAATTTAATGTGGTAACTACTCCTGCCGACGCGAACAACTATACCCTTAACTGGGAGAGCAGCAATGAAAACGTTGCTACAGTTGCGCAAGACGGCACCGTTACCGTTGTTGGCGAAGGTACCGCTACAATAACCGTAACTCTGAACGATCAGCTTGAAGGCGGAGTGTATACCGCTACCGCTACTGTTAACGGCCTTGGCAACATGGCGGTTACAGGCATAAGCGTTGATCCTACTGTAATCGACACCTATGTTGGCGCAGCTCCGGTTGAGATCACCGCTGTGGTTGAACCCGCAAACGCCAGCAACAAGAATATTATTTGGACGAGCAGCGATGAAAATGTTGCAACAGTTGATAATGGCGTTGTAACCGGCGTTGGCGCCGGCACGGCCACCATTACCGCTACGACTGAAGACGGTGGTTTCACCGCTACCGCTACAGTCAACGTTGTAACGATTGACGACGCGCTCAACGCGGAAGGAAACAACCTCTCATACCAGAACGATCCTACCAATCCTTGGATAATGGATGACAGCGACGGAAGAGTATCCGCCGTATCAAACATACAGGGTCAGTCCAACGGTGCTAGCACGATTTCAACAACAGTTGAGATGACCGCCGGACAGCCCATGACGTTCGACTGGAAGGTAAATTCTGAAAACAACTACGACTGGCTTACATTTAAAGTAAACGGTGCGCAGGTTAACCGCATAAGCGGAACAAGGTCTTGGGCTACCTACACCTGGACAGCTCCTTCTGACGGTTCATATACCTTCAGCTGGACCTATTCCAAGGATGGAAGCGTTAACAGCGGCAGCGACTGCGGTTGGGTTGACAATGTTAACGTAAACAACGAGCCCATTGTTCCTACTCCTACACCTGACCTTCCTGGCGAAGGCTTTGTGGAGACGAACGAAATCA
>UQXE01000020.1 GCA_900544965.1 uncultured Eubacteriales bacterium | reverse complement strand
TGAATTGTAAAATTGGGGTGATGCACCTAAGTTTATATTATCCCTGTGCATTTTTGGGAGTTCTTAGAACCTTTTTTGCAAAAAAGGTTCTAAGCCGCCGGAGGCAAAAAGCCCTTGATAATCCCCGGGTTTTTGACGGTCTGGATACTACACGTCCTTTTGCATATTTTCCCTTAATATTTGCATGAGACTGAAATCCCAAAGGTTGTTTGCCGTGCCTTCAAGCGTTCCAAAGCTGTCGAATGCAACGCCGTCGCTGCCGAACCCTATTGAGCAGGAGTCCTCGGATATGATCTGGTCTATCAAAAGGATGTCGGATTCCGTATCCATCAACAAAACAGGGCTTTCCTGCCGTCTGCGCACGTCGTTTACATATTGCCTTACAGCCGCTTTGGCCTTCGCGCCGCATGAGGGTTCGGGAATGAGCACGGCAAAAGCGCATGAGGCGTTTACAACCCCGTCGAGCCATGTCCCAGACATAAGGGCGCCGGCGTTTGCATCGCCGTAAAATAAATAGGCGGAGTAAAGCATCCTTCTTTTATGCAATTCCGAAGCGGCTAAGGCAAATTCCGGATTTGACGAAAGAACGGCAGTCATCACATTTTTATGCAAAGAAACCTCATCCAGTACCGCGCTGCCGAGATACGCGGGTTCAGTAAACAGCACAAACGCGCAGTCGTGATATGCGCTTAAAAGCGGCGGGATTTCAGCAGCAGAGCCGTTATTACAAAAAATTAAATACGTAAATATGCCAAGACTGCGTCCCTGCTCCACCATATGACATATCCTATCCACACCGAGCCTTCCCCTACGGTCCAGTACAAACGATACCGCCCAGGGGATGTTGAAGCCATAGCTGCACTCGTTGTCCCTGATAAGCTTCGCGCCGTTGGTGCACCCGTTATAGCCCAGGTTGAAGCCGAATGTCTTTATGGTTTCATGGTCGACCTTTGCGACAATATTTTTTACAAGGGTGTAGTAGGCGCTGTGCTCATTCTGCATCATGGCCTGGAATGTTTTAAACAGCGACCTCTGGAAGCGTCCTTTAGTATACTTGAGCACAAGGTCGATAAGGTTGCGGATACTGCGGTTGGCGTCGTTTTCTATATCCCGAATGGCCTTATCAATGGCCGAACTGACGATCGCGCGGGTAAAGTCAGGCTTTTTCAAATCAAAAAATTCCCTTCCATCATATACTACTACTTCAAAATGATAAGTTACTTTAGCGGCTGGATAAAGGGACATTTCCATTGATCTGTCCCAAAAGGTAACAGTGCTTTCATAGATGTCGTGTTTTTGCTTAGCGCGGGATAATTTTTCGAGGACGCCGAGAGCTGCGCGGCGTTAAACTATAACCAAGGCCGTATGGGATTTAAAGGAAAATGCCGATATGAGTGTCAGAATGGGTGAAAACCGTGAAGGTTTCCTTCTTTGCGTTTGCCGCCGCACGGGAGCCCCAAGGGCGAGGGAAAACCCGTAACCTCAATAAAGTAGCGCAGCCGCTTTGTTGGCACGCTGTATCTACAATGGATCACCACGGCGAATGCGTAAAGGGATGCAGAGTTGAAGGAAGGCGCTATCTGCATAACGGATATGAAGCCCTGTGCGCTTTCCATTATTCGGATTCAAATATACACGAAAGAGCGCTGCTGGAGGCTTACCATTCGCTCCTGTTTATGGCATACTATGAAGGCCAGCCGTTCAATGCGGAGCGTCTTAGATCCTGCCCGCCGCTTGACAACCCTGCCGCGCCGGCCGGCATGGCGGATAAATCCGGCGAATGTCCACGGCCTTTTTGGGCCAAGTGTGAATGTGCGGCATAGCCGTGGGCGCCGGTTGCGGACAGGCTGTGGTTATGTTCACATAATTACGGCGAATGCGCCTCGAATAAAGAAAGGATAGGGGAATACGCGGCGTCCGACGGTTGATAATAGGGCGGATTGAGACGTCACGCTCCCAAACGCGCAATGGAATATACCATAAAACACTACGACGAGTTCAAATCGCGCCTGATTGGCCTGTCCGACGAGAAATACAGAAGGTTTAATGAAGGACTGATACCCGGCGCTCAAAACACATCATACGGCGTAAGAGTTCCTCATATGAGGGGGCTTGCCAAGGAAATAGCCAATAAGGAAGACTGGAGGGGATTTCTCAGCATTGCCCGAAATGACAGTGCTTACGAGGTTAAGCTGATTTCGGGCATGATAATAGCATACGCGAAATGCGGCATTGAGGAAAGACTTCAATATCTGACGGATTATATCCCCAGGATAGACAACTGGGCGGTGTGCGACGTCGTTTGCGCAAGCATGAAGTGGATTGCAAAGGAACGCGGCCGGATGTATGATTTCCTTCTGCCGTATTTAGGCTCAGCAAGGGAATTTGAGCTGCGCTTTGCCATCGTAATCCTGATGAACTATTTTTTGACTGATGAATATATAGACCAGGTGCTGGGATGGTATGGTGCTATCAGCCATGACGGATATTACGTCAAAATGGCAATAGCCTGGGCGCTGTCGGTCTGCTTTGTAAAATTCAGGGATAAAACGCTCAGCTTCCTCAATACCAGGCCCATTGATAATTTCACATACAACAAGGCTATTCAGAAGATGCTGGAATCCTATCGCGTAAGCGGCGAAGACAAAACCATGCTGCGCGGCATGAAGAGGAGATAGCCGCCGGGGTGGACCGCGCCGCTGACGGCTTGGTCTGTATAGGGGTTTTACAGCAGCCTTAGGCCGCCGTCGTTTGACTGCAGCTCACCTTGCCAATGGCGCCAAGTTTATCCGCACGTCCCGCGGGGCTTTGGGCGCCTTTATGATATCAGCTGTGTTTAAACGGCGTTTAGGGTTCATATGCCCGCGCGACGCTGTTAAAATCTATTTTTGCCACCCATTAAATCAGCGATTCAATGGATAGGGAGAGAACCATAAATAGCTTCAGCGGCAGCTGTGATAAAAAGAATGAAATGTACGCGCTGCTGGAGCAGCGCGTACAAATAAGCATGGTTAAGCTGATAATAGGACGGCATATCAGCAAAAACAGTCCCGCTATTTGCGCGGCGATGCGCAAAACGGCATAATGCGGCGCAACCGTTGCCAGAAGCGCGTTAAACGCCCTGTCATTGCTGGATTCGCGGCGATGCGCAATTCGAATGACAAACCCGCTCGGAGGAGTAAGCGTAATCAATGCATAGAGCAACAGACATATTGCCGTTCCGGCCGCCCCCGCCATCAGGGAACAGCCCTACGCAAAAAAGAATAATAGGAATATTAAACAAAGATGCCCGCGACAGTAAAACCAATAACAACCTTTGCCGACATGTTAACGCCCCCTTGGCGGATCGCTCCAAGATTAACAACCAGGCCTGTGACGTTTAGCGGCTCGACGAAATAATTTCAGGTTCCTGACGCATTGTTCTATGTTGCCGCCTAGTATTATCAAGCGCTATAAATGCAAATTCCTCCAGCGCATATCCACAAAACATAAGCCCGGCAAGATCAGTCCTCCGCGTTGGGTTCCCGCCACGGGTTGCTTTCAAGTATGAAATCAATTCCCGCTTTAGTCATGCGTATATGGGGCTGGCCGTCGCATTCGATCATGTATTTATAGCTGCTTTCGTTGCGGCAGACCCGGCATGCAATCACAAATCCGTGACTGCCGTCGTTACAGCCCAGGTCTATGGAATAAAACCTGTGCTCTTCCAGCCTGCGGGTTGATTCATAAGCGTGGCTGCCGCAATGGACGCAAAACATATCAATGACCTTTTCATATACATGTCTCCCATCGTCATAGTTGTATAAATACATCTCCCTTTTTACGGTGCCGTAGTTGAACCTTCCACAGCGGCCGCAGTTTTCGTCGACTGAATAATGAAAAAATATATCGTATGTGGGGACGAAGCTCAGCGCCAACATAAACGCGGCCATAAGGACAGCTACGAAGCTTCTCATCGTTTTAGTTCACCTCTTTAGATTCGTGGAATGCATGTGATCCTGCACAATGCTGTTTCATGAAAGGTTTCATGTTTTTTATTGAAAGCCTTATGACCAATATAGGTTTAGGCTCAATACATAGTGCAAACAATTTATAAATACAAAATACATCACTTATTCGATATAGTCAACCTTAGACGACATAAAACAACATAATTAGTACGATGAAATTCGATTTTTATTCCTATTATTATGGAAATGGCGCCCAGGCGCCGCTTTTTTTCGGCTACAGCACAGCCAACGCCTTTAATGCCACAACAAAACCTTGACCTGCACGCGATACGCCAACAAGGAATAATAACTATCAAAGATTGTTCATCGATCAGCTTATGTCCAGTTATATACTGCCTGCCGTCATGTTTTGGGACAGCCAAGGTGCATAGACGCAAAATTTAAGAGACATTTTTACACCGCTGTCCCCATTTTGAGGAAAGACGCAAAGTGCGGCCGACGTTAAACATATTGACGAAAGAATTAACCGCCGGCCAGGATGATGAAAGGGGAGACGTTGGCGCGGCATGTGGGTGCGGCCTTATAACGAATACACTGATTATAACATAAATGGCCCAGATGTAAATTGAATACGTTCGATAAAAAGGATATAATTTCACTATAATTGTTTTAAGGCGGACCGTTTAATATGTTTATTTCGGATCTTCATATTCATTCAAAATATTCGCGCGCGACCAGCCGCGACTGTGTGCCCGAGTATCTGGACCTTTGGGCAAGAAAGAAGGGCATAGTCCTGATAGGCACGGGGGACTTTACGCATCCGGCATGGCGGGCCGAACTAAGGGAAAAGCTTACGCCGTCTGAGGAGGGGCTGTACGCGCTGAAGGAGGAATTCAGGCTTGAAGGCATTGGGAACAGCGCAGACTCCAGGCCGCGTTTTATGGTTTCTGGCGAGATAAGTACGATTTATAAAAAAAACGGCAGGGTGCGCAAGGTGCACAGCCTTATACTCCTGCCGGGCCTTGACGAGGCCGAGGAGCTTTCGGCAAGGCTGATGGCCATAGGGAATATCCGCTCCGACGGCAGGCCGATACTGGGCCTTGACTGCCGCGACCTGCTTGAAATAACCCTTAGCTGCTGCCCCAGCGCGGTATTCATCCCAGCGCATATATGGACGCCCCATTTTTCGCTGTTCGGTGCGTTTTCGGGCTTTGATTCGCTTGAGGAGTGCTTTGACGACATGTCTAGCCATATCCATGCACTTGAAACGGGGCTCTCATCCGATCCGTCCATGAACTGGCGCGTTTCCGCCCTTGATTCATACGTCCTTGTATCCAACTCTGATGCGCATTCACCTTCAAAACTCGGGAGGGAGGCCAATATAATCAGTACGGACATGTCGTATCCAGCCGTGGCCAAAGCGCTTAACGGCCAGGGTGGCTTGACGGGAACGATAGAATTTTTTCCAGAGGAGGGAAAATACCATTATGATGGGCACCGTGCCTGCGGCGTATGCCTGTCTCCATTGGAAACGAAGGAGGCTTCGGGCAGATGCCCAATATGCGGGAAAAGGCTGACCATAGGCGTACAGCACCGCGTGGACGAGCTTGCGGACAGGAATGAGGGCTTCAGGCCCGACGGCGCTAAGCCCTTTGAAAGCCTTGTGCCGCTTCCGGAGGTAATAGCCGCGTCAACAGGCTGCTCAACGGCAAGCGTAAAGGTGAGCGCCCTCTATGAGCTAATGCTCAGGGAGCTTGGCCCTGAGTTTTATATACTGAGGGAAGCCGAGCTTGCCGACATAGGGCGTGCGGCGGGACCCTGCGTCGAGGAGGGCATAAGGAGGCTACGCATGGGCAGGGTTCAGCGAACCCCGGGCTATGACGGCGAGTATGGCAAAATAGAACTGCTGAGCCGGCAGGAGATAGATACCATTGGCGGACAGCTGAGCTTTTTGGGCGTTCAGGGACCCAAAAAGCGCGCGGCTTCCGGAACCGCCGCCAGACGGCTGGACATGAGCAAAGCCGCTGAGAAAGAAGAGACGAAGCTGTCCAGCGGTCTAAGCCCGCTGGACAGCCTGAACGAAACGCAGCGCCAGGCCGTAACGTCGGGCAGCGCGCACACGGCCGTAATAGCCGGACCAGGCACGGGCAAGACAAAAACGCTTGTTTCAAGAATCGTGTACCTGATAAATGAACGCGGGGTGAAACCTTCGGAGATCACGGCGGTTACCTTCACAAATAAAGCGGCTTTGGAGATGAAGGAGCGCATAGGTCTTGCGCTAGGCAATAAGCGCTCGGCGAACGCGATGAATATTGGCACCTTCCATTCGATCTGCCTAAAGCTTATATCAAAGCAGGGGGAAAGCGTATCCCTGATAGACGAATATGGGGCGCGGGAGATCGCGGGGGATATAATACGCGAGCTTGGCATGAAGCTAAGCCCCTCTCAATTCCTATTGGGCGTTTCCTCCCTTAAATGCGATTCGCTGAACGAGGGCGCGGCCATTCCGGAGGAGGCGCTTGAAATGTATCGGCAAAGGCTTATTGCGAAAGGCGTTCTCGACTTTGACGATCTGCTCTTGAAAGCGCTCGGCCTGTATGAAAAGGATGAGGGCAGCGTTCAGCGCCGCTGTTTTTCACATATACTTGCAGATGAGTTCCAGGACATAAACAGCATACAGTACAGGCTTATAAACGCTTGGGGAAGTCATGGGAAAAGCATCTTTATCATTGGCGATCCGGATCAGTCGATATATGGCTTCCGCGGCTCAGATCCCCGCTGTTTTGAACGGTTTAAAGAGGATTTTCCAGATACGGTCCTGATTAGGCTCACTAAAAACTACAGAAGCACCGCAGAAATAGTTGGGTGCGCCGCGCTCCTTATTTCGAAGAACAGAGGAGGAAAGCGTGAACTAAGTGCGGTGCGCGGCAGCGGAGCCGGGGTAAGGCTTATTGAGGCTGAAAGCGCGCTTTCAGAGGCGATATTTGTGGCAAAGGAGATCAACCGTATCGTAGGAGGCATGGATATGCTGGATTCCCAGCGTATATCCGCCGAGGGCGCCGCTTCGCGCACGCTTGGTTTTTCCGACATAGCCGTATTATACCGCACGCACAGGCAGGCCGACCTGATTGAGCGCTGCCTGCAAAAGGAGAGCGTTCCTTACGTCGTATCCGGAAGGGACGATTTTCTCATGGACAGGGACGTCCGAAGCGCGCTGTGCTTTTTCAGGTTTCTTGTGGACAGGGGGGATGTTCAGGCGCTTGAGGCATATATGCGAACCGCGCTTAAATGTCACTCCGAACTGATATCCCAGTTCATTGAAACGCTGTTTGGAGGACTAAGGGCCGGCGGAAGCGGGTTGACGGAATTCGGCATTGAAGCGGCCCGCGCCATTTGCGACGAAAGGGCGGGCCTGTGCGCCTCGCTTATACGAAAGTATGCGGATAGAGTTAAAAGGGAGAAACCCAGAAAGCTTTTGGAAGCATGGGCTGAGGAAACAGGGCTTTCCAGCTCGGCACAGTTTAAAAAGCTTATCAACACGTCCGTGTTCTATAAAAATATGGAATCATTCATGTTAGACGTGTCGTATGGGCAGGAGGGGGATGTGACCAGGAGTACGGGCAGAACATATCCGTCGGGCGCCGTTAGGCTTATGACGCTCCACGGCTCAAAGGGGCTGGAGTTTCCCGTGGTGTTTTTATGCGGGGCGGGCAAAGGCTGTATACCGCTTGAGGCGGAGGCCGGGCGGGCGGATATAGAGGAGGAGCGCAGGCTTTTCTTCGTTGGAATTACACGTGCGCGAGACGAGCTTATATTGCTGCATTCCGGCGAAAGATCCCCGTTTTTTGATGATATGCCTGCCGAACTTCTCTCAATATCAAAAGCTGTTGAAAGGAAGGCGCTCCATCCCGTTCAGCTGAGCTTGCTCTAGCGCTATAGGGCTTTAAGCTGTCAGGCCGGCTTCATGGGGCTTTTGCCCCATGCCCCGCCCAAGGGGACTTTTTGTAAAAAGTCCCCTTGGGAATCCCGAAAAACAACGTTTTTAATCATATATCGCTTCGCTGATTTTTGATGGATATACTTTGGGGCTATGCTTCCAAGTCTATATTATTATCTCCGCGTTTTTTTAGTTCTTAGAACCTAGTGGGTGTTGCCATACTAGCCCAGCAAAGCGCAGGAGAAGCATGCCTGCCTCCCCCTGCGCTTTGCTAACTGGTCTGCATTCGATTCAGCTCTTTTACATCTCCTTATCGTATTTACACCGATAATAGACTCCGCAGCCAATTACCAAAAGATAAGCAAACACGAGCAGCAATACCGCAACCAGTTCCACACCCATCATGGCAAAGGATACCATCAGCGCCCCAAATACAAACACCATTATGTCAAAGGCCTTCGCCTTCGCCCTGCTGCCTATGGCTATATTGCGTTCGTCTTTCTTTTCAATTTCAATTTGCCTCTGAATATCGGGATGATTTTTCAGCGCACGCTTGCTCATTATGTTCCCCATCCCATGGCCAAAGGCCCCGCATCCGACGCCGATGCAGATATATGGCAGCGCAATTATTTCCTGGGAAATTGAAACACCTTTTATTAGATACAATCCGACGCCTAACAGCAGCAAGCCTGCCGCTGTCACCACATAGTTCAGCACACTCCTGTTCATTATACATCCTCCTCATAGATAAAGATCTCTTCAATACTCATATGAAAATAGCGGGCCAGCTTAAACGCCAGTATTATTGAGGGATTGTAGCGCCCATTTTCAAGGGAGCCTATCGTCTGCCGCGAAACCTCAAGCGCCGCGGCAAGGTCCTCCTGCCTGACGCCCCGCTGTTTTCGTATCTCCTCAAGCCTGTTTTTCAATTCAACGCCCCCTTATGTAAAGTTTGCTTTCCATAATTGAGTATAACACGAGTTTCCGCGATGTCAAGTAAGCTTTCCATAAAATTGGTTTAATTCATTTTTATAAATCCTAACAGGCCGTCCGGTCTACCCACAACCGCGTTACGCGCGGAACAATAGCAAAACACGCGATAACGGCGCCGGCCGCAAGAATAAATGCAACTTAAGGCTATATTGTGGACATGATATTTTATCTTTGCTATGCTGTTTTAGAGTATAACGGCTATAAAGGAGTTGTAATATATGAAATGGAACGAATTATATCCCTTCAGTGTCCCGCCCTTGCCGTCGGATATAGACAAATTCGTTTCCAGTCCCCTTTGGAGTGAATTTTGCACATCGGTCGAGGGTACGTACGGGGTTTCTCCAAGGGTAGAGTACAGTAAATGTTCCATGGCTCCGGGATGGAATGTAAAGTATAAAAAGGGCGGCAGATCGATATGTACCGTATATCCCAATAACGGCCGCTTCTACTGTATGTTGGTTATCGGGGATAAGAAACTGCACGGCGCCGAACTTATCATCAACTCGTGCGGACCATATATACAGGAGCTTTTTCGGAGTACAAGCCAGTCCCTAGGCGGCAAGTGGCTGTTTATAGACGTAACAAGCGATGCAATTGTTCAGGATACGCTCGGGCTGATAGCCCTTAGGATGGCAAAAGAATATAGGAGCGTCAAGCCGATCCTGAATCCCTCGGCCTTGCCGGCCATAGGCTAGGATGGCGGCCGGAGTGTTTTTGCGCAGCGGCCGCCTTTAAATCTCCATCACCCCTAAGCGACTGTCGGAAAGGCTTGCTTTACGTATTGAGATGGCTTACAATTATTTTTACTGCTTCAGCCGGCTCCAATAAATCCGTATTCAGCAGTACGTCATACTTTTGATCGTCAAATATGCCGTGCTTTTTTTCTATCATCGCACTGATCGGAGCGGGCAGCGACCCGTTGAGCCTTTTCGCAAAGCGCTGCTTTATCGAATCCACATCCGCCGTGACGAGCACCCTGAATGCGTTTTCGGCGAGCAGGCCGAGATGTTCGATCTCGCTTATTATATAGATAATTGATATCCCGCCGTCACGCATCATGTCCATAAAAATCCTTTTGGCCTCGGCTTCTCCCTTTGCAAGCCTCAAATAATCCTTTCCAGAGTATACCTTGGCGCCGGTCTCTTCAGCCAACAGTTTTGCGATGGTGGATTTTCCGGTGCAGCTTTCCCCTATTATACCTACTACCATATTAAACTCCTCTTCATCAATTATTATATCACCGTTTTTTCATGTGCAGACGGTTTTGACCCTGTTCTGATTCTGGTCTGCAACATAAGCTAAAACGGCGCGTACGGCAGTACTTACCGTACGTGCCCTGAAATGTGCGACTGATCCTCATGTCGGGACGTGAAAGTTATTTTTATACCCTAGTCTTTTCTCCCCTGATCAGTCTCACTGCATTGAGTATAGCGATTACCGATACGCCTACATCCGCAAACACAGCTTCCCACATGGTGGCAATACCCACCGCTCCCAGCGCAAGCACAGCCGCCTTTACCGCCAGCGAGAATATTATGTTCTGCCATACGATTCGCATTGTCTTTCTTGAGATTCTAATGGCTACCGGTATTTTTGACGGCCGGTCGTCCATTATTACGATATCCGCGGCCTCAATCGCGGCGTCAGAGCCAAGGCCGCCCATGGCAATCCCGATGTCCGCCTGCGACAAAACCGGAGCGTCATTAATACCGTCTCCCACAAAGGCAAGCTTTCCTTCCTTCGAGGTCTCTTTCCCAAGCCTTTCGACCTGGTCGAGCTTATCGGCCGGAAGCAGTTCGGAATGAACCTCGTCGATTCCAAGCTTTCCAGCTATATATACGGCCACCGAGCCGGCGTCGCCGGTGAGCATGACCGTCTTTTTCACTCCTGCCTTTCGCATTTCCTCAACGGCGTTCTTAGCATCCTCCTTAATCTCATCCGCTATGAGGATATACCCGGCATACCTGCCGTCTACAGCAACATGGACGGCCGTACCAGGCCGCGCGGGCACTGAGCAGTCCACCCCCGCTTCCTTCATAAGCTTTGCGTTGCCCGCCAGTACCGGCAGGCCGTCGACATCGGCCATTACGCCATGCCCGGCTGACTCTCTGGCATTCGACACGCGGGATAGATCCGTTTCCCTGCCATACGCTCTAATCAATGACGCGGATATGGGATGGTTTGAGTAGCTTTCAGCAAGGGCGGCGTATTCCAGCAGTTTTTCAGCGCTGATATCCACCGGATTGACGCTTTCAACGGAAAACGTGCCCTTTGTCAGGGTTCCGGTCTTATCCATCACGACCAGCTCGGTCTTTGACAGCGCTTCCAGGTAGTTGCTTCCCTTGATAAGTATCCCCCGCTTGGAGGCTCCGCCTATCCCGCCGTAAAAACTGAGCGGTACGGATATTACAAGGGCGCACGGACATGAAATGACCAGAAATATGAGCGCTCTGTTTATCCAGCCGGAAAAGGGTTCGCTCAATATCAGCGGCGGAACTACCGCAAGCAGCACAGCCGCCGCAACAACGCAGGGCGTATAGTACCTGGCGAACTTGGTAATAAAGTTCTCTGTTTTGGCTTTCTTAGACGCCGCGTTTTCAACGAGCTCAAGTATCTTTGATACGGTTGATTCCCCGAATTCTTTTGTTACCTCTATCTCCAATACGCCCGTGAGGTTTATGCACCCGCTCAGCGCTTCGCTTCCGGAGACAATGTCCCTTGGCAGCGATTCGCCCGTAAGCGCGGATGAATCTATCGATGAAGCTCCCGACCTGACTATGCCGTCAAGCGGTATCTTTTCTCCCGGTTCCACTACTATTATCTCGCCTATGCCCACGTTGTACGGGTCTACGGTTATAAGCCTGCCCTCCCTCAGCACGGTTGCTGAATCGGGCCTTATGTTCATAAGCGAGGCAATCGACTCCCTTGAGCGGCCTACGGCATAGCTCTCGAACAGCTGCCCAATTTGGCTAAAGAGCATGACCACCACGCCTTCCGCATATTCGCCTACGGCAAAAGCCCCTATCGTGGCTATGGACATAAGGAAGTTCTCGTCAAAGACCTGTCCGTTGAGTATGTTCCTTCCAGCGCGCATCAATACCCCGCCGCCAACCGTTAGATAGGCGGCAAGAAATGGCAGCAGCCTAAGCCATCCTTCCAACGGCAGCAGCATAGCGGCCGCAAGCAGCGCCGCTCCCGCCGCTATGCGCGTAATAGATTTTTTCTGTTTGCTGCTCATAATATCACCCTAAGCTACAATCGTGCATTCCGGATCTATCCGCTTGCATACCTTTATAGACTCCTCCACTGCTTTGTCGAACTTATCGTCAGCCGCATCCAGGGTAAACCTTTGGGTCATAAAGCTGATTGCAGCCATGTTAACACCGTCAATACGATTTACGGCCGATTCTATCTTTGCCGCGCAGTTTGCACAGTCAAGCCCAATTATTTTAAATGTCCTCTTCATTTTCTTTACTCCCCTTTCGTCATTCCGCTACATGATCCATTCCCTGATTGATTATCGTCCTTACATGATCGTCGGCCAGCGAGTAGAACACCGTTTTCCCCTCCCGCCTGTACTTAACAAGCTTCGACTGCTTCAACACCCTGAGCTGGTGCGATATCGCGGATTGGCTCATGTTGAGCAGCTGCGCGATATCATATACGCACATTTCCGCTTCGAGCAGCACATAGAGTATCTTTATCCTTGTGCTGTCCCCAAACACCTTATATAACTCCGCCAGATCGCATAATATCTCCTCTTCAGGCATCGAGTCGTTCACCTTCTGTATAACGTCCTCATGCGCATGTATGTAATCCCCATGAATCGTTTCATCCGATAACATATTTGATCATCCTTTCATTTGAATGATTGTTCATGTTTAATTATATGCTCTTTAACTCTATTTTGTCAACTATATTTTAAAAACTTGTCAGTATTTTTATTAGTATAATCCCACTATATATTGTTATAATATATAGTGGGATTGGAGTTTACATTTTTATTATTCTATGTTACGATTTAATCATAGGTTCTTTGTTTAAGCCTATAGCATGTTCAGTGGATCCCGCCATTGACGGAATTCTCCATGTTGCGTGAACTATCGGGTTTATCCGTTTCGCGCGACCACACCTCCAAGAGAGCAACAGAACACACTTGGGTGTACTGTTGTTTCTCTTTTTATACGGCAATCTTGTATTTTTATTAGTATCATGTTGTAATGTTATATTTTCTACGTGAATAATGCGTATCGTATTGATTGATTCGGCTTAAATATGCTGTATAATAAGGGGAAGTTATCAAACGCTAAAGTGGTGCTATATGCTTATAAATGCTGACGAAAGGCTCGACGACCTGCAATATAAAGGGTTATATATAATTCAAAACCCTAAGTATTTCTGTTTTGGCACGGATTCGGTGCTGCTTGCATCATTTGCTTCGGTTAAGCGTACCGACAGGGTTATTGACCTGGGCTGTGGCACCGGTATTTTATCGATACTGATAAATGGACGCACCGGCGCAAGCGTTACCGGGGTTGATATCCAGTCCAAACTTGTGGATATGACCATCAGGAGCGCAATATACAATAATCAGGATGGAATAAAGGCAATGGTTATGGATATGCGGGACGCGCCCGATGCTTTGGGCCATGGTTCATTCGACGCAGCGGTGTGCAACCCGCCCTACTTTAACGGATCGCTTACCGGGATGAATGAAAGCAGGACTGTAAGTATGCATAGTTCATCCTGCCGCATTCAGGATGTAGCCGTATGCGCCAAGCGCCTGCTTAAGCATGGCGGCCGGCTGTTTATGTCGTATCCGGCTGGCGGTGCCTTTGAGCTTTCCCATGCCTTATCCGGACAGGGTATTGAGATAAAACGCTACCGCCTTGTATCTTCATACCTTCATAAGCCCCCATATTTGGTATTAATCGAAGCAAAAAAGGGGGCGAAGAGCGGCGCGATGTGTGAAAAGCCCCTCATCCTTTACGACGGCCAGGGCGATTACACCGACGACGCGAGATCAATGTATCATATGGATTGACAGTCATGCATACACGCATAATTGTAACGCGCGTAACATTATGACCGCGGATAACGGAGGATTTATGGAACCCAAACTTTACCTATGCCCTACGCCTATAGGAAACCTGGAGGATATCACGCTTCGCACGATTAAGACGCTTAGGAACGCGGATGTTATATATGCTGAGGATACCCGCAATTCTATAAAGTTGCTTAAACATTACAAGATAAGCAAACCTCTGCTAAGCTGCCATGATCATAATGAGGCTCAACGCGCTGAGGAAATTGCTTCTAAAGTGATAAGCGGCATTCCTGTTGCTTATATAAGCGACGCCGGAATGCCTGGTATATCCGACCCGGGCGCACGGCTTATATTCGCATGTATTGAGCGCAATATTCCATTTGAGGTTCTGCCCGGTCCTTCGGCTGCGATAGTAGCGGCCGTTGTGTGCGGCCTGCCGTGTGATAAGTTCAGGTTTGAGGGCTTTCTTCCGCGCACCGCCGGAGACCTGGAACAGCGGCTTGAATCGCTGAAAAACGAGGACTGCACTATGATATTTTACGAAAGTCCGCTGCGCGTATATAAGACGCTTTCGGCAATGCTGGCCTGCTTTGGGGACAGGCCGGCCGTACTGATGCGTGAGCTTACAAAGCTGCATGAGGAAACCGTGCGAGGCACGCTCTCCTCGCTGGCTGGCAAGTACTTAGATTCTCCTCCCAAGGGCGAATGCATTATTGCCGTGGGCCAATGCGCCGAGTTGCGGGCAAGCGGCGAGCATATCGACTTTCTTCTCATGGAGCTCCTGCAGCACGGGCTTAGCTCAAAGGATGCGGCAAAATTGGCAAGCGGACTGCTAAACATATCCAAGAATGACGCGTATAAAAGGGCTGTTGAATTAAAAAGAGCGCCTCATATATAAACACGCAGTACATTAACTTATTTCTTATATGGATCTAAATGTCCCATAAGCATGTCATACAATCCCGCCAGATGCTCCTTGTTATAGTAGTCAATAACAAGGCTTCCCCTGTTCATGGAACCCCTTATGGTTATCTTTACGCCCAAACGCTCCCTCAGTTTGTTCTGCGCGTCCACAAGGTCAGGATCGCGCTGGGTATACCTGTGCGGATCAAAGGGCCTTTGCGCGTCCTGCTTTTCGTACGCTTCAAAGGCCGTCGTAGGGTTATTGGAACCTGTGGATATCTGCTCCTGAATTCGGCGCTGCCCTTCATCGTGTATGACAGACGGATTTTGCCGCCGCACTGTATCCTTCGCGGCCAAACTCCTTGGTTTGGGCGTTCGGTTCAGCTCATGCGCTATATTCCGTTCCAGCTCGCGCGACGACCAGCCCTGTTCTATGGCCCTGTCGGCAAGCTTGCTTTGAAGCGCTGGGTCTCCCACCCCTACAAGCGGCCTCGCGTGACCAAACTGTAAGCGGCCTTCGCGTATATATTCCTGCACCTTTGGGGGAAGGGAAAGCAGCCTGTGTATCTGTGTAACAGATACGCGGCTTTTTCCTATCCGGTGCGCTATCTCCTCATGCGTAAGGTCATGCTGCTTAATAAGAAAATCAATCGCGGCGGCAATCTCCATGGAGTTAAGATTCTCACGCTGTATATTCTCTATGAGCGCCACCTCCATGAACTGGCGTTCGTCAAATTCCCTTATGATCGCGGGAACCGTCTTCATACCCGCCATCCGTGCGGCGCGGTACCGCCTTTCGCCGGCCACGATGACATATCTGTCGCCTTTTCTCCGCACTATTATCGGCTGCACGATGCCATGCAATTTTATTGATGAGCTTAGCTCCGCAAGCCTGTCCTCGTCAAAACGTTTTCTGGGCTGATCCAGATTTATATCCAGCAGGTCTATGTCAACCTCGTGCACACCCTCCGAAGGTGATGCGACATACTCGCCCAAAAGGGCGTCAAGACCCTTCCCAAGTCCTTTTCGTCCGTTCATCATGGGGTGTTATCTCCTTCCTTGTTCAACAGCTCCCCTGCCAGCGCCGTATAAGCCTTTGCGCCGGCGGACTTCGCATCGTACAGCGTTATTGGCAGCCCAAAGCTGGGAGCCTCGCTAAGCCGTACAGATCTTGGTATTATAGTGCTGTAGACCTTGTTCTTGAAGAACTTTTTAACCTCTGTGACAACCTGTGCGCTTAAATTCGTTCTGGCGTCAAACATCGTCAGTACGACCCCTTCAACGTCCAGGTCCGGATTTAGATGCATTCTCACGAGCTTTACCGTGTTCATAAGCTGGGAAAGCCCTTCAAGGGCATAGTATTCGCACTGTATCGGAACCATCAGCGTATCCGCGGCAGTCAAGGCGTTTAGCGTAAGCAGTCCAAGCGAAGGAGGGCAGTCGACAAATACGAAATCATACTCATTCCAGAGCCTGTGCATCGCCCTCTTTAAAACCTGCTCCCTTGCCAGCATGCTGACCAGCTCCACCTCAGCGCCCGCCAGCTCAATGCGGGCCGGTATTAGATCCAGCCCTTCAACGCTTGTTCTAACCCTTGCGTCCGCAGGATCGGTGCGGTTGATTAAAACATCATAGATACTTGAGTCGGTTTCATCCTTATTAACACCCAGGCCGCTTGTCATATTTCCTTGGGGGTCTATATCTATCGACAATACCCGCTTTCCCCGCTGCGCAATGCAGGCGGACAGGTTAACCGCTGTCGTCGTCTTCCCAACCCCGCCCTTTTGGTTGGCTATTGCAACTACCTTTGCCACGTATTGACCTCCTGACATGGCGGCGGCTAACGGCCGCAAGCCATTTGATTGTTTACCGTTATGCTTATATATTCCCCTATGTCATGGCGGCTTATGGCCTGCCAAGCAGTATTATTTACTTATTATAGGATATTTAAGTGGATAGCACAACAAAAATACGGCAACAAATGTTACGCGCGTAACATTTGTTGCCGCCGAGAAGCCAAATAAGGGTCAGCAACGGTTAAGGCCTTAAAATTCTGCCTTCCCTTCTGACAATTTCCCTTGGCTCTCCAGCTGGGTAGCCTATTGCCGCGGAACCGTAAGGTATATGCGATTCAGGAATTCCAAAGCTGCTTAATACGCTTCTGACGTGAGGATCGTCACATACTGGCCGCACCTGATTAATCCAGCACGAGCCCAACCCTAGCGAAGAGGCCGCTATCATCATATTTTCCAGCGCACAGGAACAATCCCCATATCCATTTTGGTTTTCCCTGTCCTCGCTTACTACTATAAGCGTAGGCGCATGGTAATAACAGCAATAGGTTTCATCGATTGGAGCGTTCAAAATCCCACGCTTTACCATGTCAAGCATGGACTTCGTTATCGCTCCGCCAAGCCTTTCAAGCGCCTTGCCCTGCAAAACGGTAAAGATGCAGCCCTGTGTATTCTTTGCCGTCGGCGCATGGAGTCCCGCGTCAAGTATCAGGCCCAGCTCCTCTTCAGCAATCTGCCGTTGGCCATAGCTTCGTATGCTGCGCCTGGCAATTATTCCCCTGATAACATCATTCATGATCTCTCCTCCTTATACAAAACAGTATGGTTCGCAATAAGGCTATATGCCGTCATTGGTATCAACGCAGGGTCTCGGCCGCCGTCCGCTCCGCGCCTGGCCTGGTAACCTTAATGTTTATATCAACGCCGTCCTCCCTGTCGTTTTGCTCCACCTCTATCATCATTCCCGCTTCCCTAAGCTGGTTTACGGCTATATTTATTGTATTCATGAACAGCCTGTAATCCTTGATCATTCGCAGGATAATCGGCCTTGGCTTGGCGCCGTCCTTCCTTTCGTCGTACAGCTCGTTCAGGCGTTTTTCAATCCTGCGCTCGGTTTCCTTTACAGATAAGCCGTTCTCCTTTACCTGCTTTATGAACTCGAGCTGCATCGACTCGTCGGACAGTCTTAACAGGGCCCTGGCATGCCGCTCACTGAGACCCGCTTCGGTCATAGACGCCTTTACGGTGGGGCTTAGTTTCAATACGCGGAGCTTATTGGCAACCGACGACTGGCTTTTTCCAAGGCGTTCGGCCAGTTCCTCCTGTGTCATCGAATAATTTTCCAGCAGCTCGCTGTAGCATTGGGCTTCTTCAAGATAATGCAGATTTTCCCTTTGCAGGTTTTCAATAAGCGCCATCACGGCCGAGGCCTCCTCCATCACCTCGCCCAATACCAGGCATGGAGCCTTTTCCTTTCCAAGGCTCTTGAGCGCCCTAAGCCTGCGCTCGCCTGCTACCAGCTCGAAACCAAGCTTAGTACGCCGCACAACAAGGGGCTGAATCAACCCTACCTGCTTGATGGACTGCGCCAGCTCGGAGATGCTCTCATCGTCAAATGTCTTCCTAGGCTGATACGGATTGGGCGTTATATCATCTATAGGTATCTCCTCCAGCCTGCGCGCGTCCTCGTTGGCGCGGGTAGTATCCTTAAAAAAATCAAAAACAGCCATACATCCTCCCAAAAACACGGTTTGCCGCATCAAAGCGGCCTTTTCTTTATATTTGCCGGTCTGCGCGGATAAACAGGGGCCGTAGGCGACAGCTTCCTTGCCGTTAGAAGGCACCTTCTTCCCCATCCAACGCTGCACTGGATTATCTCCCCCGTTACGTTCAGCTTGTCAAAAGCGCTTTGGCACTCCTTAAGCTCCTGGTCCTGCGCCGCCCCTTTATACATGATAGAAACGCCGCCAACCTTCAGGAGCGGCGCCGTCAGCTCGGCAAGCACCGGCGCGGAGGCTACCGCGCGGGTAAGCGCTACATTAAACCGCTCCCTATACCGGCTGTCATGGCCCAGATCCTCGGCCCTTGCGTGTATACAAGTGGCGTTAAGATCCAACTCGGCGCATACCAGCTCCAGAAACGCCACGCGCTTTGCAATGGCGTCAACAAGCGTCATGCCTATATCTCTTCTAACTATCATAAGCGGTATGCCTGGAAAACCCGCGCCGGTACCGACGTCGACGCAGTCAGCGCCAGCCGGTATCAACTCGCTTGCAAGCAGACTGTCGGCAAAATGTTTTTCACACACCGACTCCGGATCGGTTATGGCGGTGAGGTTTACCCTGCCGTTATGCTCAGCAAGCAGTTCGTAATACCTTATAAACCTGCTCTTCTGCGCATCGTTGAGCTCCGGCATTGTTTTGGCCAGATATACTTCCAGTTCCAAATCCAGCAACCCTCCCGCAATTTTATAAATCAGGCCTATGGCCAATACGTTAAAGCGCGCACTCAAAGTTCTCTTCAGAAAATTGTTCCGCGCGTAACATCACGGTATATTCCCTACCCGTCGCATACAGGCTCACATTGCTTCCCGCTCTCCGGTATATCCCGCGACCTCATATACACCATCAATACCGCAATATCGGCCGGCGAAACTCCAGAAATACGGCCCGCCTGGCCCAGATTCGCGGGTTTAACCAGATTCAGCTTCTCCCTGGCCTCAATCCTTAACCCCGAAATATTCATATAATCCATCTCGGCCGGAAGAGACGTTTCTTCCATTGATTTCTGGCGCCTTATCTGTTCATGCTGTTTTGCTATATAACCCTCGTACCTTGCGGTTATCTCAGCCTGCCGTGATACCTCGGCTGGAACGACCGGCAATGAAGGATAGGCCGCCACAAGGTCAATATAGTTTATCGTGCCCCGTTTTAACAGGTCAAAAAGTTTGATTCCGCTTTGCGCCTGGGGCTCTCCTCTGCTCAAAAGCAGGCCGTTTAACACGCTGTCCGGAGGCGCTATTCGTTCAAGCCCTTCAAGCGCTTGGGCGAGCCGCTCCCTCTTCAATCTTAGCGCGTCATAACGGCTGCCGCTTATAAGTCCCGTGGATTTGGCAAGCTCCGTAAGGCGGAGATCCGCGTTATCCTGACGGAGTATCAGCCTGTATTCCGCCCGCGAAGTCATCATGCGGTATGGCTCGTTCGTGCCCTTCGTCACAAGATCATCCACCAGCACCCCTATATACGCGTCCGAACGCGAAAGCAGCAGCGGCGGCTCGCCCTTTATATTGAGCGCGCAGTTGACCGCCGCGTATAAGCCCTGTGCGGCAGCCTCCTCGTAACCGGACGTCCCGTTTATCTGTCCGGCAAAATACAGTCCCCCTATCCTCTTTGAGCCAAGCGCAAGCGAAAGCTCCAGCGGATCGATGCAGTCGTATTCTATGGCATAGCCCGGCCTTGTCATCTCACAGCGCTCAAGGCCTTCAACCGTCCTCAGCATGTCCAGCTGCACATCCTCCGGAAGGCTTGTAGACATGCCCTGCACATACATTTCCAGGGTTGACGCGCCTTCCGGCTCAATAAAGAGCTGGTGGCGGTCCTTATCGGCGAACCTGACTATTTTGTCCTCAATGGAGGGGCAGTAGCGCGTTCCCGACGCCTGAATCAGCCCGCTATACATTGCCGACCGATCCAGGTTGCTCCTAATAATCTCGTGAGTCTGTAAATTGGTATAGGTAAGGTAGCATGGCTCCTGCGAGGCGTCCGAAGGAGCGCTTAAAAATGAAAACCTGGGCGTCGGCACATCGCCATACTGCGCCTGCATCCTGTCAAAATCAACGCTGCGCCTGTTTATCCTGGGCGGCGTGCCGGTTTTAAACCTTCTCAGGTTGAAGCCAAGCTCGGTCAGCGAATCCGACAGCGGCCCTGAGCCAAAAAACCCGCAAGGCCCGCCCTGCGTGACATGCTTGCCTATCAATATACGGCTTTTTAGGTATACGCCGGCCGCTATAATCAGGCCCCTGCACTCAAACCGTGCGCCGCCTGCGCATATCACTCCGCTTACACATCCGCCTTTGGTCAGTATCCGCTCACATTCGCCCTGTCTGAGGTAAAGGCGCTCCTGCCGCTCCAGCGCAAGCTTCATCCGCTCATGATAGCGGCGCTTGTCCATCTGGCCCCTAAGCGAGTGCACGGCCGGCCCCTTTCCGGTGTTCAGCATGCGCACCTGCAAAAACGCGTCGTCCGCCGCAAGGGCCATTTCCCCGCCCAATGCGTCTATCTCGCGTACAAGGTGCCCCTTCGAAGTACCCCCTATGGCAGGATTGCATGCCATCAGCGCTATGGAGTCAAGGTTCATCGTAAGGCAAAGCGTATTCAGCCCCATCCTCGCGCATGCCAGGGCCGCCTCGCATCCAGCGTGGCCCGCTCCCAGCACTATAACGTCATATGTCCCCGCAAGGTAGGTCATTATCCGTCTCCTATCAAGTTCTACCGACTAATAATACCACAACTGGATAGTTTTATAAAGATGTGTAATTTGTCTATAGCTATCGTGAGATGGCAAAAGCCCCCGCGCAGCCGCGAAAATTGTCGTAAGTCCCGTATAAAATTAATTATTTTCATCATAGCCGTCATAGTATACGCCATTATGTCCCTGGCGGTTATCATTGCGTATCGGGCGCTTATAGCTTTAACGGCAAGCTCGTAAGCCTGCCGTTAAAGCGGCCTGTCAGCAAAAATATCCCTTTTTATGCCCCAAGCGCCCGATTGACGGCGCGTTGCTCTTATAGGCGGTCAGCCGTTTTGTCTCCACTTCACATGGCCAAAGGCGCCGCGGCGGCATTTTCAGTTCCGCGCCGGCGCCTTTTCAGCAGCCGCTTGAGATAGGTTCCCTTTACGCGCCGTCCAGTCTAATCCGCCATACCTCCGTTAACATGCTCCAGCGCCTGTTCGTAACATCCCCTCTCATGTAAGTCGGCATAATCATGCAGCTTCATCGCTGCGTCATATATATCGCTGGGGAATTTTTTCCTTATAGACGGTGAATATTCGCTGCCATCCTGAGGAACCCAGTATTCAACAGGGGTTAACTCCCCTTTATCGTTATGAAACGTGATGGCGACCGGCATGTGGCTTCCTCTCGCCAGCGTTAAAGCGCCGTCCTCATATATGTATTCATTGTACATTGCCGCGGCATATACGGTAAGCTTGTCGCCGTTATGCACTATCTTCAATATGCTGTATGCCGAGGTGGGGATCCCTCCACGTTCAACGCCCTCCGAATTCGCTTCGATTATGGCTGCGGATACGGCGCTAAAGAGATCGCCGGTATCATAGGACTCTATGCCGTGATACTCGTTAACCGCCCTTTGGATCTCTTTGGCAAAGTCATGGATTACAGTAAAGCTTACTGCAGAATACTTGTTATTGTATGGATCTTCCTCAACGCTAATAATCATATCTTTTACGAATTCGCCAAGGTCACCGTTATCAAAGCCTTCTGGTATATCAACTCCACGCGCCTTTATAAACTCAACGCATTCATTTTCCGACAGGCTCGACAGCATAATCTTCTTCGGCTTTGGATCCGTCATAAATAACACCGCTACCGCCAGGCAGGACGCAATTGCCGCCGCTATTATCCAAAACGCCGGTTTTTTATAGTTGAGCACATTCTTTATGCGCTGCTTTACCCCAACCTCTCCAAACGCGAGCGGGCAGGCGGCAATGGCGCGCCTGTTTACGCTGCAGGCCAACAGCGCCGTGGAATATGCCCTTTTTTCGTCCTCGTCCAGCGCCTTTATCACCTGCTCGTCGCAGGCAAGTTCGATGTCGCGGCACATAAGGCTATAGGCAAGCCATATCAACGGATTGAACCAGTAAATGGTAAGCAGCAGGAAGCCCGCGGGCTTTATCCAATGATCGCGCCGTTTGATATGCGCCGTTTCGTGCGCGATTACGTGGCGCATGCTTTCCTCGTCCATGTTAAAGGGCAGATAGATTCGGGGCTTGAATACGCCAAGGACAAACGGCGACGTAACGGCCTCGCTCTGCCAGATGTTGTCCTTTAATCTTACGGCTGTGGCAACCCTTCCGCGCAAACGCAAATAGCTTATCAGGGTATAAAGCACAATCGCCGCCATTCCCGCAATCCATACGGCGCTTGCGGCAAAGGCTATCACCTGCGCGGGATTTACGCTCATAGCCATGTCCGGAGCCAGCGATTGGGAGAGGATAGGGTTTATCGACTCGTTAATCGCTTCTATCCCGCTGTCTATTGCCGGCGTCCTTGAGTAAAGGATGCTCTGAGGCACCGTTTCCGCGCTGGGAACGGCGCTAAACATGCTTTCAATGGAAAACGGGCATATCAGCCTGATACCCACCAGCGCCCACAGCACGCACAGAATGGACTTTGGCGCCCTTTTCAAGACAGCCCTAAGCAGCACCACCGCCAAAATCAGCCATCCCGCGGTTATGCTCATGTTCAGAAGCTTAATAAAAATCGTTTCCATGCTCATTCCTCCCCATGCGCGTCTATCATGCGGCGTATTTGGGCAATCTGGTCCTTTGAGAGATTTCTATGCCTGGTAAACGCCGCTATGAACTTGGGCAAAGAGCCGTCAAAGGTTTTTTCCACCAGCTCATCTATCTCGGCCGCCTGCACTTCATCCCTCGAGATCAGGGAGCATACGATCGCGTTTTCATTCTTTAAAACGCCCCGCTGGGCCAGGCGGCGTATCACCGTGTAGGTGGTGGCTTTAGACCACCCCAGCCTCTCCCTGCAAAGCTGAACAAGCCTTGTGCTGTTCACCGGCTCGTGCTCCCACAGGATTTGGCAAAAGCGGTACTCGCTTTCAAATACCTTAGGCGTTGCCATAATTACCTCCTCTTTAGGTGTAATGCGTTAAACCACCATAAGTTTAACCCATTAAACCTGACATGTCAACAGTGCTAATCTGAAATTTTTATTTTGATCTATCAGAGGCGGCTCACCCTCCTATTGAAATTGGACCCGCCGCCCCACGGTTGCTTGAACAACAGCGGTAGCCATGGTATAATTAGCCTTGTCTGCCGAGGATAGGTCTAATGGACTGCAATTTGCTTTAAACGGAGAGTGCGGATGGATTATATCATAAGGAAGGCGACTATAGAAGACGCATACGCTCTGGCCAAAATCCTGTCCGAGTCATGGGCCAGCGCGTATAAGCATATCATACCGCCCGCCGAGCTGGCAAGGCAATGCGATCCTGACAATAATTTTAACCGGTTCAGGACAATGCTTCAAGCGCCAAGAGGGGAATTTTATATAGCATTGGACGGGGATATTGCATGCGGCGAGTTTATGTTTTGCGAATCAAGGGATGAAGATTTGCCCGGCTTTGCCGAAATCGTATCAATATATACCATTGAACAATACTGGGGCCGCGGGCTGGGATGCGCCATGATGAAAACGGCCTTAAATAAAATTATGGAATTTAATTTTTCCGATGTTTTTCTATGGGTGTTTAAAGAAAATGTCAGAGCAAGGAAGTTCTACGAGAAATTCGGCTTTGCTTTAGACGGGACGGAAAAAAACAGTCATTTTACGAATAAAGCGGCGGAGGTAAGATATACCCTCAGGCTTACACATTAAAGCAAACGCTTAAACGCTTATAGGTCTTTGGTGAGCTCCCATATCCATATCCAATAAAGCCGTAAATGAAATGGGCCAAACGCTGTTTACGGCGCCGGTCCATTCTTCCAGCCATTAAATATAAATTCCCATTTAATCCGCATGCCGGTTCCAAGACGGTACGTAAGGAATCCTTATATAATCAAATAATCAAATCCTCGACAACGCTGATCTTAGCCAACCTATCCCCTGGCCACCCACACGGGGTGCGACCCAGCAGGTAGCGGTGTCGGGCGTAACAAGCACATTTCAATCCACGCACCCGCATGGGGTGCGACTTCTTCGTGTACGCGACGTTTATCGACCCTGTATTATTTCAATCCACGCACCCCACACGGGGTGCGACAGTCGATAAACGATTACGGTATAAGCTGCTGAGGATTTCAATCCACACACCCACACGGGGTGCGACCTTCGAGGCCCTGCAGCTGGAGCGGATACTGATAATTTCAATCCACACACCCCACATGGGGTGCGACAATTATCAAGTATGATTTCATGAACATTTACAAATTTCAATCCACGCACCCACACGGGGTGCGAATTAGAAAGGATCAGCGCCCTTAAGTTAAGGTCAGGCGTTAGAACAGGTCGCTGTGGGTCCCAGTTCGGGTTAACGTAAGAGTCAGAATATCATTTTCTATTTTATAGATTAATAACCAATCGGTGGTAATGTGGCATTCCCTGTAACCCTCATAATTGCCCATCAGCCTATGATCTTTATATTGGGGCGGTAGCGGTTGCCCATTACATAGAATCTCCAGCACCTCTTGAAGAAGGTCAGGGTTATATCCTCTTTTAACAATAGTTTTAAAATCCCTTTTGAACTTTGCCGAATACCTTATTTCAAGCATTTAAGTCCTCCATCAATTCCGCTACGCTGTGAAAGGACTTGCTGAGATTGCGCTCATGGTTTACGTCGTCAATAGCCGCCAAGGTTTCAGAGTTTGGAGATTTAAGCGTAATTTCAAATGGCATACCTTGTTGGCGTACCATAGTCTTTGCGAAAATATTAAACGCCGTAGTCATACTCATACCAAGTTCATTGCATAAATAGTCAAATTGTTTTTTTAAGTTCTCGTCCATTCGGATATTGATATTTGTTTGAGCCATAGATATAAACTCCTTTCTATTTATTATCTATAGTATGCCACTTTTTATTTATATCGTCAACATAATATAGATAAATTTATTGACATTTTTGATTGTCCTACTCACAATTTCAATCCACCCACCCACACGGGGTGCGACGCCCGACGAGCCCATAAAGGCGACCATGCTGGGCCTATTTCAATCCACGCACGCTCACAATGCCCGCACAGTGCGATATCCGCCTGAAGTCCAGCCTCGCGCCGTCAAGGTCCCTGGTCAGTTCATCAAACACTATATAGACCTCGTCGTCGTCCCATTCCCCGGGGGCGCACCTTTCCCTACATTCATTAAGCATTGCCCTGGTTTCAAACGCAACGTCCCCTATGAGTATAAGCCCTTGGCCGCTCAGGCATTGAAGCATCTCCCGTATCAGCCCCGTCTTTTCCCGGCCGTCAAGGTGATGTATGGCGTATGTGCTGACTATATAGTCAAACCTCCTGTTCTTTATCGAGTCGGGAAGTCCGCGGCTGAAATCATGCTGCACTAGCATCGCGCCAGGCATCTTCTCCCTGGCTATATCGACCATCCTCTGTGAAAAATCTATCCCGTATATTTCACAGCCGCAGTCGTACAATTTCTTCGCAAGTATCCCCGTACCAAATCCCACGTCCAACACGCTGGCGCGTTCGCGTCTTCTCACCTCGTTATATATGGCGTTTAGAAGCTCGCGGTAGCCGGCAAAGGGGTACTCCCCATTCTCCTCGCAGAGGGCTACGCTCTCATCGTACCCATCCGCCCACATATCAAAACCCCTGCTGTCAAGCATCGGCGCTTCCTCCGTTCTATTGCGGTATTGTTAAAGTCCCGTAAGTTAATCAATAAAGGCGACGTAACCGTTCCCTCGGTAGTAATTATAACGCGTGGGAGCTAATATGTCCATGTAAAGCGGTCTGCTCGATTTGCAGTTGAGCGCCGCACGTCAATAAATTGAATATATCGGAATGGATAGTCAGAAATATTTATGAGGAAGCGCTATGTCGCACAGGTTTAAAACAGGGTATACAGAAACCTGGACGGCTAGGATAAACCCAACGGGGAATTGCAACGGGGTATATTGGAGGCATTTTGTATAACCGTCGGATGATTAAAGAATCATTATACTATCGTATAGCGGTAGGCTCTACGCGCTGGTGATAACCGGCGTAACGCTCATACCCCGAAACCTTAGCCTGAATGGAACGGAGAAACCGGACGGCGCATGAAGTACAACTTAACTCAGAACCATCCGGGCAAAATAAATCGCTTCTATCTGCGCGGCGGTTTTAATTACCCCAGACGATAAACCAACGATGAATTTCGTAAAAATAAAGTTTAAGTCATAAAAAAATCGGATAAATAACGGACAGCCTGACCAAAGCTTACGAAGTGCCCAATGGCGCCGCAAAAAGTCCAGCATAATGCAATCTCCGTACGCTCCGGAGAGCTAAAGGAGTTGGCCTTGTAGCAAGCGCAAGGCTGGGGAGCGCGGGACTAGCAGCACTATTTCAAACTACGAGAACATGGAAATGGACTAAATCCGTCCCCTAAGGCTTGTTTACCCTCGTCAACTGGGGGTATTGCTAGCAGTTCAGCATTAACTCCCGCCCGCAAACATAAATCACGGAAGGCTTTAATTGTTAGGGCAATTCTTGCCTGCCCCGCCATGCTTTCTGGCATAACCGTTTACAAATAATATTTCCTGGGAAATAGCAAAAGTACCGCCAGCTGTTCCTTAGGCATAGGATTTCTTTTTTCGCAGACAAGCGCAAAATCCTGCGATATAACCGGCTGTTTTATTTCCCTGAGCTAAAACAGCAGTCCCAGCCCCTTTCTAACGGCTTTGCTTGATAACAAAGGAGAATTCATAGGACGCCTTAATCCCCGGTCCAGGCCATAGTGAGTTGACAATCCTAGTATAATAACCTATACTGGCTAACGGGTTGCAAACCCTAGTGCAGGACTAAGCCCGTAAGAGGGAAGCATGTTAAGCGTTATATTGTAAAACTCACAATAAAACCAAATGGCTTCATATCTAACAGAGGGGGAAGGAAACTGTGGATAAGAGAAGGGAGCGCGAATACCGCTATGGTGATTAGAACATACAGGGATTCGGACGAACATGGATGGCTGGTATGCAGAGCGGTGTCGTTTCTGGACTGCTCCTATTTTAACGATGTAAAGAGGGAAAAGGAGGGTTATCCGCATCCATCGGTTGACCTCGTTGCCGTGGATAATGGAAACATCATCGGCCTGCTGTCCGCTGAGTTGGATTCCTGCGAGTTGAGTATAAACATCGGGCGCGGCGCTATAATATGGCACATGGCCGTGCTGCCTGAGTACCGCAACCGCGGCGTAGCCACAAAGCTGTGGAAAACGGCCCGGCGCATGATGCTTGCGCAGGGTATCAGCTATTGTGAGCTATGGACCCAGGAGGATATGGCGGCAAATGAGTTTTATCGGTCTATCGGCTTTTCGCTTGTGCAAGACCATACCTGGATACGCTGTTATGCGCGGGGCGCAGAGTGCCTGCCGCTGCTCAACAGCGAAGCTATTGGTAACATCTACGGGCCCGAAGAGCTGGTGTTCGGCGCTCCGGCGAACCGGAAGGATGAACTGGGGAGGCATTGCTATAGAATAGACGAGGTAAGGCTGTACAGCCGCCGGTTATAAGCTGCGCGGACGTTGGCGTGGGGCGGGTTATTTACTTAGGCTGAAAATGGGTGAAATGGTGTTTGAAAGAAACAGGGTATGGAATCGGCAAACCAGCATGAACAATGCGTTTACGCGATCAATAAAAAGGCATATGAATCCTTGCCCGGTATTTGTAGTAGCGGCTAAAAACTAAATTTTATCAATCAACCAATAAAAGGCCCTGTCAGCACCTCTCAAGATTCACAACCAGGTCCTCCACGCCGGCCTGCTCGGCGGCGGCTATCGCGGCACTTACGTTCCCGACATTTTCAGCCGTATGCGCGTCGCTGTTTATTATAAAGCTGGCTCCAAGCGCCTTTGCCCGCTCAAGCTCGGCTTTTTTCAGGGTAACGCGGGCGCCGTTTATCTCCAGCGGTACTTTCAGCGCGGCCGACATTTTGGCTAGAATATCAATGTCCATGGGTATATAAAGCCCCGGATGGGAGACAAAGGTTATTCTATAGCGTTCCGCCGCCCTGGCAACCGCCTCGGCGTTGCCGTAAGGATCCAGCCCAATGCCCATCAGCTGCAAAACAGCCTTGAGAGAAAAGCCGTTTGATGGAAACACGCCCTTATGATATCCAAGGATAAGCAGGTCGAACATGCCTGGGTTCTTTGGCACATCGCAGAGGCCGTTTCCGGTGAGATTGCACTCAAGCCCCATTAAAACCTCTATCCTGTCCCCGTATTTTACGTTGAGCCTGTCTATCTCCCGCCTGAGTTCTGTCAGCCTGCCGCCCCTTACGCCGTAAAACATGTGGGCCGGCGCATGCTCCGAAATTGCCACGCGCCTGAGCCCTTTAGAAATCGCGGAAAGGACATTCTCCTCCGGAGTGCCCTTTCCGTGACTGAATACCGTATGCGTATGATAATCCGCGTATATGCGAAGCATTAGAACTTTTCGCCGGCGTTCAGCTTGCGGCTTACCATGAACGAAAGCGTTTCAAGCAGAACGTACTGGGAAATATTTGTCTCCCGTCCCACCAGCTCCAGCACATCCGGTATACGTGCGGTACAGAAGAAATAATCGCACAGCGCTGATACGGATGAACTTACATTGTTGCTTATCATTGCGCACTTTGCGCCGTTTTTATGGGCGATCTTAATCGCGTCGTTTACAACCTTGGTTGCGCCGGTGCGTGAAACCGCCAGCATAACGTCGCCTTCCTTGAGATGCGACGCGCGCACCTTTATCATGTGCTCGTCAATGGTTGCGGCGGCGTCGACGCCCAACAACCCCAGATGCTCGGCCGTTATCACCGCCAAATGTCCGGACGCCCCCAGCCCCGTTATCGCCACGCGGTGCGCCGCGACAATCTCATCGACAAACCTCGCCAGCTTCTTCGCGTCGAGCACCTTCATGGTGTCTTCGACGCAGCGCATTGAGGATAAAAACATCTTTTCGATTGCCGCTTCGTCGGAATCGGATGCGTTCAGTGGCTCGGTCTCCATGGTAATCGGGTCGGTTCCTCCCGCCGCGAGAGCCACGCGGAATTCCATAAAGCCGTCATACCCCAGCTTGCGCGCAAGCCTGGTCACCGAAGGGACGCTGACATTCGACGCGCGCGCGATATCGTTGATAACCATAAGTGAAGCCTGCTTGGGGTCATTTAGTATGAAGTCTGCGACTTTGCACTCGGCTGATGGAAGGGATGAGTATGCAGAGCGTATTTTCATCAAAGCTGGCATGGCGATACCTCCGATAGTATTTTTCTTACTGAACATTATAAATGATAGTGCTAATATTTGCAATCTAAAATTCGCTATTATATTATTTGTCCGTTTATTTTTTGTGAAATAATGCGCTATTATGGACATGCTATACAATATTTTATAATCTATAAAAAGATTTATTTGTAAATAACCGTCTTTAAATAGCCTTATATGCCGGTGGTATTTCTTCATCCGGTTTAAATATTTACATATAAGGTTGCCGGCTGGTCCGGCGCGTGATAGAATTAATTCAGACTGTCAAAGAACCCTGGGATTGTTAATTGACCCATACCTTGACTTTAAATCAGGCTCTGACGACATGCGCGTAAGAGCCGGATGAAAACCGTGAGGGTTTTATTCTTTGCGGGTTTTGCCGCTCTGGCGCCCGAAGGGCGGGAGGCAAAATCCGCAACCTCAAAAAAGCGTCTGCTGCGCTTTTTTAACATGCTAGAGAATTTTAATATACTCAACAGCGGGAGGCCCCGATGACCGTACTTCGTCCACACCACCTTCTTTGCCTGATGCACTTTATCGGCAAGGGCTACAATGACGGATTTGCCAAAAATATGGCCAATGTCAAGGCGCGGCTGCATCCAAACTCCAATGTGCGGCTTATATCCGGCCCAGACGACATATGCGGAGCGTGCCCCCATAATCTTGGCTCCGCCTGCTCCTTTGGCGATAAACCAGGCGGCTTTGACACCCGATGCCAGGAACTCTGCGGCTTTGAATATGGAATGGATCTCCCCTACGGAATACTTCTAAACCGCGCTTATGACGAAATTATAAAACCAGGCCGTCTCGGCCTGGTATGCGGGACATGCGAGTGGTACGGCCTTTGCTCCGGCATTAAGCCGGAAAAGACCGCGTCAGCTTTTGTTAATCCAGCGTCCTGAAACCTGGCCGCCCCGGCAATAGTATAAAGCGGCCAGCGCGGCGTTTTCTTATATTTTCATTGATTTTATATTTTTCAGCCCGATTTCAGTATGCCTTAATTACTTAATCCGGCATGTTTTTTTCCGTTTACAAATTATGCCTATTCGAATTAATATGCAGCTCAGAAGGCACGCCGGCCAATCCATCGAATATGCCGAATTTTTCCCATAACTTTAATTTTTCATTGAATCAATGCATTCTGCATTCCGATTTTCTTACATATACATTATCATCATCATAGCGGAGGACAACGCATATGGAGTTAATATGGAATGAGATATCGATAGACAGGATAGCTGGAGGAAGCGTGTCGCAGGCGCTGGCCGAGGGCAACGTGCCAGCTCCCGAGGGACGGAATATAGCCAGCGTACTGGATGCGCAGGGCTCCGTTGACCTTACTTCGTTCGAGGTGGTGCCCGGGCATGTAAACATTGAAGGCGCGGTCCATGTGGAATTTATATGCACGGACGGCGACGCAAACGTATACGCGTTTACATCCAGCGCGCCGTTCAAGCATTCGCTGGCGATAGAAGAGGCAAAGCCTGGAATGCGCGCAAACCTGACCGCTGTAGTCCAGACGCTGAACGCCACGCCCAACAGCAGCCAGATAGCCCTGGAAGCGGTCGCCGACATTTCCTGCCGCCTTGAAGACCCCGTACCGATGCGCGTAATGGCCGGCCTGTCCGGCGTTGGGGACCTGGAGATGAAGACCGAGCGGGTGGAATACACGCGCCGCGCAGACGCCGGCGGGGGACTGATCCGCGTAAGGGAGGATATAGCCGCGGCCGGCATAAACGCCGTTTTGACAGCATCCGGCGAAGCTATGATACGCAGTATAGAGCTGGAAAACGGCGACGCATGCGTATCGGGAACGCTTACGGTAAGTGCGCTCTGCGTGGACAGCGGCGGCAGGCTGAGCCAGGTCGTGCAGCATATACCCTTTGAGGAGCTGGTGGCAATCGAGTCGGCATCCATGATGCCCTCCGGCAGGGTGTCGGTTCAAAGCATATCGGTCAGGACCGTTGGCGCTGAATTCGGCATACTATCCGTTGAGTCCATTATAAACGTAGAATTATTCACCCCGCAGCGGTCGTCGGTAACGCTTACGCTGGACGCTTATTCCCCATCGCTTCCGTTCAGGCCAGCCACGCAGCGGGTACGGTTTATGCTTCAGGGGCCTGGAGCCTCGGGCAAGCAGACGCTGCGCGAAAGCGTGGAGGTACCCCAGGGTCTGCCCGACATATACAGGCCGCTGTATTCGTCCGCGCGCCCCATGGTAACGTCGTGCTCCTGCGGCGACGGCAAGCTTGACGTTGAGGGCATACTCTTTACAAGGATAATCTATCAGACCGATGGCGGCACGCTGTATTCGTTTACTGAGGATATACCTTTCTTTGCCCAGATGGACGCCGAATGCACGGCCATGTGCGACGCCGACGCAAACGTAAGATGCACAGCCTCCATCGGCGGCGGAACAGGCCACGCGGCGGATGTAAACTATACCCTGTATATCGACGCGGAGGTTTACCGCGCGTATGAAGCTGAGGTCGTAACCGGAATTGAGGAATGCGCTCCGCCGGACGCCCCCAAGGGAATAATAATCTGCTTTGCCGAGGAAGGCGAAACGCTCTATGATATCGCGAAGCGATTCAATATCAGCAGGGAGTCGCTCAGGGAGGCCAACCCGCAGCTCAAGGACACAATAACGCCCGGGCAGCGGCTTGTGCTGCTGGTCTAATGTAACCGTAAGTCATTATTGACAGCGCAGGCTGGGGCAAAACCGTGAGGTTTCGTTCTTTGCGGTTTTTGCCTCCGGTTTACAATCCATCAAAAATCACCGGCATGTACGGTGATTTTTGATACCTTGAGAGCAAAGCACAGCCTGATAGCTGCTTGCAGCCGAAGGCTGTGTTTTGCGGGTTAAGCTCGCTAAGCGCTGTACAGCACTTGGCAAACCGTTTCCCATGCGTCGGAGGCAAAGCCTTAGAATCAATCGATTTATGAACTAAATGGTAAATTTTCGCCGCATGGAACAACTAGCGCGCCGGTTATGCTATAATCCAATGTGCAGCAACACTTTGCTTTTAGTGAGGTAAAATATGAATGATTTCAGCAGCAATCAGCGCCAGGATTGGAAGCGCGGCGCCCAAAACGGCTACGGCGGACTTGATAAAAGCGGACGCGGGCCATCAAAGAAAAACCGGCGCAGGCATACGCCCATATGGCTAATGGTATTCGCGGACACCATCGCAATCGGGCTTTTTCTGTGCGTATTTTCCTACTTTCACCATGTAAACCCCATATACAGGCATGACGACCCCATAGAGCTTCCTCAAAGCACCACTGCCCCGTCCTCAATAAACGCGGCGGACCCCACGCCAAGCGGCGCGAGTCCATCCGCCAGTCCTGTGCCGACCGACGAAGCCGCGGGCAACTTCGCGGGAAAGTTCCTGAACGCCGGCGAAGCGCCCATAAAGACCGCTACCACCTATAAAAGCGAAAACGTAAACGTGACCATTGAAACCCGAAACGCGGGCAGCGCCGTTTACCACATAGCGGATATCTATGTTACGGACGTAAAATTCATAAAGACCGCTATGGCGGGCGGCGAATACGGCTCAAGCTGGAAGAACAGGGCCCCTGTCAATGAAATCGGCGCTTCTGTAAACGCCTTTGTAGCGATAAACGGCGACCAGTGCACCGCGCACCGCGAAGGCGTTGTAGTTAGAAACGGCACGCTTTACCGCGACACGGTATACCGCGACGTATGCGTGCTCAACTATGACGGGACGCTCGAAACCATACCTCAGGCCCAGTTTGATATATCAAGCATAAAGGAAAAGGGCGCGTGGCAGGTATGGTCGTTTGGGCCTATGCTTCTGGATAATGGAAAGCCGATGACCCAATTCAACAGCGACGTGATGAGGGTAAACCCCAGAAGCGCCATTGGCATGATAGAACCCGGGCATTACGTATTTATTGCCGTGGATGGCCGCGGCGACTCCTCGGGCATGTCGCTTGAGGAGCTTTCGAAGCTTTTCTATGACCTTGGCTGCGTTACCGCCTACAACCTCGACGGCGGCGACACCTCGGCGATGGCGGTGGACGGAAAGATATACTCCACGCCTTCCGGCGAACGCGACGCAACGGACATCATATACGTTGGAATGGATTAGGAGGCTTTTAATGTTAAAAAAAATACTTCCCCACTTTTGTATTATACTTTCTGTCGTGATGCTTGTGTTCCTGATAACAGACCAGGTAAACTCGGCCATGGCCTTTATCAACAATCAGGGGACAAAGGTGATAATGATAGTTTTTTCCCTGCTCGTGCTGCTCATGTCCATTCTCTATATAGCCGACCAGCGAAAGAGCTGAGGAAGCGGCTTTGCAGACTTTTTACGGCTCCGCGCCGCTGCGCAACTCCCTTACATGGCGGTGCGGAGCCGTTTTTAACCGGCACGCCCCAGAGCGGGACTTCCTGTTTCTGAGTAACCCCGTCCCGATTCGGCCTGTCACCATATAAAAAAGGGTTTCATATTATGATCATGTGAATAATCTGTGTGGAGAGCGCATGCAGACATGTTCTCAGACTGTCAAAAAACCCTGGTATTGTCAGGGTACGCAGCCCTCGGCTTTAAATCCGGCGCAGGACCTGGCCGCCGTGTACGTGCCAGCGTCAAACAGCCTGGCAAACGCCCAGCATCAGGGAATAAAGGGCTCAAATCCGTACACCCTTCAGAACAGCGGCCACGGCGTCTTCTATGACGGGCTTGAGCGGTTTAACGAAGTATTCCTCTACGCGATTGAGGAGCCCTGCTGATTATCCCGCCTTACAATCCATACTTAAAACATGGGGTCCGGCGCTGTTACGGACCCTTTGAGCGTTAAAGCGCGCGCGTTCCCTGCCTCAGGCAGCCCGCCGCCCCTAACGCGCGCCGGCGGCATTGCGCTGAAACGGATGATAGCCTAACGCTTTACGGCCGCGCGCCCTTTGTTTCCATTCTGCGCTGGTATGCTGACCGTATCTCCTTCAGTTCTCAGTTCATAATCTATACGGCGTTATCATAATCATGCCGCCGGCTCTGTTCCACATAAATATTTACCCGACATACAAAGCCGCCCTCTCCCGCCTTACATTTGGGCAAGGGTTAGCATCCTCATTACGGTTCCCTCACATCTCCAGCTTATCCCCCGCCCCTGAGCAATCCGACAAAACAGGACGCACAAGACCTATCAGCGGGTTAAAATCAGCCGTCCTCGTCCAGCCAGACGGCCTGAACGGCTGTTCGCGGCCTCTAGCCGATGCGCTATCGGGTTTTCCCGCTCTGAGGGAACGCTAGACTGTGCAATAATAAAGGGGTCCGGTGCGGTTTTACTCACCATGAATGGGCTGACGGAGATTTCCCAATTTGCGCGGTCGGGATTTTTACCACCAGCTCGTACCTCCGCTTGGAAGTACAGCCCGAATAAACCGATAAACCGGCCGTGCCCATACAGGCTTTACCCCGCCCCGCGGACCAAAGCCGCTATGCGGTGGCAAGCCCTAAAGGGCAATGCCCGGACCCCGTTATATAAAGCCGCCGCCCTTGATCTGGGTGAAGATGATATATGCCAATGCGGTATGCGCCGCTGGAGGAATCCGGCGCGCCTTCCGGACGATTATCAGTGGTATTGCGCGATTTGCCCGCCGGCCACACGGTCCACAGCGGTGAACCGTCCGCTTACAGGCTGAAGGGGGCTTAGGGCGGCGGCATAAAGCGGCCTTAACCAGTATGGTATAAAGGGCGTTTGCCGGCCGGAGCCGGAAACTCCCATGCCTTCCCCGCTCTCAGCCGCACCCGAACCCTTTTAAAACCGATTTTAGACATAATACCAAGGTTTCAGGCAATATTTTCACGCCTTGCAATATTAATTGTAACCTGAAACAGGTTGTAGATCAAGATTAAAATCGCCAATATATTAACCTCCTCTTCAAGGTGCTACAAAGGTATTCCCCGACAGCGACATCCATGCCGCAACGCAGCCGCGGGCCGGATGCCTGTGCCCGCGGCGCGCATGCCGGACGGAGCGGTCCCGCCCTGGTTTATACAGGCGGAGCTGTCCAATTACTTCGTTTATCAGCGGTATCCGCCGGACGATTATAAAACACGCAAAAATCATAACCTAATACAGGTTTGATGCGTAAGTTTACCATTAAATGTATTATTATTTTTTTGAGGGATTACCGTGTATAGGCGAATAAGGGATTTTAGGGAAGACAATGATCTTACCCAAACACAGGTGGCTAAGATGCTGGGCATGTCGCAGACAGGCTACTCTAAGTACGAGACGGGCGAGAATGATATTCCCACCTATGTATTGATAAAACTATCGGATTTCTACAATACAAGTGTGGACTATCTTCTCGGCCTTACCGATGAGATGCGGCCGTACGTACGAAGAGAGGACAGGTCCTGACTTTTTGTACTCATAAGCAGGCCGTATCCGGCGCTGCTATATTGTCAATCAAGCCTTAATGGGCTTCCTTTTATAACCCCTACATTTTTAAAGGAAGCCCCGGGCTTTTCTGTCCTGAAACGAGGACCGTGGTCGGACGCGCTTTACGCTGCGCCGCGTTTTTTTGCGTCCGGCGGACATGCCCATCTATATAAAACCCCTGCTCTAAGCCCTATAGGAGGAACCGGCCAGGCCCTGCGGGCGCCGGAGGAGGCCGCCGGCGCCCATTGTATCCCTAACCAGGGCCGGCTTCCCCGTCCGCGCCGCCATCCCGTCCGGAGGGGAGGGCGTTCCTTCCGGGGGGAATATAGCGCGGGCTTATTGGCAGCGGCTCGGGGCAGTCGGTAAGCCCTGCAAGATATGTTATTGTGGTGCCGTACAGGTCAGCCAGCATCGCCAGCGTTTTTACGGGTACGGCCCGCCTCCCGCTTTCATAGCCCCTGTAGGTCGATACCGGTATGGACAGAAGGTTTGCGAGCTGTTCCTGTGTAAGATGATGCCTGAGCCGCATTGATTTAAGCATATTGATTCCGTTCAAGCTTTAACGGTACTTTAATTTTTTGTATTCCGATGTCTACGGGAACGGTTGTTGTCTTTAATCGAGGTGGTAATGGCTGTTCTTCCAACTAGGTATTCTATGTTAGTATTATAAAAGTCCGCCAGCTTTATAAGAATGGATACTGGGACTTCAATATTGCCTAACTCGTAATCAGAGTAGGTCGTCTGATGAACATTTAGGTATTTTGCTACCTCGCTCTGACTAAGGTCACGGTCTTCTCGAAGAGCTCTAATTCGTACATACATTGTATTCACCTCCAGGTAATTATGCCATATGAAAAATATCAGTTTGGTAATTTAAGGGGAATAACCATAATTTTTTAACGCATTAATTTAATCGTTTGTTAAAAGTTTTTATCGTAATTTCTCTTGCTGAGTGCGTAATATACACGTTTATTGCTTTATATTCATCATTTTTGTTGGCTGTATTGTTATATTTTTATTTAAAAATCTTATAAGGCCCTGTTTTGTTCCTCCAATATCTCCGCTTTGTATTTAGCATCGTATTTTATTATCAATACTTTAAGGATTGTTTCCTTATCAATATAATTGTAAATTATAATCTATAAATTTCAATATGTATTTATGTGTTTATAAAACAAAATTACGTATTTATAAGACAAGAGCGATTTAAGATCTTCCTTGATTATACAATGTACCCAGATACAATAACCCCTAGCAGCTTCCTTTTGCAAAAACCGCCACGTAATGTCCTGCTTGGCCTGTATTATGTCCTGTAAGGACATAATACAGGCCCGGGCTCAATGCTATGGATTTAAAACTACAGGTGAACCCTCCCCTCCCTCATATCTAATACTTGCCTGTCAGGCCTGAACTGCTCCGGTTGCAATACACAAGCGCTTCTTACAGTCCCACATCTAACCGCCATGAGATGTCCTCTCGGGCCTGTTTTATGTTCTGTAGGGACATAGTATGGGTCAAGCTCAATGCTATGGATTTAAAACTACAGGCGGACCCGCCCCTCCCTCAGACTTAATGCTTGCCTGTCAGGCCTGAACTGCTCCGGTTGTAATATACAAGCGCTTCTTATAGTCCCACATCTAACCGCCATGAAATGTCCTCTCGGGCCTGTTTTATGTTCTGTAGGGACATAGTATGGGTCAAGCTCA
>UQXE01000019.1 GCA_900544965.1 uncultured Eubacteriales bacterium | reverse complement strand
GGGGACTTTTTGTAAAAAGTCCCCTTGGGAATCCCGAAAAACAACGTTTGACTTTTAGTGTTTGGGTTTTTCATCGTTTGCGCTCAAGGTATCAAAAATCACCGTACATGCCGCTGATTTTTAATGGATTATAAAACTAGGGTAGTACGCTTAAGTTTATATCAGTTTTTGTGCATTTATGGAGTTCTTAGAACCTTTTTTGCAAAAAAGGTTCTAAACTGCCGGAGGCGAAACCCTAAAGCTTTTCATCCGTTATGACGCGTATGTCGTCAGAGCGGATGAAAAAGTCAAGAGCTGCGGAGCCCTTGACAATTCCAGGGTTTTTTGACAGTCTGAGACCCAATTAAAGTAAGTAGCCGTCGTTGCTTAGGATTAAATCCTTAAACTATCAGCCATATCGGTACTTTCCCAAGGGAATTCGACGTCAACGCGTCCGAAGTGGCCAAAGGCGGCGGTCCTTCGGAAGATAGGCTGGCGCAGACCAAACCTTGATATTATTGCCTCAGGCCTAAAGTCGAAGTGATTTTTAACCTTTTGAGCAATATCCTCGTCAGGTATTATACCCGTTCCCTGAGTATCA
This sequence comes from uncultured Eubacteriales bacterium, assembly GCA_900544965.1. Taxonomy (GTDB): domain Bacteria; phylum Bacillota; class Clostridia; order Christensenellales; family CAG-138; genus UMGS946. The sequence goes on along the minus strand of UQXE01000019.1, from coordinate 40,164 downwards.
AGCATTATTGAAACCGGATGCGCCACTCCAATGGCATATGCTATTTGAATTTCGCAGCGCTTGGCAAGACCAGCGGCCACCACGTTTTTTGCAGCATACCTTGCGGCGTACGAAGCGCTTCTGTCAACCTTTGTTGCATCCTTGCCGGAAAAGGAGCCTCCGCCATGGCGAGCATAGCCTCCATAGGTATCAACTATAATCTTTCGTCCTGTAAGCCCCGAGTCTCCCTGAGGCCCGCCAATTACAAAGCGCCCGGTCGGATTGACAAATATTCGCGTGCCGCTGTCCAATAGGTCGGATGGAATCACACTTTTTATTATCTTATCGGTTATATCCTTACGGATTGTATCAAGGCTCACGTCGGGCTCATGCTGGGCCGATATGACGACAGCGTCAACGCGAACAGGCGTACCGGAGCTGTTGTATTCAACTGTTACCTGTGATTTTCCATCGGGGCGCAGATAGGGTATCTCGCCGGACCTGCGGGCATTTCTTAACGCTTGAGTGAGCCGGTGCGCAAGAGAAATAGGCATAGGCATCAGCTGGGGCGTTTCATCGCATGCGAATCCAAACATCATACCCTGATCGCCAGCGCCCGTTGCGAACTCAAGCTCGCAAGCTCCATGTTTTGACTCAAATGAACCGCTGACGCCCATATCAATGTCGGGGGATTGCCCGTTTATGGCGGAAATAACCGCAAGTGTATGTCCGTCAAAGCCATATTCGGGCTTATTGTAGCCAATCCCGTTAACGACATCCCGCACAATGCGGGGAATATCAATGTAGCAGTCAGTGGTGACTTCGCCCATTACAATAACCATACCCGTTGTTGCGGCACACTCGCAGGCAACCCTCGACATACGGTCCTGCTCCAACAGTTTGTCAAGAACGGTGTCTGCAATAGCGTCGCATACTTTATCGGGATGACCGTCGGTAACAGACTCGGAAGTAAAAAGATAACCAGACATATATACACCTCAAAAGTTAATAGATACTACTAAAATACGCGTAATTATAACATCAAAAGAACAGCTTATCAACCCGCGGTAATCCGTTGTCAGCCTATTTCCTTGAAAACCCTATCGAATATCCTTGCCGCATGGTCCATCTGTTCCATAGTATGGGTTGCCGTATAACTTGTCCGTAAAAGGCACATATCGGACGGCACCGCGGGAGGGAGAACAGGATTTACGTAAACGCCTTCCTCAAGCAGGCGTTTCGCAATAGTGAGCGTACGCTTTAAGTCATAGGTGATTATGGGGATTATGGCTGTGCTTCCCTCAATTATTGGCAGGTTGATTTCACGAAGCTTCCCTCTCATGTATTCAGCTATGTTCATTAAATCATCGACACGTTCAGGATTTTCCTTAAGTATGCGAAGCGCGCATAGCGCGGAAGCCGCATTTGCGGGTGGTATTGAAGCGCTGAAAATGAAGGGCCTGGAGTTATGCTTTATATAGTTGATCACGTCTTCTCGCGCCGCGACGCAGCCCCCGAGGGACGCAAACGACTTGGAGAAAGTGGTCATAATTATATCGACTTCATTCTCAAGATCAAAATATGACGCGGTACCCCGTCCGCCGTTGCCGATCATGCCTACCCCATGGGCGTCGTCAACCATCAGGCGCGCGTTGTATTTATTTTTTATGCGCACAATTTCGGGAAGGTTGGCGATATCTCCAGACATTGAAAATACCCCGTCCGTGATTATAAGCTTTGGCGAATCAATAGGCAGTCTAGATATCTTGTCCTCAAGCGATTCCATATTATTATGCTCATATTTATATACATTCTTTGCAAAGCTCAATCGGCACGCGTCCAATATGCTGGCATGGTTTTCACTGTCATTAAGGATCGTGGTCTGTCTGGTTGCTATGGCGGATATTATACCAAGGTTTGATTGAAAACCTGTTGAAAAGGTTATCACGCCATCCTTATGAAAGAATTCAGCAAGCTCCTCCTCCAGTTCGATGTGAAGCTTAAGCGTCCCATTTAAAAAACGGGAGCCCGAGCAGCCTGTACCATAGCGGTCTAAAGCTTCATGAGCGGCCTTAATAGTACGCGGATCGTTTGTCAATCCCAAATAATTGTTTGACCCCAGCATTATGGTGCGACGGCCTTCCATCATAACCTCGGTATCCTGGGCGGTTTCGAGTGCGTGAAAATAAGGATATAGCCCAGTCTTCATTACCTCCTGAGGCTCATTGTATTTCATACAAGGTTCAAATAAATCCAAGTGCATCCCTCACAATAACAAAATAATATTCATTATACTATGGCTGCAATAATACTGCAAACCTAAAATGTCATTTGTTAGTCATTATAGAGGCGTGAATTTACAGTAAAAAATTATTCGAATTTTATTAAAGTGGTGTGCAGGTGTTGCAAAGTGGTGGAACATGTTTTATAATAATCGCATGATGGTGGGGGCATCCCACTTTTATAGTCATATTGGAGAGGAGGGAATGGCATGTTTGTAGGCGTGTTTGAGCATGCGCTGGACGCCAAGGGCCGGGTTTTTATACCTGCTAAATGGAGAGCCGAGCTGACAAATTCCATAGTGGTAACACGCGGGATAACAGAAAACAGCAGCGGCAACTGTTTGGAGATAATGTCCGAAAAAGCTTTCGAACAGCGCTACAGCAGGCTTGAAGAGTTCCCTCTTACCGATATGGAGGCGGCTTTGTTAAGGCGAATGGTTTATTCTGGAACAACTAATTGCGAGCCGGACAAGCAGGGGAGGGCGTTGATACCGCAAAAGCTCAGGGACTATGCGGGCCTTTCGTCGAATGTCACGCTAGTTGGTGTAAGGGACAGAATTGAAGTGTGGGATACGGATGTTTGGAACAAAAATGAGCTGGAATATGACACCATGGATCGCAAAAAGCTCTATGCCAGTCTAAAGGAGCGGGGCCTATGACCGCATTCCTCCACAAGCCAGTAATGCTTGATGAAGCGATTGAATTGTTAAATCCGGCCCGAGGAGGAATCTTTGTAGACGGAACGCTTGGCGGTGGAGGGCATTCCGAGGGAATATTAAAGCTGCTGCCCCCAGGGTCGAAGCTAATTGGGATTGACCGTGACTCGGATGCACTGACCGCGGCGAGCGAGAGACTGAAAAAATACAGCGAAAAATTTACGGCGCTCTATGGAAACTTTTTTGACACCAAGCATATATTGGGTGAGCTTAATATACGCTCGGTAGATGGAATACTTTTGGATCTAGGCGTTTCATCGTATCAGCTGGATACGGCCGATCGTGGGTTTTCATACAAACATGACGCCCCGTTAGACATGAGGATGGATAAAAACGCTCCGCTTAGAGCCAGCGATGTGGTCAACTCCTATCCTGAACAGAAGCTTGAACAGCTAATCCGCGATTATGGAGAGGAGCGGTTTGCACATAGGATAGCCGCCAGCATAGTTAAACACAGGGACAAAGAACCCATTAATACGACCTTGCAGCTGGCGCATATAATTTCATCCAGCATGCCGGCTAAGGCAAAGAGGGAGCCGCAGCACCCGGCGCGCAGGACGTTTCAGGCTATAAGGATAGAGGTAAACGGTGAACTTCAAGGACTCGACGCTGCATTGATAGACGCTGAGTCGCTTTTATCTAGTGGAGGCGTGCTTGCGGTAATAACGTTTCATTCTTTAGAGGACAGGATAGTGAAACAGGCTTTTCGCAGACTGGAATCGCCGTGTACCTGCGACAGGCGGGCGCCGGTATGCACCTGCGGGTTAAAGCCGACATCCAAGATACTGACAAGAAAGCCAACCCTGCCGGATCAGGATGAAATTATGGAAAACCCACGCTCTGCCAGCGCTAAGCTGAGGGCAATAAGGAAGCTATAACGGCACAAATAGAATTATCGGGCTAAGGAGTGAATATCATGGCAATAGCGGCAAAGAAAGAAGAGGCAAGGTATGCTCCCGCAACCAGGGTGTATACCCATACGCGTTCATCAGTGGCTCAGCCTGAACCCATCAGGCCGCGCCCGCCGGTCAGACCGCAGGAAAGGCCTAAAGAGATCCCAAGGCCGCATGAAAAGCGAAAGCCGGATCCAAAACGCGGGCTAAAGACTTTGGTGCTATCATCGGTGGCTTTTTTAACAGCGCTTGTACTGGCCGTCATGGTAGGAAACGCTATGGTATCCGAGCGCTATGTAATGTTGGAGGATATGCAGGCGGAACTGGCTTCAATCAAAAAGACCAACGAATCGTTAAGAGCGCAGCTTGAAGGGTCGATAGACCCAAGCCTTGCCAGGCAGGCAGCGGAGGATGAGGGTATGTCATACCCTTCATCCGATCAGATAATGGATACGGATTAATAGTATATAAGGTGGGGGCGACATGAATAAAAAGCGTTCTACATCGCACAGGAAGCGGATGCGCTGGGTTATACTTGGAATTGGTGTGCTGTTTCTATATTTAAGTTGTAGATTGTTTTACATTCAGGTTGCAAACAGCGAGGAATACCAGAAAAAGGCTCTTACACAATGGGTTCGGGATACGGCGCTCACAGCTGCCCGGGGAAGAATAATAGGTGCTGACGGCGCTGTATTGGCTCAGAGCGCTACATCTTACAAGGTGCTCCTGTGGCCCGAACAGATCAACGCCAGCGACCATGCCAGGATTGCAAAAGAGCTTGCTCCATTGCTTGAAAACGTAAGCGAGGCCGACATACTCGAAAAGCTTAAGGACACAAGGCATAGGGAAATCGTACTTAAGCGCCAGGTAGGACGCGACATCGTGGATAAAATAGAAGCATTGAAGCTTGGCGGCGGGGTTGTCACGGCTACCGACACAATAAGATATTATCCATACCATTCGCTGCTTTCACAAGTGATCGGGTTTACAAACGTCGATTCCGACGGCCAGGAGGGCTTGGAGCTTTCCATGGATAAATACCTTTCAGGAGAGGACGGGCGTATGGTGACGGAGGCGGATCGTATGGGGCGTACGCTTTCGTATGGCGTTCAGGAATATATAAATCCGGTTGACGGATGCGACGTTATATTGACCGTAGATACCAATATTCAGGCGATCCTGGAAAAGTCTCTTGAGGAGGCCATGGCGGTAAACAACGGCAAAAACGCGCAGGGCATAGTGATGAACTGCAAAACAGGTGAAATCGTAGCTATTGCGACCTCGCCCGGGTATGATCTGAACGAGCCGCCCAGAAGAGACTTGGACGCGCTTTCCGCGCTGTCTAGAAACAGGATAGTAGCCGACGCATACGAGCCTGGTTCTACGTTTAAGATAATTACATTGTCCGCCGCTTTGGACAGCGGCACCATAAACGACGGATTTACGGCCCATTGCCCTGGCTTTAGGATTGTAAGCGGACAGCGCATAAAATGCTGGAAGGCTGGAGGCCACGGGAGTCAGAACCTGACACAGTGTACCGAAAACTCGTGTAACTGCGCGTTTATGGACATGGCCCTTAGGTTGGGAGTAGAGGGTCTGTATGATTACATATATAAGTTTGGATTTGGCTCAACGACGGGAAGCGGCCTGTCGTCGGAGTCGGCGGGAATAGTAATACATGAGAAATATATAAGAGATATAAACTTGGCCCGAATTGGATTTGGTCAAAGCGTATCGGTAACGCCGCTTCAGCTTGTAAGCGCTGTGAGCGCGGCTGTAAACGGCGGAACGCTGTATGAACCAAGGATCGTAAAAGAAATTGTAGCCGCGGACGGAACGGTTGTAGTTGAAAACGAGCCGAAAGCAGTGAGAACGGTGATAAGTGAGGAAACGTCAAAGACCGTACGAACGATCCTTGAAAGCGTAGTAAATAATGGAAGCGGCCGCAATGCTCAAATTGCCGGTTACCGCGTTGGCGGAAAGACCGGTACGGCACAGAAATACGACGAAACCGGAATCGCGGCCGGCAAGCTTATAGCTTCGTTCATCGGTTTTGCTCCGGCTGACGATCCTGAATACGTTACACTGATACTCGTTGACGAACCCCAGGTAGGCTCAATATTCGGAAGCACTGTGGCCGCCCCGTTTGTAAAGGATGTGCTTGAGGAAACGCTGCATTATTTTGGATACCTGCCGGAGGGCGGAGCTGAAGTCGTCACCGTGCCGGATCTGCGCGGCCTGACGACGGCGCAGGCCAGTGAAAAATTGGCTGAGATAGGACTAGGCGCCGTATTCCAGACCGACTCAGAAGTAACGGTTCAGGTGCCGGCGGCCGGAGAGTCGGTGCTCAAGGGTTCTGAAGTGCTCCTGTATACAGGGGATATGACGATTATAGACGAGGGCGATGATCCACTGGATCTCGAGCAGGTAAAGGTACCTGACCTCGATGGGATGAGCAGGCTGGAGGCTTATGATACCCTTAAGGCGCTCGGCCTGGCAATGGATGCCGAAGGAGACTATGACGGCGGCAGGGTAATCTATCAAAGCGTGGAGAAGGGCGCAAGCGTCAACGTAGGAAGCACGATTACGGTTAGATTTGGAACCAAGGAAGATGCTTCCGAATAGGGGCATGCTCATATGGCGGCCATTGACCATATTGGAGGATAGAATGCGGTTTACACAAATACTTGAGGGCATAGACTATATTCTAAAGGGGCAGGACGCCGATATAAGTGAGATCGAATACGACTCGCGAAGAGTTCAGTCCGGCAATCTGTTTTGCTGCGTATCTGGGACATACGACGACGGCCACCGCTATGCGCAGCAGGCGGTGGACGCGGGCGCGTCCGCTCTGCTTGTTGAGAGAGAACTGCCAATAGACATTCCACAGGCTATTGTGCCGGACGTGAGGCTTGCTATGGCTGAGGCTGCAGCCAATTTCTTTGGCAATCCATCGCGCGGCATGAGGTTTGCAGGGGTTACAGGCACCAACGGAAAGACCAGTACGACCTATATGTTAAAGACAATCGCCGAGCAGCAGAATATAAAGGTCGGCTTAATTGGAACAATACATATAATGATAGGATCCGAGGTGATGAATGCGGACCGCACAACGCCGGCCAGCGTGGATCTTCAGAGGACCCTTCGCCGGATGAGGGACGCGGGGGTAGAGCTGGTTATAATGGAGGTTTCGTCGCATTCGCTGGATCAAAAGCGTGTATATGGAATCGAGTTTGATACGGCCGCGTTTACGAACCTGACACAAGATCACATGGACTATCATAAGACCTTTGATAATTATCTCATGGCAAAGAAAAAGCTGTTTTACAGCTCAAAAAACGCCGTAATAAATGTCGACGACGTATATGCTGAACGGATAATGGAAGGGATACCGGCGAAAAGCATTACATTTGGGGTAAGAAACGGCGCTGACATCAACGCTACCGAAATAGAGATAACTGCCAAGGGAGTGCAGTTTGACCTGGCTACTCCCGAGGGAGCGGCCAGAGTAAACATGCCGATTCCTGGACTGTTCAATGTGTTCAACGCCATGGCGGCTACCGGTTTGGCGCTAAACCTTGGTTTTGACCTCAAGACCATAAAGAAGGGCCTTGAATCAATGCACAGCGTATCGGGAAGGCTTGAGCCTCTTTCGACAAATGGAAAGGATTTTAATGTATTTCTGGATTTTGCGCATACGCCGGACGCGCTTGAGAACATACTCAAAACAGTGCATACCTTTTCAAAGGGGCGCATAATAACCGTATTCGGATGCGGAGGCGACCGTGATAGGGCAAAGCGGCCGATTATGGGCGAGGCAGCGGGAAGGTTTTCGGACCTGTTGATCGTAACCTCCGATAATCCGAGAACTGAGGACCCCTTTGATATAATAGCCTCTATTGAGGAGGGCGTAAAGCGATCTGGCTGTGCCTATAAGATCATTGAAAACAGGCGCGAAGCCATACGCTATGCGCTGGCAAAGGCTATGAAGGACGATTGCATAATCTTGGCTGGAAAGGGCCATGAAAACTATCAGGAGATAAATGGCGTAAAGCATCACTTTGATGAAAAGGAGATTGTAGCCGAGCTTCTCAACGAGCTTGACTGACGCCATAACGGAGGACAATATGCAAAAGCTAATATTCGCCATACTATTGTCCGCAATTGTATGTATGGTGGTGGGCAGGTTCCTGATCCCGATGCTTAGGAGACTGAAATTTGGTCAAACCGAGCGTCAGGAGGGACCAAAGTCGCACCTTAAAAAAACAGGCACGCCCACCATGGGCGGAATAATGATAATAGTTGCCATTGTTATAGGTACGATGGCGCTTTCCAGCGGTTCGCTGCATTATGCGCTGCCGGCAATGCTTGTAACGGTTGCCTACGCGCTTGTAGGCTTCCTCGACGACTTTATTAAAGTGAGGTTTAAACGGTCCCTTGGGCTTAGAGCGTATCAAAAGATAATAGCCCAGTTCGGCATTGCGCTTGTTATAGCCATATATTGCCAGAGAGTTATTGGAACTGTAATAGAACTCCCGTTTTTCAACGCAGAGTTTGACCTAGGAGTATTTTACGTACCATTTGCCATGTTTTTGATAATAGCTACGGTAAATAGCGTAAACCTGATAGATGGAATCGACGGACTTTCTTCCGGTGTAACCCTGATATACGCCTTTACGATGGCAATAGTTTTTATATATCTTAGCGAAATTGGCGCGCAGTCGGGCCAGATAGAACAAACCGCCGGATATGAAGGCCTTATTGTATTCGCGGGAACGGTTGCGGGCGGATGCCTTGGATTTTTGAGGTATAACTCTCACCCGGCTCAGGTATTTATGGGCGATACAGGCTCGCTGGCGTTAGGCGGAGCGGTCGCCATGATGGCGCTGTTCAGCAGGGCGGCGCTGCTGCTCCCAATAATGGGCGGATGCTATGTCGCCACTTCGATCTCAGTAATACTTCAGGTAGGCTCGTATAAGCTGCGCAGGAAGCGCATATTCAAGATGGCCCCGCTACATCACCATTTTGAGCTTAAGGGATACAATGAAACCAAAATCGTAGCGGGTTACATGATAATAACAACGTTTTTATGCCTTATATGCCTTCTGGCATATGTATAGAATTGGTTTTTTAGCCGTCCGGTGCTATCTGGACGATCGTGAAAATATGGCGCTTGGCACGGTATTGCGGATGCGCCAAGGGGTTTGAGGCAGGGCAGCGGCTCATTGCCCCAAGCGCCTTGACACACCGGACGGCTCTTTTTATATATTAGGCTATAGTTTTTGATCCAATAGCACACATTGATAATTGGATATTCTACATATGATAGAGTCTGTTGCAGAGATGCGCTTGCGAAAATACGCGGCGGCGCAGAGGAGGATGGGCGACATGAAAAAGCAAAAGACCGCTCTAGTGGTAGGAATGGCAAGAAGCGGAATAGGGAGTGCAAAGCTTCTTGCCAAAAACGGTTATAAGGTAATAATTAACGACCTCAAAAGGGACATACCGGGGCTTTATGAGGCGCTTGGCGGCATAGAATATACCAATGCGCTTGGCGCCCCTCCGGAAGCCCTTCTCTATGAAGCGGATCTTATGGTGATAAGCCCTGTAATACCTATGTACCGGCCTTTTGTCAAACAGGCGGTTGCCATGGGCATTGAGGTTATAGGTGAGATAGAGCTTGGCTACAGATACTGCTCTAGGGACAGCAAATTCGTATGCATAGGAGGCACAAACGGTAAGACGACCACTACGATGCTTACGGGTGAAATGTTTAAAGCGGCGAACGCAAACACCTTTGTATTGGGCAACATAGGGGTACCCATTACAGAGCATGCGATGGAAGTAAAGCCAGGCGACGTTATTGTGGCGGAAACGGCCGCGCTGCAGCTCGAAAGCATAAGGGATTTCAGGGCCAATGCCGCAGGTCTTTTGAACATAACCGAGGACCATCTCAATCACTTTGAATCGATGGAGGCCTATATTGCCGCTAAAAAACGAATGTTTGAAAATCAAACTGCGGAGGACTATGCGGTATTGAATTTTGACGACCCAATCGTCGCAGGTATGGCAGGAGCGACCAAGGGCAAGGTGATATATTTTTCCCTTAAAAACGAGCTGGAAGAGGGCATGTTTATTCGCCAGAGCCAGATAATCTGGAGAGACGGCGGCCTTGATACGATTATTATCAACGTTGGAGATCTCAAGATACCAGGCGAACATAATGTGGAAAACGCGATGTGTGCCGCCGCGCTTGCCATAAGTATGGGAGTTTCGGTGGACAGCATACGAAGCGCACTCAAATCCTTTACAGGCGTCGAACACAGGATCGAGCCGGTATGCGAGAAGAAGGGCGTTTTATATATCAATGATTCAAAAAGCACAAACCCGGACTCAACAATAAAGGCGGTAAAGGCAATGACACGGCCTACGGTTCTGCTTCTAGGTGTAGGCGAATACGATAAGCATAGCAACTTTATACCCCTTTTTAACGAGTTTGGCGGCATTGTCAAGGCGGTTATCGCTTCAGGCAGGGCGGCGCCCGCCATCTTAGCGGCTGCTGAGGAGACGAAGTTTCGCAATATAAGCATATGCAACGGCGCCTTCAGTGAAATGGTTCAGGAGGCGGCCAGGACGGCCTCGGAGGGGGACGTGGTGCTGCTGTCGCCAGGCGCGGCAAGCTGGGGAGCGTTCGAGGATTATGAGGATAGGGGCAGGAAGTTTAAGGAAATAGTTAACGGTCTGTGATTGGAGGAATACCATGAAACAAATCAAGGCGGCCAGCCCAAAACCGGGCAGAATGGACTTTGTGCTGTTTACAGCCGTACTTGTGTTGTGCGCGTTCGGACTGATAATGGTGCTTTCCGCAAGTTATTATTATTCTTATCAGGAGCATGGCGACGGCCTTTATTACTTCGTCAAGCAGATTGTTTTCTTCGTTTTGGGATTGGCAGCAATGCTGATACTTGCATATCTTGTTCCATATAAGACATATAAGCTGCCGCCGGTGATTGCCAGCGCCCTTTTGATAACATTGGGAGCTATGATCTACGCATACTTCTTTGGCGTTGAGGTAAATGGGGCAAGAAGATGGATAAATCTCGGCTTTGCTACAGTTCAGCCCTCCGAGCTTGCAAAGTTTGTGCTGGTTATCTTTATGTCTGCGTACCTTACATCGTATAGGGGCAAAATCAGGACATTTAAACATGGAGTTTTGCTTCCTACGCTTATGCTAGCGCCGTTTGCCGTAGTGGTCATGCTGCAAAGCAATATGTCCATGCTCCTAATAATGATAATAGTTTTTGTAATCATGCTGTTTATAGGAGAGGTACGGCCGATACATATTGCGTTTTTAGGCGCCGTAGCGCTCCTGGCTATACTTCCGCTGGCTTTGGACGAGGATTCATTCCGCTTAGCGCGAATAACCACGTTTTTAGACCCATGGCAGGACCCCTCGGGAAACGGATACCAGCTCATTCAATCCTATTTTGCCCTTGGAGCGGGCGGATTATTCGGCAGAGGGCTTAACCTTAGCCGTCAAAAACTGCTGTTCCTTACATATGGCGAAAGCGACTTTATATTTGCCATAATCGGCGAGGAACTCGGATGGGTTGGCTGCGTGCTGCTGTTGGCGCTGTATGGCCTGGTAATTTACCGCGGATTTAAAATTGCTTTTAGCGTCAAGGATAGGTTTGCCTCACTGCTTGCGGGAGGAATAACAAGCATAATAGCAATTCAAGCGGCCGTACATGTTCTTGTTACTACGGGGCGCGCCCCAACTACCGGGCAAACCCTGCCGTTTGTAAGCGCCGGCGGCACCTCGCTGATCTTCTTTATGGCGGCAATGGGCATACTGCTCAATATCTCAAGATATGTCGAAAAAAGACAGATACATGCCAAGGCGCCTTCCGCTTCTTCGCAAACGCATCTGATGGCGGTAAAGTAAAAGCAGAAAGATAGGCGGCGAACCCGACCGTGCGCAGTTATATCGGCGAACTAAGAACATCCGCCGGATTCAAGGCATATTATGTAATTGTCAAAGAAGATGGGCGGGAGGAGAATGATGGGAAGATTCTTAGTCTCGGGAGGAAAGCGCCTTAGTGGGGAACTCCGCGTCTGTGGGGCCAAAAACGCCGCTTTGCCTATATTTGCCGCTAGTCTGCTTACGGATGAACATGTCAGGCTGTATGATTGCCCTGAGATATCCGACGCCGACAATATGCTTGAAATCTTGGCCACACTGGGATGCAAAGTTCAAAGGGACGGGAATACGGTGGATATAGACCCGTCAAGCGCCGAAAGCTATACGATGCCCCCCAGCATATCAAAGCGGCTAAGATCGTCCATTTTTATGCTGGGCCCGGTCCTTGGCAGATTTAAAAGGGCTCATTTTACGTATCCAGGGGGCTGTGAGATAGGAAGCAGGCCAATAGATCTCCATCTCAGCGGCCTGGCGAAGCTGAATGTTTTGATAAAGGAAGAGCATGGCTGTATAGAATGCATTGGAGACGACATGCGCGGCTCCGAGGTACATCTAGACTATCCGAGCGTAGGCGCTACCGAAAATATAATGATGGCCGCAGTAGCCGCCAAGGGGGACAGCATAATATACAACGCAGCCAGAGAACCCGAAATAGTGGATCTTCAGGACTTTATGAACAAGCAGGGGTTTCACATAAATGGCGCGGGAACATCAACCATATTTGTTAGATCGGGTTGCAGCAAGAGGGAGGTTGAGCATCGTATAATTCCCGACAGAATCGTAGCGGGAACACTCCTATGCGCCGCCGCTATGACAAAAGGCGAAATCACGCTTACAAACGCCGACCCATCGCACATGATATCCGTACTTTCCAAGTTGAGGGAGGCGGGGTGTGAAATAAATACGGACGGAGACTTGATTAACCTTAGGTCACACGGAAGACCGGGCGAGATCTCAATCATTGAAACGCTCCCGTATCCGGGGTTTCCAACCGACATGCAGTCGCAAATGTTTGCACTTTGCTGCGTATCGAGCGGAACGAGCATAATTGTTGAAAATGTTTTTGAAAACAGGTTTAAGTGCGCTCCGGAATTATCCCGTATGGGCGCTAAAATTACTATGAAGGACAGAACCGCCGTAGTTCGCGGCGTTGGCAAGCTTACCGGCGCGGTGGTTAACGCAAAGGACCTTAGAGGGGGGGCGGCGCTGGTGCTGGCAGCCCTTGCGGCGGAAGGAGACAGCGTTATATATGGTTCCGAATATATAGACAGGGGCTATGAACGCCTTGACCTGATGATGTCGCGGCTGGGAGCGGATATTCGAAAAGATGAGGGAAACGAATAATAGAACCGTTGTTTTAGGAGTACGTAAGATGAACAGACCCACGGATGAAGGGAAAATGAAAAGGGCACAAAACGGCAGGGATGTAATCCCGTTTGATAAGGCCGCAGCCACGCCTGAATATGACAGGCGCAGACGCCATGGGGAAAGCGCGGTATTAAGGACCGCGCCAAAACAAGCGGAAAGAAACCAAAGGGGGCAATCGCACGGAAGAACCGGACAGGCTGGCAACACCTTAAATTCTTCATCAAGAAAATCTGCAATGAGCAGTCACACTTCAGGCAGAGGAAACAAAGGCGGCAAAAAAAGAAGGCGAAGCAGCCGGCTCGCAGTTGGACTTACGGTATTCTCCATCGTTATCGCTTCCGTATTCGCTGTAGCGTATTTTGGGCTAAGAATTGATAATATTGAAATAAACGGGGTTTCCGGCGACTCAAAGGAACGGCTGCTGAATTTGGCGGGAATAAAGCAGGGAGACCATATGCTTGCCGCGAATATGAATAGAATCAGGCGCGCTATCAATGACGATCCCTACTTCACGGTTGAGACGGTGGAGAGGATTATGCCCGATACAGTGCGAATATCCGTAAAGGAGCATGAAGCGATTGCCGCGCTGATAGGCGTTCAGGAGTCAATACTGATCGACAAAGAGGGTAATGTGCTTAAAATAGGCGACAGGTCAAACACCGATGGGTTTTTGAAGATCTATGGGGTATCATCCATGGGCTTTGGCTTGGGTACGAGTATCTGCAATGAAAACGATTTCCATACTTCAACGCTTATGGAGGTATTGCGTAATCTTAACGAACGAAATTTGCTCGATAAAGTTATAAGCATGGACGTGTCAAATCCACTAAGCGTATACTTGGTAACTACAACGGGGGTTAAGGTGCAGCTGGGCCAGGCCGAAGAGCTTGGCGTTAAGCTGGACAAGCTGTTACGGGTGCTCCCGAAGCTTGAAAGCATGGGGGTTGACAGCGGCACGCTTTTGATAACCGCGACGGGAAATCCAGTATATTCCCCTGTCAAGTCCGCCGAGCCAACGCCGACGGATGCCTCTCAAAGTCCTGGGCCTACAGATGACGCGGATAACCCTGAAGCTACCTCAAATCCGGATGCGCTTCCTTCGCCCACACCGGAATCTACGTATGGCACAGGAGAACCGGAAAATCATGGCACGCCTCAGGCCGCTCCAAGCAATACGCCGGATATAACCGGGCCGTAATCAACCGGGGCGACGGAGAGCAGGATAAATTGACGAACCGTGAAAAATATATGAACAATTACGCTTATGAGCATGTACCTATTGCACAGATTTTAAGCGTATGATATAGTTGATGGAAAGGAAGCTTGTGGCTGCAAAAAAAGTCATATTGACAGGGGACTAAATGAGTAAACATACCGCCATACTTGATATTGGAAGTTCTAAGGTACTGTGTATAATATGCAGTCCGGATGAAAAAGGCGAGATTATTGTGCACGGCGCTGGGGTGTGCGGTTACAGGGGATACCGGCACGGCGCGTTTTTGGATGAGCGGAAACTGAAGAATACAATCATTGAAGCTATAGAAAAAGCGGAGGATGACGCAAGGCGGCATGTAAAGGATATTGCCGTTGGAGTAAGCGCTCCGTTTTCAAGAATGGTCCTTCGAAAGGGCGAAGCCAGAGTGGAGAGCCGGAAGGGACTGATCACCCAGCGGGACATAGACGCAATGATAGATTCCTCATTTGATTATGGCTCCGTGGAAGGCTATGCGCTGATGCATAGTACGCCTGTTGAATTTGAGCTTGAAGGCATACCCTGTTTGGACATGCCCCTTGGTATGCCTGCGGAATATGTAAGAGGGCTCGTATCGCACGTTTATGTCAGCGTATCATATAAGCGTTTGGTGGCGGATGCGCTGTCAAAGCTTGGGCTTGTCGCGGAAACATATATAAGCGTCCCCATGGCCGAAGGGCTTTTTATGATACCGGATCAATACAGCCAGACGGGTGCGCTGCTGGTCGATGTCGGATACACGCATACCGATGTAATAAATATAAGAAATTCCGTGCTTGTAGGCGTAAAAACCCTCGAAGTTGGCGGTATGCATTTTACAAACGATCTTGCATACGGCTTTGATATACCGATGCCGGCGGCGGAGGGCCTAAAGCGCAGGTATGTTTATTCTCTCGATTATAAGGACAGTATAGAGAGCATAAGGATACCGGAAAGAGGTGTGTTCAGAGCCGAGTATTCGGCCATACAGGACATAATTGAGGCAAGGACCGATGAACTTATAGAGCTGATTGCGGAGGCTGCCGAGGAATTGGGCGCGCCGCTTGACGGAAGCAGGCTGACGTACCTTACCGGAGGTGGGATTGCCTTGATGCGAGGAAGCTGCGAATATCTGGAGCGGCGCCTCAACACTCCCGTTACTGTGAACATGCCATGGATGCCGCGGTTGAGTTCTCCTAATTATGCAAGCGCATTTTCGGTAATGAATTTTGTCATGAGTGAACGCGATATTGATATGCCGCAGGGAAAAAGCGCGGCGGAGAATCGCGGATTTTTTAATAAATTGAAGGGTATATTTAAAGAGTAGTCAAAGGAGGTTCTATTATGGCGCTGGGTTTGGAATTGGATATGGATGGAGGCCAGTTTGCACAACTAAAGGTTGTTGGAATAGGCGGCGCGGGCAATAATGCCGTAAACCGAATGATACAGTATGGTCTTGCCGGAGTTGAGTTTATAGCGCTGAACACGGACAAGCAGGCGCTGTATCTTTCGCGCGCAAACCAAAAGATACAAATCGGTGAAAAACTTACAAAGGGCCTTGGCGCCGGAGCTGATCCGGAGATAGGGCGCAAGGCCGCGGAGGAAAGCGTTGAGCAGATTGCGGCGGCGCTTGAAGGTGCCGATCTTGTATTTATAACCGCGGGAATGGGAGGCGGCACTGGAACGGGAGCCGCGCCGGTAGTTGCCGAATGCGCAAAGAGCATGGGCATATTGACCATCGGCGTAGTTACAAAGCCGTTTGGCTTTGAGGGCAAGGTCCGCATGAGAAACGCGTTGATAGGTATAAAGAATTTAAAGGAGTCCGTGGATACGCTGATTACGATACCCAACGACAGGCTGATCGATACCGTTGGAAGCTCGCGGCTTACCGAGGCGTTCAGCGTGGCCGATGATGTTTTGAGACAGGGCGTACAGGGAATAAGCGATTTGATCGCAATACCCGCATTAATAAACCTTGACTTTGCGGATGTTAGAACGATTATGAAGGAAAAGGGCATGGCCCACATGGGAATTGGAACGGCGTCAGGCGACAAGAGGGCCGAGGAGGCTGCGCGCCAGGCGGTAGACAGTCCGCTTCTTGAAACGACTATTAGGGGCGCCAGAGGCGTAATAGTAAATATAACGGGGAGCAACGACATGAGCCTTATTGAGACCAGCCGGGCGGCCGAGCTTGTCAGGGAAACGGCTGATCCAGAGGCCAATATAATCGTTGGAGCTGGAATCGACGACGAGATGGGTGACAGCATACGGATTACAGTAATAGCTACAGGCTTTGAGGGCGTGGACGATGAGAACCTTGAGGACGAAAGCGACCGCGCCAAAAGAGGCACCTCCGTTAATCAGCCTGCCACGGGCGCTCAACAGGCGCCGCAGGGACAGCCAAAGACAGGCAAGGCCTTGCAGGACCCCTATATATCCCCCTCAAGGGGTCAGCACGACCAGCGCAGGCGTGAGACGCAGCAACAGGCCCCATATAACCAGTCGCATGAACCCAGCCGCAATTACCAGCCATCCCCGTCAACGGATGATGAGGCGGAACCGTACTTCCGCAGGCAGGACCTTCCCAGGGATGGCAGAAATCCAAATGACAGGTCCAATCTGGATATGCCCAGTTTTCTGAGACGCAAAAAGGATTAAGATAATAATAGCTAAAGCGCCATCCACATTATAACGGGGATGGCGCTTGAACTCATGAAAGAAATGGTGATCATGCTGACACTCCGAAATAAAACGGATCGGCTATTGCGCTATCTCCCCATATAGAAGACGCCATGGTGTGCATTTTTTGCATGTATCCGGTCGTGCCATATAAACCGGCGCAATATGTTTCTTAAGGTTCATTGTTCTCCGTAGATGCCATAAAAAAGGTTATTATTAAAGAAACCCAGATATTTGCTCTATACTCTTAATTTCATCTATATGATTTTTGAATATGTTTGTCGTATTTGAAAGCGCAGCCCCTATTTCCCGAGTATAGTAGCTGGCAACATTGTTTGTATGGATTTACATTTCCTCAGCGGTGGGCGTCCCCATAAAATGTTTTTTCTCGATTCTTTATTGGTACGCTGGTTATCGGGTATTGAATTATATAAAAGTTAAAAGTCGGCCGCTGATTTCAGGGCAAGCGATATAAGAGTACTATATTCGTTAATATCAAGCGGGGATTTTTCCATATCAAAAAGTATGTCTGAATCAGCGTCGTATATCTGAAGACCACTTCTTTTTCCTGTACAACGTTGACTTCATACGCCTCGTTTGTTGAAAGCTGAGTTCCCAAAAGCCACATTACGTATCTGGCGACATCCTTAGGAAACTTATCAAGCGCTTGGCCTATTGTTTCGCCGCGCGAATATGCGCCGATAAAGTTTGTGGATTGCATCAAAAATCCAAGGTCATTGTGCTCCACTACCACATCAATGGTAATTGGCATTGCGTTTCACCTATAGATACAAATCAACGCCCCCAGCGCTGCATCTTGCCTTTGATATGCCGGCTGGGGGACGAATGAGGATAATACTCGTTAACGGACTCAGGCGCCCTTTGTAAAGATAAACTTATTCTGAAAATAGTAGTTTACAAAGAACATCGGAGTGTCAACCAAAATCTTAGAGAGCAGGTATCCAACTCCCACGCCAACCAGTATATCTATGCCAAATGCGCTTACAAGCATAACACAGCCTGCCAGCAGCGCAAATTTCCAGAGGCTGCCGCGGCTGTTCTTTTTAAATACAAAGTAGCGGTTTATCGAATAGTTAAGGGCCGAGCTGACTATACGCGCGCAGACCAGCCAAATGGCGGCGGGCTGAATTATGTTGGCGGGTATAAAGGGGACTATTGGAAACGCAAGGCATAACGCATAATATACCGCATAATCCACTGCTGCCGAAGTAAGCGACGACGCAGAGAATTTTATAAGCCTTTTAAATATGCAGAAAGCGTCATTAAAGGAATTAAAGCTTGAACTTTTATTCCCGTCGATATATACGGTGTTTATTGGAACCTCAATCACATGTACCGGCCAGGATTTAAGGTTGAGGAGCATGTCCATTTCGTATTCATATCTTTCGCCTTCCAAAGATATGAGAACATCGAAAAGCGAAGAATGCACACCCCTCAACCCTGTTTGGGTATCAGATACGTGTATTCCTGAAACCATATAGAATGCTATCTTGGTTATCCAGTTTCCGATTTTGGAGCGCAGCGGGACATGTTTGGCTGCAAACCGTCTTACGCCCAGGACAAAGGCATGTGCATCCGCCTTTAATGCGTCCATTACTTTTAAGATGTCAGCGGGGAGGTGCTGGCCGTCGGCGTCAGCCGTTACTACGCCCGCGACATTCCCCATCTCCTTTAGGCGCTTAAGGCCGGTTTTAAGCGCGGAGCCTTTGCCGCGATTATCAGGGTAGGAGATTACCTCTACGCCAAGCGACCTTACGGAGCTGAAAATTTGCGAACAGTCCTTGCCGCTTCCATCGTCTACTACAAGCACCTTTAATGATGCAGCCTGTAACTCTTCTATTAACGAAATAAGTCTCTTGTCGGGCTTATAGGCCGGTATTAAAACGTAGTATTCCATATATCCTCTCGTTTTTGAGCATATTAGCTTACCAATCACAGCCGTACGGCTTATATGTGGCATTGCTGTCGAGTAATTTATACCTATCAGAATAACATGATCATGGGTACGCGCAAATCACGGACGCCCGCTTAACGCTGATAAGGCGTTGCCGATTATAATTATGACGCTCCCTTTTCCAGATTATAAGTTAAAATTACCTCTATACTATTATTGTCTAAATTCGGAAGTTTAACAAGCCCAAATTAAAGAATTTCAAAAAAAGTGTTTTGTGTTGGCCTCCTATTATGCGATAGGGCTGCTCCTGAAAATATCGCGGCTCAGTAACGCCGCAAAAATTCAAAAATCCGTCCTTTCACTATTTGCACAGGCAGTAACCTCTATGAGAAACCCGCTAACTTTAAGCCGGATTTTTACTTACAGATAAACATTTTAATAAACAGACCGGTATTTGGCAAAAATATACGCATAGCTACCTTTTGATATACAGCTTTGGGGGTTTGATTATGGAAAAGAAAAATAAAAAAAGCAAGTGGAGGGCAATCCGGAGGGTTATTCTGGGAGTAACCCTTGCTGTGATTGCGTTTCTCGTGTTTTTTGCTGTTGACGTGTTTGACATGGATGAATGGCATGACTTTGAGCCGGAACTCATCTTGGATTCAAAGAAGTCGCTTATGGTCTATGACAAAAACGGCGGCGAGGCCAGCCTTCTGTACAGTAAGGAAAACAGGCAGTGGATAGGCATTGACGAAATACCCATGCATGTCCGCTATGCCTTTATATCTGCGGAGGACGCCAGGTTTTACGAGCATGGCGGAGTTGATATTATTAGAATCTTCGGCGCGGCGCTGCACGATTTAAAGGTTGGCAGCCTGGAACAGGGGGCGTCAACGATAAGCCAGCAGCTTATAAAACTAAGCCATCTGACCACCGAAGAGGAAAAGCCGGAAAAAACAATGGCAAGAAAGCTTGAGGAAGCCGTGCTTGCATGTAAAATGGAGAGACAGTTCGACAAGGACGAGATATTGGAGATGTATCTGAATTACGTCTACTTCGGTGCGGGCTATTATGGCGTGGAGGCAGCGGCGCGCGGCTATTTCGGCGTACACGCAAACGAGCTTACGGTAGCGCAGGCGGCAATGCTTGCTGGCATTTTGAAATCCCCGTCCAATTACGCCCCCCACCTCAATATGGAAAAGTCGTTAAACAGGCGTAACCTTGTACTATCCTTGATGCGTGACTATGGCTATATATCGGAAGATGAGTATACGAAATATCGTGAGGAACCGGTCACGCTCAGCACCGCAACCAACAGAAACGTAAGAAATTATTACATAGATATGGCGATTGAAGAGGCCTGCTCTATTCTTAACGTTAATACGGAAACCCTGCTTACGGGCGGCTATAAGATCTACACAGCTATGGATTCAGGGCTTCAGGAATACTGTGCCCAGCTTATGAAAAACGAAGAGCTGTTCCCCGCCGAAGACGTGCAGGGGGCGATTGTTGTAGTCGACGTAAATACGCGTATGGTCGCCGCCGTAATGGGCGGACGCGAATATGATGTTGCGCATGGATTTAACCGCGCTACAGACATCAGAAGGCAGCCTGGATCCGTAATAAAGCCTATAATCTCATACGCGCCCGCGCTTGAGTATCACGGCTATACGGCCGCCACGATGATACTGGACGAGCCTACAAGCTTTGGAGACTACGAGCCAGGCAATGCCGGAGGGAAGTATTATGGATGGGTTACAATGAGAGAGGCTGTAAAGCGTTCCCTTAATGTACCGGCGGTAAAGGTGCTGTCGGATGTAAGCGTTTCCGGCGGAAAGTTGTTTGCACAAAGGCTTGGCATAGAATTTGACGAGGCTGACGGCGGCCTGGCCCTAGCTCTCGGCGGCTTTACCTATGGGGTGTCGCCGCTTCAACTGGCGGGGGCCTATGCTTGCTTTGCGTCAGGCGGGTATTATGACGCTCCGGCATTGATAACAAAGATTACCGACTCGTCCGGAGAGACGCTCTACGAACGCGAGTCCTCAATGATAAGGGTCATGAGCGAGGAAAACTCCTATATACTCACAAGCATGCTTAAAAGCGCGGTGCTTGAGGGGACGGGGCACAGGCTGTCCGCGCTTGAAATGCCTATAGCCGGAAAAACTGGAACCGTGGGCGACAGCAGCAGCACGCGCGACGCATGGATGGCGGCCTATAATCCCGAATATACAGCAACTGTATGGATTGGGTACGATAAGGACGAAGACGGAAAAAAACTGCCTTCGGACGCTACGGGAGGCTCGTATCCGGCATTAATACTCTATGAGCTGTTCAAGTATCTATATCCAAACGGGAGTGAAATAGACTTTGCAATGCCCAAAGGCGTTAAGGAATACCGGCTGGATGGATACACCCTGGCAAACAGCCATTCGGCGGTGCTTGCAACTGCGCTTACACCGTCAAACATGGTCGTCAAGGAGGTTTTCGCGGAGGGAACGGAGCCGGGCATACGCAGCGAATACTGGTCCCTTCCGGCGCCGCCCAACGATATTAAGGGCGAGTTGGCTAACGGGCTGCCGCGCATAAGCTTTACGCCTTTGAAAAGCCATATCCTATACAGACTGTTTCGTCAGGATAACTATGGATCCGTGGTGCTCATAGGGGAGTGGAGTGGAAACACCAACAGGGTGACGTATGCCGACACATCGGCGGAGCATGGCATGAGATATGCCTATTATATAGTGCCTGTGCATCCTGAAATAATAATAGACGGCAAGCCTGTAGAGGGAATTAAGTCAAAGTCCGTTACCATACAAACGGACCAGTCCTTCGTGCCGCCAGTTGACATACCAAATTATACGGATGACCCCGAATATACTACTCCGGACCCTTCCATTCCAACGGATGATTCCGGCGAAACGGACAATCCGCCCCGCCCCACCCCTGGAGGGGAAGCGTTTATTCTTCCATTTTAAATCTAAAAGCGCCTCCGAATTCAAAATACTAGAATCATTTACTGTATATGAAAAAAGGACCGGATTGCCGGCCCTTTCGCTTTATAAGGCATTTCATTATCCTTCGAAGAAATCGCCCCTTCGATAATCGTAAACAGCGCTGGTACCTATTGAGAAGTCCTCAAGGTTTTCTAAAACCTTACCCGTGCCTATCGCCACGCAGGATATGGGATCCTCAGCTACATAACATGGCACCTTCGTATGCTCGGCAATGAATTTATCCATACCGTAGAGCAGCGCGCCGCCGCCTGTAAGGCATATGCCGTTTTCAGCAATATCGCTTGCGAGCTCGGGCGGGGTCTTTTCAAAAATGCTTCGCACGCTTTCAAGTATCGACTGAAGAGGTTCTTCAAGCGCGTCTATCATCTCGTTGGAGCCAACCACTATTGCCTGAGGCAGCCCAGATATGAGGTTGCGGCCCCTGACGTCTATAAACAGCTGTTCCTTTCTCGGATAGGCCGACCCAATCCTTATCTTCATCTCCTCAGCCGTGCGTTCGCCTATGAGGAGGTTATGCTTCTTGCGCATGTAGCGGACTATCGAGTCGTTGAACTTGTCGCCGGCTATCTTGATGGATTCGGACAACACTGCGTCGCGCAGGGAAATTACCGCCACATCGGTGGTACCGCCGCCAATATCCAGCACCATGTTGCCGCGTGGCTGGGATATATCTATTCCAGCTCCTATTGCCGCGGCTATCGGCTCGTCAATAAGATATGCGTACCGCGCTCCGGCGCTTTCCGTCGCGTCGATAACAGAACGTTTTTCAACCTGGGTAACTCCCGAAGGGACACATACAACTACCTTGGGCTTGAATAATATGCGCGTTCCAACCACCTTTTTCAAAAAATGCTGTAAAAGCCGCTGCGTAATGTCAAAATTGGAAATTACTCCATCCCGAAGCGGACGGATGGCTATTATGTTCCCAGGAGTTCGCCCTAGCATGCGCCTGGCCTCTTCCCCTATCGCCATGATACGCCCGGTTATCTTTTCAACAGCGACGACCGACGGCTCCCTGAGCACTATCCCCTTATTGCTTACATACACAAGCACGCTGGAGGTGCCGAGATCTATTCCTACATCGTTAAACTCTAAAAAACCCATCTGTGTTCCTTCCCAAAGCGCCCAAGGCGCGTATATATGTCATGATAATACAATAAATCACGTACATTTACAAATGTAAATGTTGCAAAGTTATTTTATCATTTACCGAACGTCACGGCAAGCCTGACGGTGCATTATTCTGTGACTTTTTGTGGAAACATAACGCCGTTCATAAAAAATTCGCAATTAACAGCACGGCGGATAAAAAGCAAATGCTTTAATAAAAATAGAAGCCTTCTTGTATTCATCCAACGCCCCGCATAATTACCTCCCTAAATATCTAACATAAACATGAAAAAAGCCGTCCCCCATGGGGAACGACCTTCTAGCAACGGTATCTGAAAGGAGATCATCCACTGCTTTTCACTTGCAATATTATTATAAGCCAGTCTTGCCGATAGATCATCACAAAATTGTTACAGTTGACTTAAAGTTCTGTTACCCTTGTCAACTGAGGATATTTATCGTTTAAGCTTTTTCATATTCTAAACCTGTTCTTTAATATTATGTCAGCCCATCTAACCGCGTCCCTAACAGCTTCAAAACCCGAATCGCTGCCTGCGCGTATGGCATCCGCATAAACTCCGCGTTTTGCTGCTAGAGTTATAGCTTCGGCAATCAGCTTCCCGTTGCTGGACTGGTTGCGCCCCACAAGAAGTCGGGCGGCTGACGCGTCGCCACGTATTAGTCTAGGCAGGTCGAACGCCTTGGCCACATCATCATCCGGTTCTTTCGTACCGGCGATGGCGTTTTTAGGGCAAACAGCCTGGCATATTTCACACCCAAGAAACCCAGGCAGCATTTCCTTGACAAAATCGGGGTGGCATGCCGTGCCCATATGCCAGCGTATACATCGCTTATAATCAACTCCGTTCGCGGTTATCGCCCCCGTAAGGCATGCGCGCGCGCACATGGAACAGCATCCGCATTCCTCGCACGGCTCTTCCGTGCTCAGGGGACCGCACAGCTCTGTAACAAACGTGGTAAGAACGGTTCTTGATCCCAGCCCTTTTAACCTTAAGAGCCCGTTAAGGCCCATAACGCCGATTTTTGCGTTGAGGAGCAGCGGTATCACCGGGACGTGAGACCTCTCAGTACGCGCCCCCATTCCCCTAAGATTTGATACAAAGGCATTGCCGGCATGGTATGATGAGTTAGACGCCAAGTAATATGCGGGAATTGGTTCGTCAATGCTGTGGGGGACATATGCCCACGCCAAGACCAAAATGGTTTTTGTAAAGGCAGGAAGACCGTAGCCAGTTTTCTCAAGCGAAGGGTCAATATAGTATACCCGTGAGAAGCCCAGAGATCTCGCAACCCATTCAATTTCGGTATGCATTATAAAGCACCTCCGATTAAATATAACACAGTTGATGCGCTATCACAAGCCGGCTCAAGGGGCTGTTAAATAAACAATAAATGGATGTATTGGAGCTGGCAAGGTTTTCTTTTTTGTCCTGTCATAGTATAATGTAGTATGGAATGGCAAGCGATTAAGAATAAAAGCTTAAGCTGCCATATAGCTGTTCAATGATCTCAGGTTTCCATAGCTTATTATCTATTATCTGTTATAAAGGAGAAGGAGGCGGCGTCATGGAGGATGTACGTGTAGCGGGAAGATCGATACGCTATCTTTCGTTAATGGCCAGGGAATACCCAACTATACAGGCGGTAAGCTCAGAGATAATCAATCTTCAGGCAATATGCAATCTGCCAAAGGCAACAGAGCATTTTATGAGCGACATTCATGGGGAACACGAGGCGTTTTTGCACATAACCAACAATGCGTCAGGAGCAATCAGGGACCGCATTGAAATGGTATTTGGAAACTCGTTAGGGGAAGGAGAGAGGAGGAACCTCGCGGCGCTTATATATTACCCCGAGCAAAAGATGGAGCAGGCGAGGGCGTCTGGTACGGACATGAACGACTGGTACAGGGTGGCGCTATACCGGCTGATAGCCATATGCAGGGCGACGACATCAAAGTATTCGCGTTCAAAGGTGAGGAAAGCGCTTCCAAAGGACTTTTCGTATATAATCGATGAGCTTTTGCATACTCACTATGTTGACAGCGATAAGGAAAGGTATTATGAGAGGATTATAACCAGCATAGTAGACCTCGACAGGGCTTATGCGTTTATTGTGGCGCTTTCAAGCCTTATAAAACGAATGGCGGTGGACCATCTCCATGTGGTTGGCGACGTTTTCGACCGCGGCCCGCATGCCGATGTAATTTTGGATAGGCTAATTGATCATCACAGCGTAGATATACAGTGGGGGAACCACGACGTTCTTTGGATGGGAGCGGCGGCGGGAAGTCCCGTATGCGTGGCGACCGCGATTAAAAACTGCGTGCAATACGACAATCTGGATATGCTTGAAAACTCATATGGTATCAATATATTGCCGCTAGCCCTTTTTGCATCCGAATACTATTCTGATGTTGACTCTTCGGTTTTCACCCCAAGGAAAATGCCGTCCGAGCACTATATGCCAAAGGACATGAGTCTTTACGCGAGAATGCATAAGGCCATATGCGTAATACAGTTCAAGCTTGAGGGGCAGCTGATAAAGCGGCGTCCCGAGTATAGGATGGCGGACAGGGATATGCTTTCCAGAATAGACTATTCGGATATGAGCATAACCATCGGAGGAAAGAAGTATCCGCTGAAGGATACCGAATTCCCCACAATAGATCCGGCCGACCCCAACAGGCTAACCGAGAGCGAGGTGCTGCTCATGGAGCAGCTTACCTCATCATTCCAAAACAGCCATAAGCTTCAGTCCCACGTCAGGTTTTTATATTCGGCAGGCAGCGTGTACCTGTGCTACAATGGCAACCTGCTGTATCATGGATGCATTCCGTGCGACGACAACGGCGAGTTTATGAAATTCGACTGCGATGGAAGGCTGCTGTCAGGCAAGGAGTATTTGGATTACGCCGACAAGGTTGCGCGAATGGCCATGTATGCTCCCGAGGGTTCGGAAGCCCGCGAAAAGGGCAGGGATTTCATGTGGTTCCTGTGGTGCGGAAGAAATTCGCCGATATTTGGCAGACGACAGATAACGACGTTTGAAAGGGCTCTGATTGAGGATAAATCAACGCATAAGGAGCCGAAGAACGCCTACTATGAATATTGTGACGATGAGGATTTCGCACTCAAAGTCCTCAATCATTTTGGGCTTAACGAGAGCTATTCGTGCATAGTAAACGGCCATATCCCAGTAAAGGCCAAGGAGGGCGAGGAGCCGCAGAAGGCGAATGGCCGCCGTGTAGTGATAGACGGCGGGTTTTGCAGGGCCTACCAGCCGCAGACAGGGATAGCCGGATACACGATGTTTTTCACCTCCCAGCGCATACGAATAGTAGCTCACGAGGCTTACGGAACCAATGACATGCATTTTCTTGATAACGACATAAGAACGCATGGTACGGTTGTAAGGAATCTTCCCGAGCGGCTTTTGGTGGGCGATACGGATATTGGAGCTGGACTTAAGGAGCGAATCGATGACCTTAAGGCGCTCCTTGATGCATATAGAATGGGTATAGTAAAGGAAGCCTAGTCAGTTTAATAAGGGGAGCGCGGGGTTCGGTTCACTCCGCGCTCCCCTTATATAAATATAAAACATGTATGTATACGCAAGCATGTAGACTGCCATGTTTGGATAAAAAGCCCGCCGGCATTACATTTAACGGCATCATATTCACATATTGTTAAAAAAACTGTTAATTATAGCTGAGGATGATTTGAAAAGGCTCCATTATGGTGTATAATGTAGACGCATGAATACGAAGGATTTTACAAAATATAAACCCAGGCAGAATAGGGGGCTGCTCCCCTTTCTTAAACGTTTCCGTGTTATAATCTCGGTGTTTTTGTGCATATTCACAACGCTGTTCCTGTTCATACCATTTTTATTCAGCCCTGAGCTTGCTATGGGCGCCATGACCGGATCGGTTGAGGCGAACGAAGGAGAGGAAACCGGGGAGGAACAGCCAGGGGGAGAGCAGGAAGCGCCGGGAGAAACCCCATTTGGAGATGGCTTAGGAAATGAAAGCGTTGGTAAGCTTCTGTACAAGCTGGGAGACGACAATAGCGATATAGCCCGAATACAGGAAACCCTGATGAACCTTGGGTATATGGACTCGGATGAACCTACGACCAAGTTTGGCTCCGCGCTTGAGGACGCCGTAAAGAGAATACAGCGGACGCATTACCTTGAGGAGACGGGCACGGTTGATGAAAAGCTTATGGCGCTCCTTGAATCCGGGACGGCTATGCCATATGTTATTGAGCGTGGAAACAAGGGCAACGACGTTTTGATGCTTCAAACCCGTTTGAATGAGCTGGGCTTTTATCAGGATAAAAACAATGGCTATTTCGGAGTTGCCACGGAGAACGCTGTGGGTATGTTTCAGGCTAAAAACGAACTTACCGTAAATGGCAGGGCTGATCTCGAAACAAGAAGCGTCCTATATTCTCCGAAGGCAAGGTATAGCGACGATTCGATGCAGGACCCGAACCTTCCGCTTGAGACAGGAACTCCGGCCCAGCCGTCTCCTACGGCTACGCGGAGGCCGGACGCATCTCCCACGCCTAGGGAAACCCCCAAGCCGTCGTCAACCCCTAAGCCGAATGTCACACCTACGCCTACCAGAACCCCTGCGATAACTCCACGGCCTACGCAGGGACCCGCGCCGACGCCTACTCAGCCCCCATCCGCCAATGTGGAGACATTTATCAGCATATTGACGGCCCAGCTGGGAAAACCATATGTCTGGAGCACGGAGGGTCCTGACAGCTTCGATTGTTCGGGACTGGTATACTATTGCCTGAGACAGGCTGGCGTCAGGGTGTCACGCTACACTGCGGCCGGCTACTCACAGGTCGAAAGTTGGGGGCTTATAAGCCGCCAGTCAGACCTCAAGCGCGGAGATCTGGTGTTTTTCAGCAATTCGTCGGGATATATAAACCATGTTGGAGTATATCTTGGCTACAATAGCTATATACATGCATCATCGTCTGCCGGAGAAGTGGTGATTTCCAGCTGGAACAACTGGGCCGTCACAAACTTTGAACTTGGCAGGAGAGTGTTTTAGATGAAGTTCATACCAAAAGGGTTCCATAGTACAGCGGAACCCTTTTAATTGTGTTTGAATCCATGGACATAAAGCGGCGGTGCCCACGGCTAAATATACAATATTTTAGGGATTCCTTTGTTGGCAATATTCAAAATCGGGACTATAATTGAACTATATATTGTTCTTTTAAGGAGGACGAGTTATGATACCAGAAACAATGGACGCACTTGTAAAGCCAAATAGAGAAAAGGGCCTCGTACTTGAAAGGAGGCCGGTGCCATCTCCAGGTATGGGCGAGGTCCTCATACGAATACATAAAACCGCGATCTGCGGAACGGATGTTCATATTTACAACTGGGATCCCTGGAGCGAAAAGAATATCGTACCGCCCATGATAGTCGGGCACGAATATGTAGGCGTTATTGCCGCGCTGGGAGCCGGCGTTACAGGCTATAAGATAGGGCAGCGCGTGTCAGGCGAGGGTCATATAGTATGCGGACGCTGCCGCAACTGCAGGTCGGGCAATGGCCAGTGGTGCAAACATGCAAAGGGCGTGGGTGTAAACCGCGCGGGCGCTTTTGCCGAATACCTCTGCATACCGGCAACCAATGTAATACCCGTTAGCGAAGATATACCGGATGATATTGTGTCCTTCTTTGACGCCTATGGCAATGCTACGCATACGGCGCTTATGTTTGAAACCGTGGGGGAGGACGTGCTGATAACCGGCGCGGGCCCGATTGGAATGATGGCCGCGGCAATCTGCAGGCACGGCGGAGCCAGAAGGGTAGTGGTAACCGATATAAACGATTACAGGCTTGACCTTGCAAAGAGGATGGGCGCGACGCATATTGTAAACGTTTCGTGCGACAAGCTGAGCGACGTGATGGCAAACGCCAATATAAAAGAAGGCTTTGACGTAGGCCTTGAGATGAGCGGCAATGGCGCGGCCCTGAATCAAATGCTAAGTACTATGCGCAATGGCGGCAGGGTGGCCCTATTGGGCATCGCGGGCCCGGGTACGGTCATAGATTGGAACGACGTAATCTTTAAGGGCCTTACCCTTCAAGGCATATATGGGCGCAAGATGTACGAAACCTGGTATAAGATGGCGGCAATGATACAGGCGGGTCTGGACCTGTCGCCGATCATTACGCATCGGTTCAATTACCGCGATTATGAGAAGGGCTTTGCCGCAATGAACAGCGGAAATTCCGGAAAGGTAGTGCTCGACTGGACCAAATAGCGGTATTCGTTTGTAAAAGCTATTGTTGGCGGCGGTTTAGCGCCGCACGGACTATTATAAATAAGCAAAGGAGAATGAGAAAGAAATGAAGCAGGCTTATGAAATATTTAGAAAAGAGCTTGACAACATACGCGACGCCGGTACCTTTAAGGACGAGCGTATAATTACGACCCCTCAGAAATCAAGAATTGATACAACCAATACCAGCGGCGTACTAAATATGTGCGCAAACAACTATCTGGGGCTGTCAAATCATCCCGCTCTTATTGAGGCGGCCAAGGCCAGCTATGACGAGTGGGGCTTCGGCCTTTCCTCGGTCAGATTTATTTGCGGAACCCAGAAGATACACAAAATGCTTGAAAAAAAGATCAGCGACTTTCTGGGCATGGAGGATACGATCCTGTATTCCTCCTGCTTTGACGCCAACGGCGGCTTGTTTGAAACGCTGCTTGGGCCGGACGACGCAATAATATCGGATGAACTTAACCATGCAAGCATCATAGACGGCGTTCGCCTATGCAAGGCTAAGCGTTTCCGCTATAAGAACAACAACATGGATGATCTCAGGACCCAGCTTGAGGCGGCAAAGGATTGCCGTATTAAGCTGATAGCTACCGACGGGGTTTTCTCGATGGATGGCTTTATAGCGAATCTTCCGGCGATATGCGACCTTGCGGACGAGTATGGCGCGCTGGTGATGGTGGACGACAGCCACGCGGTCGGATTCATGGGTGAGCATGGGCGCGGCACGCACGAGCACTGCGGCGTAATGGGACGCGTGGACATAATAACGGGCACGCTTGGCAAGGCGCTCGGAGGCGCGTCAGGCGGGTTTACCAGCGCAAGCAAGGAGGTTGTTGACCTGCTCAGGCAAAGGTCCAGACCCTACCTGTTTTCAAACACTTTGGCTCCAGCAATATGCGCCGCGTCGATCAAGGTGTTTGATATGCTGATGGAGTCAACCGCCCTCAGGGATAAGGTTCATGAGAATACCGCATACTTCCGTTCAGAGCTTGGAAAGCTTGGCTTCGACGTTCCCGAGAGCACGCATCCCATTGTGCCGGTAATGCTCTATGACGCGCGGGTCGCTCAGGAGTTTGCGGCGCGCATGCTGGATAAGGGCGTATATGTGGTAGGATTCTTTTATCCTGTTGTGCCCCAGGGCAAGGCAAGGATTAGGACGCAGGTTTCAGCCGGACATTCAAAGGAGGATCTCGACTTTGCCGTAAGGTGCTTTAAGGAAGTAAAGGAAGAGATGGGCATATAAGAAATTATAAATGCGCTGATGCGCACAAATAACGGGTTTTTGCAGGGCGATGGATAAGTACCGCCGCCCTGCTTTATTATTGCGTTTATTCAGAGCGGAGAGTCGCCATAACGACATCGGGACGGTTAAATAACCTTATAGGAACCACGCTGTTACCCAGGCCCCTGCTGACTATCATAGTGGTTTCGCCCTCAGTGTAGGCCCCCGACGTATATTGAGGGAACAGTCCCTGGTCAGGAGCGAATAGTCCCCCGACAAATGGAACGCGGAACTGCCCTCCGTGGGCATGGCCGCAGAACACCAGGTCAAGAGGATAGCGTTTGAATATCTCCATATAGTTTGGCCTATGGCACAGAAGTATGGTAAAATCATCGGGATTGCCCATGACCGTTTCAATACGCCTGCTTATAACCGTATCAGAATCCGAGTCAAAGACACCTGCAATGGATATGCTCCGTTCTCCACGCAGGATTTTGGCCCCGGTATTTTCCAAAACATGTACGCCGGCATTGACCAGTTTGCCATATATCTCATTATGGTTTTCAAGCCTTTCCTCATGGTTGCCCGAAACATAATACACAGGCGCTATTGCTACCGCGCCATATATGAACTCCATGGCCGCATTTATATCTGGTCTCCTTCGGTCGACCAAATCGCCGGTTATTACTATGATATCGGGCGCCTCCCTAGAAAGCAAAGCCAATAATGAGGAGTTTCCCTTTCCAAATGTTTTATTATGAAGGTCTGAAACCTGAGCAATCCTGAACCCATCGAATTCGGTCGGTAGCCTCCAACTTGAATGTTCAATATATGTAACGCCAAGTCCATTGGCCTGCCACCATAGAAAGATGGAAACCGCCGCCAGTGAAAATACGATTATAAACAATAGCTTCATTTTTTTCTTTTTATGCGCGGTCATGGACGCGAACCAGGCCGGTTTTCGCGGGCGCCGCCTGAAGTGTGCCCTGAATCGCCGGAAAGCGTGAGCACTCCGGCAAGCTTAACGGTTTCATACTCGGTTTCTCCGATAAAAACCGTATATTCAGATCCAACGCTGAATTCGGGAAGGGATAGCACAACCGACTGGTATTCCATAGGGGGCGTCCATTCGAACAGTTCACTGCCGCTGCCATCCTCTATTTTAATAGCACCTGAACGCTTCGGGGATAAGCCAAGCGCTATTGACGGCTGCTCAGACGATGAAGTAGGAAGCGCGGCCATCGCCGTCCCTCCTGCCGCCGCTACAGTTCCGCCCTTGATCACACAATATGAGCCATAATCGAGGGCGCCGTTATTGGAATTGATGTCGCTGTTGATGAGAAGCGTTCCGCCGACTATAAGGATACCACCGTTGGAATCCATACCGTCGCCTCCGGCAGCTATATTTATCGAGCCGCCCGTAACGCGTATAATACAGCCGTTACTTGTTTTAAAGGCGTCTGGCTCCCGCCTTCCGCCGTCATCAGCATCGTCAGAGCCGCCGCTGGCATTGATGCCGTCTTCATCGGATATTATTGACAGCGCGGCTCCCCCAATATGCACGGCGGCACCTTCAATGCCTTCGTGCGAATTGTTTATTTTAATATTACCCCCGGTTATGCTTACATGTTCGTCGGCATGAATAGCGTCGTCGCCGGTGGATATGGTGATATCGCCTCCGTCCACTGCAACGCTGGCGTTTGAATGAATAGCGTCGTCCGCTGAAATTAATGAAATAGTACCGCCGGTAATTACTATACCCAGGTCGGACTTTAACCCCTTCATCCCGCCGTCCGTATCCTTGCCGTATTCGGTGTATCCGCCTCCTGAAGTAATATCGACAGCGCCGCCGTCGATTTTTATTACGCTTTCCGCGTCCACGGCATTGCCAAAGGATGCTATCTTTATGCTTCCGTCCGTTATTTGAATGAATCCCTTGTCAACATCGTTATTTGTAGTCTTTATTCCCTCGTCGCCGGAGATTAAATCAATTTTTCCGCCGCTTATAAGCACGCAGTCCCTTCCGACCAGCGCGTCGTCCTCAGCTTTGACCGTTATAATGCCGCCGCCGATTTTAAGCTTGTCTTTTGAATAGATCCCGTTATTGTAGTTGGCCTGGACGCTTAGCGTTCCATTCCCGATTATTGTGAGATCGTCCATGGAAAAGACAGCTGCGTTAGGATCGTTTTCATCATTAGCCGCGCTTGAGTAGGTACTGCCATCGGAAATGCTGTTTACCGATCCCTCCGCCAGTATAAGAACAAGCTTTTTTGCGCGCTTCACATATATGGCCGGACCGTCTTCGCTGGATATATCGGCGCCATTGAGCACAAGCCGGACGGGTTTATCATCCGAGCTGTCAATCAGCAGCCTCCCATCCTGCAAACTGCCGCTCAATACATAGGTACCGCCGGCGCTTACCGTAACAACACCTGAGGAACCGTCCAAATTAATTGATTCCGATCCTTGGGCACTCCAGCTGTCGTCAAGGTCGGTTGACTTAAACTCTGAAAACTCTATCCCTGAGATTATTTCATCCTTGCCCTTTATTGAGATACTGTCCTGGGACGCGCTATACCCGTCGGGACCGATTTCATTATTGACGCCGTCTGGCGGATAAGTATTTGACGGATTGCTATGAGGGTCTGAAACGCTGCATCCCAAGAGCAGGGCTGCGGATAATAGGAATGAAATGATAACGGCGGACTTATTATTCATAATACCTCCTATGCTAGGCGAGATTTAAGCTTTGACAAGCGCACCTAAAAGTAGTATAATCCTAACTCGTGGATATTTCATGAACAGAATTGGTCATTTTAAGGAAATTCACGGCCAATCAACAGCATTATACTGCTGACCAAGGGCAGCATTGACAATAAGATATATAATTTATGCCGCTGCAACCTTTGCGTTGTTATAAAGGTATTATTGTTGTATAATTGGCAAATAGACTCATCCGGCCTCGCATAATGGAGCGAAATCCCGGTTGCACGGCTGAAAGGGGCCTTAATAATTCAATTTTTGGAGGAAATCTATGAGGCGATCATATGCAATAAGCGTAATTGCGCTTGTTTTAGTGGCAATAAACCTGTTTATTGTTGGATGTGGATGCAAGAAGGAGGGCGGACAGATTGATGTAAACAATCCAGGCAACACCGCTCAACCGTCCGGTACTGAAATACCTATTCACGAACTTGACGGCCATGACGACGCCACACCGGCCCCACTTCTTTCATATGAAGAGTACAGGGCGCTTAATTCAGATGTAATTGGTTGGATAAAAATTGAGAACACCAAGGTTAATTATCCGTTGGTCAAGTGCCCGGACGGCGATGAGAACAAGTACTACCTAAACCATAGCGTTGAACGCAACAATTCAAAGTCCGGCGCTATCTTTTTGGATTACCGCTGCGATGTGAAAAGCAAGCATAAGATACTGTTTGGCCACAATATGCGAAGCGGAACGATGTTTGCCGATGTAAACAACTACTCAAACGCCTCCTTTTATAATTCTCACCGCACATTCTCTGTGAAATTCGGCGATACGGACTATACTTATAAGGTGTTCGCCGCATATGACACGCATGTGAACGATGCAAGGTATATGAAGGTTGATTTTAAGAGCGACGCTGGATTCGCCGGTTTTATGAACGATCTGGCCAAATTGTCGATGTACCCCGTTGACACAAAGGTGACCGAGTCTGATGAAGTTATAACGCTTTCGACCTGTAACCATAGCAATTACCAGAACGGAAGGTTTGTGGTTCACGCGGTAAGGGTTGGTTAGCATCAGCTAGTCAAAAGCTGCAAAAGCCGCCGTGTCCTCATATGAGGCCGCGGCTTTTTAATATGATTATTCCACTGGGAGTTAATATATGTTATACAAATTCCAATAATCATGACATTATGCTATAATAAATAATTAGGCGGTTTTTGCGGCTCCGGTTTATTGGAGCGCGTCTCTGCTGAATTTCAAACATAATAAAGGCTGGAAGATATATGGAAAGCATACCCCAGAACAAGATGGGATCGCATCATGTCCCATCCCTATTAATCAAAATGTCGCTTCCAATGATGTTGTCCATGTTCGTTATGGCGTTATACAACATAGTGGACAGCGTATTTGTGTCCATGCTGAGCGAACGGGCGCTTACCTCGGTTACCCTGGCGTTTCCGTTTCAGATGCTGCTGGTAGGTGTTTCAGTTGGTACGGCGGTGGGCAGCTGTTCACTTATATCAAGGCGGCTTGGACAGGGGTTGCAGCATGAAGCGGATTCGGCGGCAAGCAATGGCATGTTCCTAGCCGTATTAAGCGGCATAGTGTTTGGAATACTCGGACTTACGCTTTCCAGGCCTGCCATTGCAATGTTTACCGATGATATACCCATGCTCAACGATAGCGTAACGTACCTTACCATATGCTCCTCGCTGAGTATATTCTCAATGATCCAGATCATGTGCGAAAAAACGCTGCAGGGTACCGGCAACATGATGCATCCTATGATAATACAGCTCGTTGGTGCGGTTATAAACATAGTTCTTGACCCAATCATGATATTTGGACTGTTGGGCTTCCCAGCCATGGGCGTTGCGGGAGCCGCCGCAGCGACAGTTGCCGGACAAGCCGTAGGTATGGTGCTGGGGATAATTTTGCTGAAAAGATCAAAGCACATAAACGTAAAGCTGTTTAAGGTGCACAGGGTTGACGGAAGGAAGCGGATCTCTCTGTTTAAGCCAAATTCGACCACCATCAGAGAAACCTATAAGGTGGGCTTGCCGGCGATAGTAATGCAAACCGTAGGTTCCGTGACCAATCTAGGTTTAAACGCTATACTGATCAGCTTTTCTGAAACTGCGGTTACCGTGCTTGGACTATACTTTAAGCTGCAATCGTTTGTATTTATGCCTGTGTTTGGCCTTAACTCGGGTTCAATGCCGATAATGGCATACAACTATGGGGCTAAGAATAGGCCGAGGCTTATGCAGGCGCTGAAATATGGATGTATATACGCTATTATAGTAATGTTAATCGGTGTCGCGTTGTTCCAGCTGATCCCATCCCAACTGTTATCGCTTTTCAACGCGCAGGACAGCCTTATGGAGATGGGAATAAGAGCGTTTAGGACAATAAGCCTTTGCTTCCCGTTCGCGGCGCTTAGCATAATGTTTGGAACCATGTTTCAGGCGTTGGGAAAGGGGATTTACAGCCTTATCGTTACCATTGCAAGGCAGCTTATAGTTATACTGCCCATGGCCTATATCTTGGCCAAAGCGACAAACGACGTAAATGCCGTATGGTATGCCTACCCAATAGCTGAGGTAGTCTCGCTGGGCCTTAGCACGTCGCTTCTGTTCAATATATACAACAAGCATATTAAGCATCTTTGAGATGAGCTGGTTAAGTGATATAAAAAATGAAATAAAAGCGTATTTGTGCCCTGTTGCAGCAAATAGAAAATCCCCCGACGGATTACGACGGGGGATTGGTTCTAATACCGTTTATCACGCCATGCGAGACAAAGGGGATTAGTTGGGCCTCCTGCTACGGAAACATTCGCTGCAATATACGGGCTTATCGTTCTTAGGAACGAAAGGCAATTTGGTGGGTGCACCGCACTGTGCGCATACCGCGTCGTACATTTCCCTTTCACCACTATTGCGCTGGCCCTTGCGCTGTGTACGGCAGTTCTTGCAGCGTACGGGTTCGTTCTGGAAACCCTTCTCTGCGTAAAATTCCTGCTCACCTGCTGTGAACGTGAACTCCGCGCCACAGTCTCTACAAATAAGTGTCTTGTCCTGGAACATGTGTTGATAATCCCCTTAAAAAAGTATAGTTTCTGGCTTCCATGCTTTCAGCTGACCTGGTCTTTGCCCCCACATCCGCCGCCTGGAGGTTTCGCTACTGGGCTTTCGCTTCCCACTACTATCTCTCTCGGGTGTGTATTACGCACCCGGACGGACTTACTTCTAAGCCGCACCATGCTCACCGGCATTTCGCCTGCTTACGTGGATCGTTTTGCCTGCGACTGGCTTCGATTTTCAACCACAGACCTAAAACCATGGATAACCGTTTTCATTATAATCCCTTAAAATCAAGTTTGCAATACATTTTTCAAAAATGTTCAAATATTTGACCATACAAAGCCTTAATCAAGATTGCCTCATGTCCAGGGCCTGTGCTACAATGTAGCTTTAGGAGGGTTTTGTATGAATTTTTGCACTTGGAATGTAAATGGATTGCGTGCATGTATGAACAAGGGTTTTATGGAATTTTTCAATTCGATTGATGCGGATATATTTGCGGTACAGGAAACCAAGCTCCAGCCTGGACAGATATCGCTGGACCTTGACGGCTATGAGCAGTTTTTCAATAGCGCGGAGAAGAAGGGATACTCGGGTACGGCGGTTTTCGTAAAGCGCGCCCCTATATCGGTGCATTTTGGTATTAACGCCCCATACTATGACACAGAGGGACGCGTAATTACGCTTGAATACGAGAAATATTATTTTGTCACCGTATATACCCCCAATTCTCAGAGGGAGCTTGCCAGGCTTGATTACAGAATGTCATGGGAGGAGGTGTTTGCAGGGTATTTATGCGGGCTTGACAGAAAAAAGCCGGTGATAGTATGCGGCGATCTCAACGTTGCCCATAAGGAGATAGACCTTAAAAACCCAAAGACAAACCGAAATAACGCTGGCTTTACGGATGCTGAAAGGGATAAATTCACTGAGCTGTTGGGGTATGGCTTTGTTGATGCGTTCAGGCATTTATATCCGGAGCTTACGGATGCGTATACCTGGTGGAGCTACATGGCGAATTCGAGGGCTAGAAACATAGGCTGGAGAATCGATTATTTTTTAGTCAGTGAACGGATTAAGGACGCTATATCAGGCTGCAGAATTATGCCCGAAGTAATGGGCAGCGACCACTGCCCGGTCTGCTTGGAGCTGGATGAAGGCATGATGGCGGCTCCCGTTCACGAAGAAGCTATGAATATGCATACTATATCTGTATAATGTGGACTGTGGAGACTGTATGACTAGATCAGAGCTAAAGCTGTTTCTCGTTGAAGCCGAGTTGAGAAAGCTGTTATGTAAGGTTTATTTTTCGCATGACGGCTTTGATGAGTACCTAATCCCGCTCAAATCAAGCGAAAGGCTGTTCCTTTCCGCGTTTGAGGACGAGTTTATGCTTGACGGCTATTCAATAAGCCGTATAAAGGATGTTGAGGACTTCGTGCTGGCCCCGCCCGCCTTTCAGACAATTCTGTATGAAGAGGGGATAATAAATTCCATTGAGACTCCGGATATAGATATAACGGATTGGTATTCCTCGTTTAAGTGGCTGGAGGATCAGGGGAGATATGTTATTGCTGAACGAAAGACGTATGATGAGGATGGCTTTTTTGTCATAGGCAAGGTAATGCGCGTTGGAAAAACAGGCGTTTATATATGGCATTTTGACGCCAATGGCATTTGGGACGAATACCCTACCAGGGTAATGTATTCCGAAATAACGAATGTAACGTTCAGCAACAGATATGTAGAGGTATTCGCAAAATACATAGGGGCGCCTCCGTCCGATGAAGGCTTCGAATACAAAGATGACATAGCGGAACCTGGCAGGGTTTTAGAATTCAGGCCAGACCATAGCAAATAAATACCCTGATCATGGCCTGAAGCCGCAGGCCATGATCAGGGCAATGCCACGGATATTTGATAAGCTAAAGGGACCAACCATAATAGACTATATATATGATGGAAGGTTAATATAGGCTTAAACAATAAAACGACCGGATTATAAAAGCATAAACCGGTCGGTTTATTCAAGCTTAGTTCATAGAGAATTAACGAGTGATGAGCTTCAAGCCCATATCAAGGTCATCGATTATATCCTCAACATCTTCGAGTCCCACGCTGAGACGGATAAGGGATTCCGATATTCCGGCCGCTTCCAGCGCTTCAGGCGTGTATGTGCTGTGGGTCATTGAAGCCGGATGCTCTATAAGCGTTTCGGCGTCGCCGAGGCTTACGGCCAAGGTGCATAGCTTCAGGGCGTTAATAAACCGCTCACTTTCATCCTTTGTCGCGTTAAGCTCAAACGAGATTATTCCGCCGAAGCCGTTTTTCATCTGCTTGAGGGCAAGCTCATGCTGAGGATGGGATTTCAGGCCGGGATAATATACACGTTTGACCATCGGATGGTTCTCAAGATACTTTGCAATTTCAAGGGCGCTTTCGCAGTGCTTTTTAACGCGGATATCCAGCGTTTTGAGTCCGCGGTTTATCAAAAACGCCTCAAACGGGCCTATAACGGCGCCGGTCATGTCCTTAAGGCCAAACATGGAGCATTCGGCAATAAAGTCAACCTTGCCGGCAGCCATGCCCGCAATAACGTCGCCATGGCCGTTTAAATACTTTGTAGCGCTGTGAATTACCACGTCAGCGCCCATATCAAGCGGCCTTTGAAGATACGGAGTACAGAAGGTATTGTCTACGATAACCTTAATATCAGGATTATGTTTGTGCGCAATTTCACTGATTGCTGTTATATCAACAAGCTTGAGGTTGGGGTTTGTCGGCGTTTCAAAATACAAGACCTTTGTGTTTTCACGCAGGTTTGCCTTAACGGCGTCAATATCCTGAAAGTCGACAAGGGTTACTTCCACGCCGAAACGGGTTAAACCATGGGTAAAATAGGAGAACGTGCATCCGTAAAGGGCGTCGTCGGCAAGTAGATGGTCTCCGGCCTTTAACGCTGTCCATACCACGGTGGTTATGGCGCCCATGCCGGAGCTCATCACCATACCCGCTTCGCCGTTTTCCAAAACGGCGATCTTTTCTCCGAGCTGGTTGGCATTAGGATTGCCCAGCCGTGTATATATGTAGCCCGACTCATCCCCCCTAAAGCGGCGGGCGCCCTGTTCGGTGTTGTCAAACACAAAGGTTGATGTTTGAAATATCGGAGTAGCTAGGGGGTTGATGCCCGGTATATCCACATGCGCCGTGTGGATCTGTTTGGTAGAAAAGCCCTTGTACATGTCGCTTGACATGGCTGTGTCCTCCTTAAATGTTTTGCTATTAGCACGTGAATTATGCCGAAATTTTATATTTCTATGGTAACACCACAGTAATAAAGCGTCAAGCCGGACTAGGGCTAAAGGTTTATATATTCGGCATATAGTATAACTAGAATAACATCAATTTCCAAGGCTTTTATTAAATACAAACGTATGGGACAGATTTTAGGCTCAATTAATGAGGTGAAAGGATTCTACATTAATATGAAAGCGCCGCCGCTCTTGACTGCAAATCCAGCTCAGAAGGTGTAATTTTGGCCGTACACGCCGCTCGCAATTACGGATTTTAATAATTGCCTCCGGCGGCTTAGAACCTTTTTTGCAAAAAAGGTTCTAAGAACTCC
>UQXE01000018.1 GCA_900544965.1 uncultured Eubacteriales bacterium | reverse complement strand
CGTCCTCACTGTCGGCAAAGTAAACCTGCCCCTCGTGCTCAAACGCTTCTACGCCCTCGAACGCAATGTCGAAATAGAACTCGTTTGCCCCTATTTCATCCTTTATTATGATGAATTCCTTAAAGCCGTTGTCGCGGACCTCATAGAGTATGTCCACGTTGGGGTAGACTTCCTCATATACAATGCTGCTCTTAGGTGCGGCCATTCCCCTCACCGCGCTGCGGTATTGCGCCTTATAATCGCCAAACAGCGTTCCTTCCGCGACCCGCATGCCGGACGGCCTTAGCGACAGCGAATAGCTTTCATATTCTATTCGCACAGGGTAGGCGCTTTGCCCTCCAAAGCGTACGGTGAACCGGTTGGCGCTGTTCTTATATGCGTATGAGTTATTGTCAACGCTCTTTTGGTAGGGAATGATACGGTTGTCAATATCCTCATATGCTCCGGCCTGGCTTACGTAATGGACGTCGGCCGCGTAAACGGAGGCTTCGTACGAGCCGTCGGACATAAGATAGGTCTTTGAATTGGTGGTGCGTTCGCCAATTAGTTCTTCAACGCGCGTAATCTTGTTGCCAGCCGCTTCTTTGCCTGAATCTAAAGCCCCGACATGGCCGCTTAGAAGCATAGGAATACACATCAGAACACAGATAAGCTTCAAAATTCTTCTTTTCATTTCTCACCTCCGAGAACATGCTGTTTTACTACCAATATGACTATATACATGGGTTATATTTAGTATTATATACTATGACACCAAATAAGCAAGCATTATATTTTGTCGATTTTTAGGTGTTCAGAGCGTTAATGGTCAATTATTACTTGCGTGTGGGACTTATTATTGATAGAATTATAAACAAACAGTTTAAATGTCACGGTGAAATCATGAATAATATTCCACCAACGAACTCAAAACAGCAATCGCTTATTATAGATACTCCAGCCATCGGCAAAGATATAAACAAAATAGTGGGAGGAGACATGCATGAGATTGGCTGGTTATGCAAGATATTCATCTGGCAATCAAAGGGCAAGTATCGAACTTTTAGAAAGACTTAATAGGAGTTATTTTGTTCGAATCTATTTTATAAAAAATCCCCGTGTTGGCCGTTACAGGTTGGCACGGGGGCTTTGTTTGCATCTTATCGCTTGAAGACGCAACCGAACACACCGTTTACGAAGATGAACTGCGGGTTCGGATTTGAATTGTACTGGCGGAGAGAGAGGGATTCGAACCCTCGGTACCTTTAAGGGGTACACACGATTTCCAGTCGTGCGCCTTAGACCAGCTCAGCCATCTCTCCATGATGCTTTATATGTTTGTCTTCATTCTACAAAGCCTTAATTATAATAACTTAAACCCAGCGTTAAATCAATACTAAAATTTATGCAAAAAAATATATTACAACAGCTTCATATCCCTCCCCGTCGGCTTATGCTATAATTTTTATATTGGATTTTTTGGGGGCTATAATGAACGGTAAGATTAAGAATTTCATAAAGCGTATGCTTGCCGGACTGGTTATAGGCATAGGCGGTATAATCCCCGGAGTCAGCGGAGGGATTCTGGCCGTATCCATGGGTTTATATAAACCCATGCTGGATGCTATCGGGGGATTCTTCAAGTCCCCAAAGAAAAGCTTTTTATTCTTGTTTCCGCTGGTTATCGGCGGCGCTGTTGGTCTATTGTCAATGAGCAACGCTGTAGAGTGGGCTCTTGAAAATTATGAGATACCCGTTATGTGTCTCTTTTTTGGTCTGGTTGCTGGGGGAATACCTTCTCTTATCAAAGAAGCCAACTCCCAGGGAGGCTTTAAAAAGAAATATATTTTTTCCGCCCTGATCGGAGCCGCTTTTATCGGTCTGCTTTCTCTGGCCGAACGCTCGCTAACAGGCACTGAGGCTTTGCCATTCAACTATTTGACTGCAATGATTATTGGAGGGATTCTCGCGGTTGGCACAGTAATCCCTGGAATAAGCACATCATTCATTCTGATATTTTTGGGCTTATATAAGCCGTTTCTTTCATGCGTCAACACATCAACCAGCGTTTCACTAATATTTTCCGCCATTTCCGGTAACCAAGCGGCCGCGGCTGAGTGGGGCGGAGCCATAGTGCATTTGTTGTTTACAGCCCTGGGATTTGCGGCTGTTGCTCTGATTCTTATTCTATTCGTTCGAAAAATGCTGGAGAGATATCATGGATATGCCTATTACGCTATACTTGGCTTTCTCGTTATGTCAATGCTGTTAATATTCCCCAATGGGTTTATAGCGGGATTGCTTTTGTCCGCCGGATTCATGCTTGCTCTTTTAATTGACACTATCATGGCAAAAAAGGAATAGTACTCAATGAATGAAAGTTTCGTAAGAACCGCAATGCTTCTAGGCGTTGAAGCGGAAGCCCTTTTTTCAGGAAAGTTGGTAGTCATATGCGGACTGGGAGGAGTAGGAGGGCACTGCGCAGAGGCCCTGGCCCGCTGCGGGATAGGAA
The DNA here is from genome assembly GCA_900544965.1 of uncultured Eubacteriales bacterium. Classification (GTDB taxonomy): domain Bacteria; phylum Bacillota; class Clostridia; order Christensenellales; family CAG-138; genus UMGS946. The sequence goes on along the minus strand of UQXE01000018.1, from coordinate 38,577 downwards.
AGCTCCACCTTATTGATCACGATTTGGTTCAACCGAGCAATCTCAACCGCCAGTTGGCGGCTGCAAAGTCAACAGTCAATATGCCAAAGGTAGAGGCCATGAAACGCAGGATTGAGGATATATCTGACTGTGAGGTATCAGTATCCCCTACCTTTATTACAGAGGATAATGTTTCCGAAATGCTGCCTATAACAGCGGACTATATCGTGGATGCCATTGACACCATATCCGCTAAGACATCCATTATCCATGAAGCAATGCTTAGAGATGTGCCGGCCGTAAGCTGTATGGGCGCGGGGAACCGGCTTGATCCGACAAAGATAAGAATTGGTGATATATTCGATACCGAAGGATGCCCCCTTGCCAGGACGATGCGTCAAGAAATGCGCCGTAAGGGCATAAAATCATTAAAGGTTGTGTATTCAATCGAGAAACCGATTGTCCCAATCCTTCCCAACGGTGAACGGAGCCGCGCTCCCGGAAGCATATCATTTGTACCGGCAGCTGCTGGCCTTGCCCTTGCAAGCGTTGTGGCAATGGATATATATAATTCATGGCGGCATTGACAATCGCTCAGGCGTGCAAATATAATTCATAAGTATCTTTCAATAGTATTTAATGAATAAGGAGTAGACATGTGAAAAAGCTTGTAATCGCTCTTGGCGGCAACGCTCTTCAGGAAACCGGGCGCCCCGCTACTGCCGACGCTCAGCTTAAAGTCATTGAGCATACCTCGGAATATATCGCGGATTTGATCGAGTCTGGATATGAAGTTATACTTTCTCACGGAAATGGTCCGCAGGTTGGCCGAATTGTCATGCAAAACGAAGCCGCGGACAGCGAAAAGACCCCTTCGATGCCCTTTGACGTATGCGGTGCGATGAGTCAAGGCATGATCGGATACCATATTCAGCAGGGTTTGTCAAAGGTGCTAAAAAAGAGGAATAACAACACCCAGGTTGTCACAGTTGTGACGCAGGTTGTAGTCGATAAAGACGATCCAAAATTTAAAAATCCGTCAAAACCTATAGGGCCTTTTTACAGCGAATCTGAGGCAATGGAAATAGCTTCTCATAAGGGCTATACCATGAAGGAGGATTCCGGACGCGGATGGCGCAGGGTGGTAGCGTCTCCCCTTCCGGTTGAAATAGTTGAGCTTAAGGCAGTGGAATGCCTTGCTGATAATGGGTTTCTTGTCATAACTGTTGGAGGCGGCGGAATACCTGTGATAAGAAATGCCAACGGGGAACTAGAGGGCGTAGCCGCGGTAATTGACAAGGATCTTGCGTCTGAAAAGCTTGCGGAAGACCTGGACGCCGATACGCTTATGATACTTACGGCCGTTGAAAAGGTATGTATAAACTATGGTAAGCCTGATCAGCTGGAGATTTCAGAACTGGATGCCAATACGGCGCGGAAATATATCTCGGAGGGGCATTTCGCGCCTGGTTCAATGCTGCCAAAGATCGAAGCCGCTCTTAAATTCATACTCAGCAAAAGTGGCAGACGCGCAATCATTACATCACTTGATAAGGCTGTTGACGCGCTAAACGGCAGAGCTGGCACTACGTTAAGAGGCTAAACCTCATTATATCTGTATACGGTTGTATAAGCCCGCAGTGAAATTCGGGCTTATATGTGTAGCAGTTGTCAAACAGCATTGTTTTTATACAGTAAATAATACTGTTATTGTCCGTTGGAATCTGATATAATCGAATAGCTTATGATTAGGCAAAATAGATATGGCGGCTTTATTTCAACCGCGCTTATATCTTTTATAGGAGGACAAGTTAAAGTGAAAAAAATCTTATCCATAGTACTTATAACTATTTTTGTGCTATCCCTTACCGCCTGCGGCAAGGATAACAACACTTTGAAAGACAGCCCCGCTCCCTCGGCTTCCCCAGCAATCGAGGGTTCGCCCGACGCTTCGTCCCCCGACGTCCCCGATTCCTCGGGAGCTATGCCAACGGAGGAACCGGTTGAAAAAATTGATGCTGAAATAATTGACGGTAACGCTGTAATATCAATAACGCTAAATGATACCGTTCAGCTGTTTACATATTATTATGACGGCGATACCCTTAAATCAGCCGATCTTGTAACAACGCTCAAGACCGAGGAGCTGGCGCAAACGTATGCCACAACCATTGTTGCATCCGGACTGTACCAAAATCCCCGTGTTGAAGGGAATAAGGTAACCGTTGATTTTACACAGGATTATTTGGCTACTTTCAGCCTGCTTACAAAGGAAGAGATTATTGATATGCACATATCAATGAACTCAGAAGAATAATGAACTAATGGTTCAAGTAAAAAACGGGCTTTAGGCTCCCTGCTGGTAAGACAGTAAAATTCAAAATTCTTGGAACAGGCATGATCTCGGTCATGCCTGTTCCGCTTTTAGCAGTTCATCCACGGGAATGTAGCCCACAAGGTCGTACTCGATATGTACCTTCTGCCTGCGCTTGCCGCTGGACTTGTCAGGTGCATCTACATAGACCGCCTTGACAAGCTCTCTGAGGGCATAGGGGGTCAGCTCCGTGAGGGTGCTGTTCCTCTTTACCCGCTGAACAAACTGCTCTATATTCTCTGCCTGTTGTTCCTGTTCATGGATTTGCTGTTGCAGACCTTTGACCTCGGCTTTGAGGTCTTTCTGTTCCTCGGTGTAGTTCTTGCTCATCATGGCAAAGTGCTCATCGTCCAGCCGTCCGGCTACATTGTCCTCGTAAATGCGGATGAAAAGACGGTCAAGTTCTCCGATTCGCTTCTCAGCCTGTGCCAGCCGCTTCTGAGACAGCCGCAGCGATTCCTCACTCTGCATACGGAGCTTTTGCTCCATTTCAGAACGGAAATACGCCTCATAGCGAGTGACTACCGATACGACCTCCTGAATGTGCTTCCAGACGATCTGTTCCAGCACAACGGCACGGATATAATGTCCGCTGCACTTGTCCTTGTTGGCACGATGGGTAGAGCAGATGAAGAAGTCCTGCCGCTTTTCAAAATAGCTGGTGGTGGAGTAGTAGAGCTTCTGCTTGCAGTCATTGCAGAACACCAAGCCTGAAAACATATTGCTCTTTCCCGTCGCTGTTCTGCGGTGCCGCTGCTGCCTGATCTCCTGCACCTTATCAAAGACTTCCAGAGAGATGATCGCCGGGTGGGTGTTATAGAAAATCTTGCGATTCTCTATTGGATTTTCCCGCTGCTTCTTATCCCAGATGGAGTTGGTGTAGGTCTTGAAATTGACCGTGCAGCCCGTGTACTCCATGTATTCGAGGATATAAGCAACGGTGCTTTCGTGCCAGCGGTACTCATTCTCCGGGGTCTGATGCGGTGTTTTTCTGCCCTCCCGTTGTTTGTAGGCGGTGGGATTCAGTACCTTTTCCTTTTCCAGCAAGGTGGCGATCTGGCTCGGCCCTTTTCGCTCCATGCAGAGCGCAAAGATCCGCTTCACGACCTGTGCGGCTTCCTCGTCAATCACCCATTTCTTAGGATTGTCAGAGTCACGTTTATAGCCGTAGGGAACGTTGGTGGTCAAGCGCTCTCCACGCTCCCCCTTTGCCTTGTTGACGGCACGGATTTTGCGGCTGGTATCCTTGGAATACCACTCATTGAACCAGTTCTTAATGCCTGCCATGTCGCTGTCGGTGCTGTTGGGGTCAATGGTGTCGAAGTGGTCGTTGATGGCAATATACCGCACGCCGTACTGAGGAAACGTGTAGTTGATATAAAGCCCTGTCAGCGAAGAATTACGACCGAGTCTTGAAAGGTCTTTCGTAATCACCACTTCCACATGACCGGCTTCAATTTCCGCAAGCATCTTCTGAAAGCCGGGGCGGTTGGAAAAATCCACGCCGCTGTACCCATCATCAATGAAGAACGTCGGGTTCGGAAAGTGCTGAGATTTTGCATACTCCATTAACATAATCTGCTGATGCTGGATGGAGTTCGACGGGTCATCCTTGCCGCCTTTTTCTTTGGTGTCCTCCACGGACAGTCTGCAATAAAGCGCTGTGATTTTGTCGGTTGCCCTTAACATATTGTTGTCCTCCTTCGGTGGGGCAACTGTCTGAACAGGATTGGATTCTTGATTTATATCAAGAGAAACGTCGTTACTCATCGGCGTCCTCCGTGATACCGTTTTTATCATCGGCGGCGTTCTGTTCCATAATGCGTCTGAGTTTCTTGTCGAGGGTTTCCGTTCCCTCGTAGCTGCCGGTTACGGTGTATTCCGTGCCGCCGTGTTCCTCCACGATTTTGATATCGGGCAGCCAAAAGGCGGACAGATTTTTCACCACGATGTTGCCCTTTTCATCGAAAGAAAACTCCCTCTTGGGGGCATCGTCGGGGCGCGGCTTGACCTTGGCATACGGGTCAGGATTGGAGAAATGAAACGAGCGGATTTCACCGTCCTCCTCGCCGTTATCAAAATCATCATCGGTAAAAATCTCATCCAGTTCCTCGTCGGTCAGTTCGATGATCTCATTGTCATTTTCTTTCGGATTCACTTCGTCAAGCCTCCTTTTCATTCGCTTTTTTCAAACGACAATTCAGTTCGTAGAGTGCTGTACGGTTTGAGTCCCACTTGAGCTTTTGATTTGCTTCGTCGTAGGTCAACCATACGCAGTCGGTATGTTCAGGAGATAGCCGTACATCATCTTGACATTCAAAGCCAAAAGTATATTCGGGAATTACATAGGTGCTGCTGTCCCAATGTTTGCGATGCATTTCTGATATGATCGTAACTGGAATATACGACAGACTTTTCAATCCAAGCCACTGAGTAGAATGTACACCACCCTCCTCAAAGGTTTCTCTTTTTGCTGCCGCCAAAGGTGTTTCGTTGTCCTCGCCGCCTCCGGCAATGAACTGCCATTGGTCGTGATCAGCACGGTGAAAAACGCAGTACATTGGAGTTCCATCGACAATCCGATATGGTATTGCAAGTATTTGAAAGGGTGCACGCATTGCAATCCTCCTCGACACAATTAGCCTTATCTTGTAGCAAAACGGACGAACGCCGTCAATGGTCAAGATGAACGGCTGCGCCGCCATTGACAGTGCCCGTCCGTTTCGCTTTTTGGCAGACAAGGCGGCGGTTGCCGCCGATTTCCATTTGGGAAATGGCGCTTGCTATCATGAGAAACGGAGAATAGCAAGCACAGCAAGTGTATGTACACTTGCGAAATCCGGCGTGGTACGACCGGGATTTCCTTGCAGAATAGCAAGCAAATCCGGTGAGTACCCACACCGGAGCTTGCCATTCCGGCAAGCAATGCACGGTGGTACCCACTTCTCATTACCTGCCAACTGCGAAACGCACTTGGCAAGCAATGCTCGTGTTTATACACCTGTGCAATCTTGTTGTGGAAATGCCCCAAACCCCTGAACGATTTCAGAGAAATCGGCTGCGCTCCTGCGGAGCTGAACATCACTCCATCTTGAAAAGTGAGTCAGGGATTTTCGGCTCACGGAGTTCAGGCATATCCGGTTTTTCCTCATATCCGTCGATCGCCACTTGGCGAAGGTAAGCGCTCATATTCTCTATCCCAAGCTGTGCCATCCTCGCCTTTATCAAGCTGAGTTCTCTTTCGTCTACGAAGAATTTGACCTGTATCGGTCGCTTGCGATTCCTGTTGTCTGGCATAGATGCTATCCCGCTCCTGTTCAGTTATCTCTTGTCCGTAGTGAAAAGCTTTACTGTGTCTGTTGGATTCTTCAATTCGGTCTTGAAGAATTCTGGATACATCTTAATGTCCTCATCGAGCGAAGCCCACACCAAGTGTTCTTTGCTGTTATCTTCCATAAAGCTTTCGCTGATCGGCGCAAAAGCATCAGGCACTTTCATATAGAAGAAAAGCGAAATCTCATAAATCAGCTTGTTCCGATTGGAAGGCATGTCGCCATAGAAATAGTTTTCATGCACAAAGCCAAGGCGGTCAATTTCCATCTGAACGCCTGTTTCCTCCAGCACCTCACGGACGACAGCCTCTTCTGCTGTTTCACCGAATTTTACCCTGCCGCCAACGGAGTAGAGATAGTCTCTGTCATTGCCAACCATCAAAATCTTTCCATCCTTCATGATGATTGCGCCGACACGAATATTCAAAATTCCATCGTCACAGGCTACGCACATATCTTTGTTCATTGTTTTTTCTACCTCCGCACACAGTTTCAGTGCTGTCATTCTTGCTTTTATCAAGCCAAGTCCTTTTTCATCTACGAAGAATTTACCTGTTTTGCCGATTCCAGTTCCTGCTGTCAGGTATGCCTTACCCTTCTGACTTTAGGATATGTTCTCGAATTTCTGATTCATGCTCTTGACAATAGACGTAGCTGATTCGCATAAAATCTTCAATATTCTGGCTTCTGTACATAGCGTCCAATGTGTCAAGAATAGGTTTCCCATCTACCATCATATCGAAGAAATACGGATAGACACATCCACCGTTTTCTCTCGGGAAATATGGGTTGATGGAGCTGAGCCGCTCATCTCTCATCACAGATTCAACCACCATTTCACTCAATATCCATTTGAGAGAGGGACGTTCATATTCGTCGTAGCTATCTCCAAACAACTGGTTCCATACATAGAACCAAACAAAGTGTATGATCTCATGTATTCCACCACCAATGGCACCCTTTGCGCTGTTCAAATAAAATGTGTCATAGCAGTGCTCTTTTAGAAAACGCGGCTCAATAGGGTTCAAACTCAAATTGCAGCGCAGGTCATTAAACAAGCCTGTGCAATCTATGCTGAAAGCCTCTGATAAAGCATCTGTAATCTGCGCTTTGCAAGCGTTCCAGTGATGAGAATATAAGGTCACCTTCTCGTTGATTGTGTTCTCCAACTCAGCATACGCGGCCCTCATGGTACGTTCAATGTAGTCTTTTCTTTCTGCAACTGGCAAACTTGCAGCGAATGTCCTGTCAAGCTGCGGATAGAAATGGTATAAAGGTTCAGACCAGAATTCAGATTCTCCTTCGGCTTGAAAATGCATGATACTCTGAATCATGTAATCGACACCGGGATTTATAAATGTAACTTCCATAAATCGTTCACCTCTGTGTCCTTTCCTCGTATATCTTTCTCAGCTCGGTATTCGGTGTACCAAACTTTTGCTTATCATGTAATCTGTTCCATAAGACCGTACTCAGTAACTGCTTCAGAATACATCTTTGTGTTGCCGTTCAAAACGAAATCAGCATGCGCCAACGGGGCATTGCGGATCAGATCGTCAAACGTGCCCACCCGTTTGTGTATACACACAGTATAACACAGCAATCATTCTATTTTCAATAGGCGCGACGGAAGTTATCGCCATTTAGCAATATTATTTTGTGCTAAAATCTGATTTTTCGATTCTTACAGTGTCAATCATACTCTGCATCGAAATACCTATCTATCGACTTTACGGTTTTGAGGGGTATTTTGCTTGACCACAAATATACGCACTCCCCAGCGAACGGTATCCGCTATGCAGCGATTCGCTGTTTCACAAAAGAACCACGCAGAGGCGATAACTATTTCACCCTTTTCGTTATCTTTGCTTTTCAGCGCAAAAAACAGGCGATTCTCGACCCTCAGATGTACAAAAACAGGCAGCACCCAACCGAAGCTGAGTGCCGCCTGTTTTGTTGTCCAATCCTGCTTAGCAGATGCCGATTTTGTAGTTTTCTCAGATTACTGTCTTATCGGCACACGGCATAAAGGCCCGTTTTTTACTTGAACCCAGGTATGCACAGCCATCCTTGCGTGTGATCGTGCGCAATTTTAGTTGTATTCCAAGGTTGCCGCCAAAATACGGCCGGTCTTTGCCGGCCCTTTCCTGCTACTTCATTTGCATAATTTGAATTAAACAATTTTTCTTTGAGCAAACTCATAAAATGGACAAAAACACTACTGAAAACAGACCCCGAAAGCTGATTAGTATAGCCGCCGGCGTAATTACAGGGCTGTGCAACGGCCTTTTTGGAGCCGGAGGAGGCATGGTTGCTGTGCTAACTCTAAATAAGCTATGTAAAATGCCGGCGCAGAAAGCGCATGCAACCGCAATCTGTATCATGCTGCCTTTGACCGTAGTCAGCATAGCGGTTTATCTGTTCAATAACGCAATACAGTGGGACATGCTTCCGTGGACAACCCCAGCCTTTTTTATCGGAGGATTGCTTGGGGCTAAACTGCTCGGGAAGCTAAGCAAGCTATGGCTTAACCGGATTTTTTCCATATTAATGCTTGTCGCCGCCTTATGGATGATATTTGGAGGTTAATGTATGGCCGAATTATTGTGCATAGTTGGCGGGCTTATCTCCGGAGTTGCGGCAGGAATGGGAATGGGCGGCGGAACGGTGCTGATACCCATTCTAACCCTACTCGTCTCTATTGACCAACATGCGGCTCAGGGTATAAATATGATCTCGTTTTTACCTGCTGCTCTAGCGGCAATTTTTATCCACCGCAAGGAGGGACGCATAGACTTCAAGGATTGCATACCTATAATCATCGCAGGGATTATAGGAGCTGTTGGAGGTTCAATGCTCGCCATGGTTATTTCATCAATATGGCTTAAAAGAATATTTGGAATATTTTTGCTGGGCCTGGCGATTATACAGCTTATATCGGGCGAAAAGAACAGGAATAACGGCAGCGAAGTTAAGAAACGGGGCCGTTAGCAATACAGCCCCGCTAAGTTAACCAGACTAGTTCTCAAATGGGAATACATAATTCAGTTTGAACATGTCCCTGATCTCGATCAATTCCTTCTGCACACCGGAGCCAACGGGGACCCCCTTATCCTTCCTGTCAAGCCACGCGATATACTCCTTCTCTCCAGCCGTATATATGCGGTCATGCCCTGGCGCTTTTTTTGAGGCCCTCAGCTCTCTAAGGATATCGCCGCAGATTTTCTTGAATGTCTCGCGTCCCATGAACGCATCAGGATCTATCGCTATAAAGAAATGCCCCAAATGATAAGGAACCCTCTTTCCGTCCCGCAGACCATTAAGCATCCTCATGTAGCTTCCGGCCTGCAGCGCGGCGCATAGGATTTCAACCACCGTGGCGTAACCGTACCCCTTATATCCCGCCAGATTCTCGCCCTGTCCTCCTAGGGGGGCCAGAACAGCTTCGCCCACGCTCAGAGCCTCTAATATTTTGTTGCTGTCCGTCATGGGATTGCCTTGCAAATCCATAACCATTCCCTTCGGGGTATCAAGTCCCTGACGCGCAAAGTATTCTATTGTTGCGCGCTGAGTAATAGACGTGGCGCAGTCTAGAGCGAATGGGAAATCCTCGTCGGTCGGCAAACCAAATGTTATCGGATTGGTGCCAAGCATATTTTCCACACCATACGTCGGAGCTATCGAAGGACGCGCATTTGTCCCCGTAATTCCTATAAGCCCCGCCTTTGTGGCCATAGTTACATAGTATCCGGCAATGCCGTAATGTGAGGAATTTCGGACTGCCGCCATTCCCATGCCAAGCGCCTTCGCCTTATCAATAGCCATATCCATTGCTTTATGCGCAGTTACCATGCCCATGCCGTCATGGCCGTCAATCACCAAAGTGGTCGGAGTTTCCCTTACTATTTCAATTTCAGTAACAGGATTTAATATTCCTGCGTTTATTCTATCAATATATATGGGCTTAAACCGATTCAGGCCATGGCTTTCAATCCCCCGCCTGTCGCTTTCCAGAATCACATCTGTACATATCCTCGCATCAGCCTCCGGAACGCCGACTGCTGTGAATGCATCAATAAGGAAGCTTTCAGCCAGCTCCCACGAAATGTATGGTCGTTTTTCCACTAAAAACACCTCCATGGCATGGTAATATAAATTGAATTATATCATCGTCCATCTGCTATGTAAATGATTTGTATAATCATGTTTTCAAAATTTTGCTAATGATGAAAAAACATATCATGACTTAACTAGTCACATTCTATTTACAAAGCGGAATGCATATGCTAAAATAATTCCGACCAAACTAGTAGGAATTGATGGGAGGGTTAATCCAATGAAGCTTTCCACGCGAGGACGCTATGGTCTCAAAGCAATGGTCGACCTTGCCCTTGCGTATGGACAAGGGGTTTTGATAAGTACCGCGTCACTGGCACAGCAGCAGGAGATCAGCGAGGCATATCTTGAAAGGATAATAGCCTCTTTGCGTAAATCCGGTCTTGTAACCGCCACAAGAGGCGCTCAAGGCGGTTATATCCTGTCGCGCTCACCTGAAGAGATAAGCGTATTTGACGTTCTGAATGTTCTGGAGGGAACGACTATAGCCGACTGTGTGAGCATAGGGAGGATTAAGTGCAAAAATGCCTGCAGCTGTTCGGCACGTCCATTATGGCTTAAGCTTCAAAACAGAATAAACGAAGTATTATCCGTCACCACTCTTAGGGACATGGCGGACGACTATAAAAATCAGATGGAGCGTACACAAAAATGATGAAGGTCTACATGGATAATGCGGCAACTACCGCGCTAAGTTCCGAGGTGCTCAACGCCATGATGCCGTATCTTACGGATATTTACGGCAATGCCTCCAGCGTTCACTCGTTTGGCCAGGATGCGAAAAAAGGCGTTGATAAGGCAAGGGAGCAGGTTGCCCGGGCAATAAATGCCGCTTTTGATGAAATTATCTTTACCGGCAGCGGAACGGAGGCGGATAATATTGCCATAAAAGGCGCCGCCTTTAAAAATGAAAAGAAAGGAAAGCACATTATAACGACCACCGTTGAACACCATGCTGTGCTCCATACCTGCGAGGAGTTGGCCCGCAAGGGATTCGACATTACATATCTGCCTGTAGACGAATACGGAATGATAACTCCAAAGCAGGTAGAGGATGCATTACGGGATGATACAATTCTTGTAACCGTAATGTTTGCCAACAATGAGGTAGGCTCCGTTATGCCTATTGCGGAGATAGGCCGAATATGTCACGACCGAAAGATTCTTTTTCACACCGACGCTGTGCAGGCGGTAACACATGTGCCTATAGACGTAAAGGAAATGCACATAGACATGCTTTCCCTCTCGGCGCACAAGTTCCATGGCCCTAAGGGAGTTGGCGCTCTCTACGTGCGTAAGGGCGTAGCTATTACCCCCGTAATCGTGGGAGGGGCGCATGAGCGCGGACGCAGAGCAGGTACGGAGAATGTGGCCGGGATAGTCGGCCTTGGCGCCGCTATAGAACTGGCAATGTCAAATATGGATAGGGATATGGTAAGAATCAAGGGGATGCGCGACAGGCTTATCGCGGAAATACCAAAAAGGATAGATGAGGTTAAGCTGAACGGCCACCCTACAAAGAGGCTTCCCGGAAATGTGAATTTCAGCATAAAGTACATTGAGGGTGAAGCAATACTGCTAATGCTTGATATAAACGGCATTGCCGCATCAAGCGGCTCAGCCTGCACCTCTGGCTCGCTCGATCCCTCACACGTTCTTTTGGCAATGGGCATACCGCATGAAATAGCGCACGGCTCACTGCGCCTTACCCTTAGCGGTATGACTACGGATGAGGAAGTGGATTATGTCCTTGATACACTTCCCCGTATAGTTTCAAAGCTGAGGACGATGTCGCCATTATATATAACCAAGCAATAATTGAGGGGGGATATGTATGTATACCGATAAGGTTATGGATCATTTTTCTAATCCCCGGAATATGGGGGAGCTAAAGGAGGCAAATGGCGTTGGTATGGTAGGCAACGCAAAATGCGGAGATATAATGCAGATGTTTATAAAGGTAAACGACGACGGCATAATTGAAGACGTGGGGTTTAAAACCTTTGGATGCGGGGCGGCGATTGCCACTTCCTCCATGGCCACCGAGCTGATTAAAGGCAAAAGCGTGGACGAAGCGCTTAAGCTTACCAATTCGGCGGTTGTCGAAGCATTGGAAGGACTCCCTCCCGTTAAAATACACTGTTCCGTTCTCGCCGAAGAGGCGGTAAAGGCAGCGGTTGAGGATTACAGAAAGAATCATTTGGCTGAAGACGGTTCATCGGCAAACGCAGGCTGATGAGTAAGCCCTAAAAACGGCGAACCAGCGCGTATAAAATGCAGGTTCGCCGTTTAAAGCAATATGCGCATGATTTAACCCATATAGACAAGGTTTATTTATGGTTCAGTGCAGTATTAACGGCGCCTCCATATTGTTGCCGATCTTCCCCGCCCTTTAGCCATTAATCAGGCTTGGTATAGCGTGTTTGAGCTGCTTCACAACTTCAGGGTATTTGGAAGCTAAAAAACATGGTCGTCTTAAAATATCGCGCTCCTTTTCGGCCTTTTAGGCGCTCCCAACTTTTCAACGTCCCTCCCCATCCTTATAAACCGAAACATCCTGTCCGCAGCATCGTCAAATAACTCAGTTCCCTTTTCCATTGCCTGTTCAGTTGACATTGGAGCATTTATCAGCGTCATTATTCCGGCGTTTCCAAGATTATATATCTCTTCAGCCCCACGTCCCATGGCGCCCGTAATAATGGCAACCGGGATTTTTCGCTTGGTGCAGCGTTTCATTATCCCTGCTACCGCCTTGCCGTGACGCGCGGTTTGGCAATCCAACATACCTTCGCCCGTAATTACCAGGGAAACACGGTTTAAAAGCGTTTCAAAATCAATAGCTTCAAGCATAGCGTCAATGCCCGGCATAAGCCCCGCGTTAAAAAGAGCCATCAGCATTGCCCCCATCCCTCCGGCGGCGCCAGCTCCCGCAGCGGAGGATACGTCCCTGTTTGCTAAATTGTTAAGAAGCCTGCCGTACGAGCACATGCCCCCCTCCAATAGCCTCAGTTGTTCATCATCCGCTCCCTTCTGTGGTCCATAAACATATGTAGCTCCTTTTTCTCCGGTCAGAGGGTTATCCACATCACACATCACGGTAAAGCGCGCGTCCTTAGCACGCGGGTGCACCGAGCGCATATCAATTTCAGCCACCTTAGCCAGATCCTCCCCAGCGCCTAAGAGTTCCCTGCCCTCTGCGTCAAGAAACCTTACTCCAAGCGCGCGCGCGCAGCCCATTCCGCCGTCGTTTGTAGCGCTGCCGCCAAGGCCTATGATTAAATTCTTTATTCCTTCGTCCAACGCGCGCTTTATAAGTTCGCCAGTGCCAAAGGATGTAGCCTTCATCGGGTTCAGTCTGCCGGCTGAAACGGACAGTCCAGACGCCTGCGCCATTTCTATTACCGCAGTTTTTCCGTGTAAAACCCCGTAAACCGCGGTTATTTTCTCATTGTTGGGCGACGTCGCTTCAATGCGCCGGTACGTGCCGCTACAGGCTGTTACAAGCGCCTCAACGGTACCTTCACCGCCGTCAGCAATAGGAACGGGAACGACCTTCACTCCAGGAAAATTGCGTCTGGCGGCAACCGTTAGCCTTTTGATGATCTCCATGGAGCTTAAATTGCCTTTAAACGAATCCGGCGCAAGCATGATCTTAATGCCTTTTCCTACCGGCCGTTTCCTGCCGTGCTTTTTGGGCACAACCAATCCAAACAGGGGAGCTTCTCCGCCTCTCATCCGGCCGTCGCCCTGAACCTTCCCATAATAGGTCAGGCCGGTTATACCTTCAATCCTGTTGTTCTCTATATAAGGCAGAGAGGAGTCAAGGTACATATTAACTCCCGCGTCGTTGTCAAGCTTATTAAAGATATTCCGCATATCTTTAAGCGAGCCCCCCATGAATACAATGGTGTATATGTTTTGACCCGCACTCCTGCATTCATCGCAAAGACCGCCGAACACATGCAAACCCTTCACATCTGTAACAGTAAGCACGGAAAAAACTTCCTCAAAAAACTGTTTTGCTACGCCATCGTCCGGCATAGTGCCCAGCGCGTCAAAACGTACCCCCAGCCCAAACCTTGTCACATCCATGTTAAACCACCTATATCGCTAGTTAACCGCCGCATTTTGCCTAACGGCGCGGAACTTAAGCTTGCCCTCATCCAAGTATGCCTCTACCTTATCGCCAAGCTTTATCTCGCCCGACAGCAGAACCTCGCTGAGACTATCCTCCAGCTGCTGCTGAATCGCCCTTCGAAGCGGCCTGGCCCCATATTGTATGTCAAAACCGTCCTTTGCCAGATGCATCGCCGCTTCATCTGTAACTATAAGCTCAATATTTCTGTCACGAAGCCTTTCTATTACATTAGCAAGCATCAGCTTTGCAATCTGGGCCGTCTGCTCCTGTTCAAGCGGATGGAATATTATAATCTCATCAATTCTATTAAGGAATTCGGGCCTAAACGCCTTTTTAAGCTCGGACATCATAACGTCCTTCATCCGCTCATACGAAAACTCCCTGCTATCGCGGCCGAACCCAACCGTATTATTCTGTATAAGCTTAGAGGCCCCTAGGTTTGAAGTCATGATAATTATTGTATTGCGAAAGTCTACAGTGCGCCCTTTTGAGTCCGTAAGCCGGCCGTCCTCCAGCACCTGAAGAAGAATGTTAAATACATCAGGGTGGGCCTTCTCTATCTCGTCGAGCAATAAAACACAGTAGGGCCTTCGCCTTACGCGCTCGGTAAGCTGTCCGCCATCGTCATAGCCTACATACCCAGGAGGGGAGCCTATGAGCTTTGCCACTGAATGCGGCTCCATATATTCGGACATGTCAAGGCGGATCATCGCGTTTTCATCAGAGAACATGGCTTCCGCCAGCGCGCGTGACAATTCCGTTTTGCCTACACCGGTCGGTCCCAAGAACAGGAATGACCCAATGGGCCGTTTAGGATCCTTAAGTCCGGCGCGCGCCCTGCGAATCGCCCTTGATACCGCTACAACCGCCTCATCCTGGCCAATAACGCGCTTATGAAGCTCCTGTTCAAGCCTCAAAAGCTTTGTTCCCTCATCCTCCGTCAGCTGTTTTACCGGTATCCCAGTCCAAAGGTTTACCACCTGGGCGATATCCTCTTCAGTAACGGTGCTTTCACGCTGCTCGCGCGTATTATCCCATTCTTCCCTTAAGGAGGCTATCTTAGCGCGCAGCTTCTGTTCCTCGTCCCTAAGATGAGCGGCCCGTTCATAGTTTTGATTGTTGACAGCCTCTTCCTTTTCTGTAAGAAGCGATTCAAGGGTGGATTCCATTTCCTTCATATCAGGAGGGGCAATGTATGCCTTAAGTCTTACGCTGCTTGCCGCTTCGTCCATAAGGTCTATGGCCTTGTCCGGCAGAAATCTGTCTGGAATATATCTGTCGGACAACTCAACGGCGGCCTTAAGCGCATCGTCCGTTATCCTCGCTTTATGATGCGCCTCGTATTTGTCCCTGAGCCCCATCAAAATCTGCAGTGTCTGCTCCTTTGTAGGTTCGCCCACGGAAACGGGTTGAAACCTGCGTTCAAGCGCCGCATCCTTTTCAATGTACCGTCTGAATTCATCAGGTGTAGTAGCGCCAACAACCTGTATTTCGCCTCTTGCTAAGGCGGGCTTTAGAATGTTTGAAGCGTCGACGCTGCCTTCCGACGCGCCTGCTCCGACTATGGTATGGAGTTCATCAATGAATAATATCGTATTGCCGCTTGCCTTCAGCTCGTCCAGAGCCGCCTTAATGCGCTCTTCAAACTCGCCTCTGTACTTTGTTCCGGCAAGCATTCCCGCTATGTCGAGCGATACGACGCGTTTGTCCTTCAACAAATCGGGGGTTTCACCGGCAACTATTCTCTGAGCAAGGCCCTCTATTATCGCGCTCTTGCCCACTCCCGGATCGCCTATGAGTACGGGGTTGTTCTTGGTCCTGCGGCTGAGAATCTGTATAATTCGCTGTATTTCCTCAGACCTGCCGATTACAGGGTCCAATTCTCCGTTCCTCGCCAGCCTTGTTATGTCGGCAGAATACCTGTCGAGTGTCGGTGTTTCCTGCGGGGCTCCGGTCTCGCTTTTTGGCTCCACCGCCTGATCTCCGCTTAGTCCCTGTTCAATTTGCTTTTTTAGCGATGACAGGTCCACACCCAATTCGGAAAGTATCCTCACAGCAACACACCCCTGTTCACTCAGCATTGCAAGCAGTATGTGTTCGGTGCCAATGTAATTGTTCTTATGCAGTTTTGCCTCGTACAGGCTAAGCTCCAGTATTTTCTTTGTTCTGGGAGTCGAGCCGAAACTATCCGTAAAGTGGTAGTCTCCCCTGCCGACTATAGCCTCCGACTTCGCGGCAACATCCGCTTCGCTTACCCCAAACCTATACAACGCCTTGGCAGCCGCCCCGTCTCCCTCTCTTATTAGCCCCATCAGCAGGTGCTCACTTCCCACATAATTGTGTCCAAGCTGTTTTGCGCTTTCCTGTGCAAGTGCAAGCGCTTTTTTAGCACCTTCGGTAAACCTGTCGAAAATTCCCATAGATCCTCCTTATCCGTTGTTTTTTTAACCATTATTAGTCCCTTAACGGAATCTATCATCTATTAATATGATTTTCCTCATCCTTGCCGCTCAGTATTCAAGGTGGAATTAAAAGTCCTTTAAAATGTCCCGAGTCATGGCGGCGCGGGCAACCATCTCTTCCTCAGCGCCAAGCCTGCGGCCGGCATTGATGCACAGTGATGCGGGCTGGCAACTAATCAGCATCTCGTCGGCGGTATCCGATGGAACTGGGGACAAATCCAGGCTTGCGCCCAATTTCAAGTTTGAAATATGCTGCATAGCTTCATCATATGATAACTTTCTCGCATAGCGGCACACGCCGACGGACCTGTTAGCGATGTCGGACAGTTCAATCGCGTTTTTCATCGAAAGAGCCTGCCTTATATCCATTTCACGTTCCGCTATTTGGCCGATTATGTCGTTTAAGCTCTTTATGATGTCTTCCTCGGTCAAACCAAGCGTATGCTGGTTTGATATCTGATATATATTTCCAGGGGCCCCGCTCCCCTCTCCATAAAATCCCCTAACCGCGCAGCCCAGCTTTGTTACATTCATAAGCAGGCCCTCCGCCTGGCCCGTTATCGCCAACCCGGCCAGGTGCACCATCGCTGACGCTCTCATTCCGGTTCCAACGTTTGTAGGACATGCCGTTAGATATCCGAATTGAGAATCAAAGGCGTATTCAATTCCGCTTTCTATCTGCACGTCCACCCTTGAAGCAAGCTCATATGCCTGGGATACGTCCAGCCCCTTCAATATTGCCTGAACGCGTATATGATCCTCTTCGTTTAACATAATGCTAATTCTCTCCGTTTCATCAATAAGGAGAGCCCCATAGGGACTTTTCGTTAGTTCCACGCTGCAAAGATGGCGCTCAACAAGATGGCTCCGCTGCATTTGCGTCAACTCAGACATCCGTAAAAGGTTGTATCCATTTCCATCATCAAGCGCTTTGCTTACGGACTGGATTACCTCCTCCGCCTGCTGCTGACTGAACTTGCCTACAAATGGAATGCCGTGTATATTTCGCGCCAGCCGTATACGGCAGCTCATTATTACATCATTATTATTCATTTGCCGCACCGCCTTCCGTAATAGCGCGTATCCTATCCCTCAAAACCGCCGCCCGCTCATACTCTTCTTTACCGACCGCCTCCGCAAGTTCGTTTCGCAGGTCCTTGATCTCCATCAGTTTGTTTACACCCGACCTTCCTGGGACACGGCCCCTGTGTTCAGTGCGTCCACCCTGGGCTCTCTTTATTATCGGTATTAAATCGTCCCTAAAAGTAGTGTAACATTCTTCGCATCCAAGCAGGCCAGTACGCTTAAAGTCGTCCATGTCGCTCGCGCACCCGCATACGGCGTCGGTAACAGGTTTTGCATACGCTGCCAGCAGGTCTGACAGCGTAGGCAGTTTAAATACATTTACGCCCTGAGCCCTGGCGCATTCGGCACATAAATGCTGCTCAGTCCTTTTTCCATTTATAACCGTGATGCGGTGGATCAGCGCATCGTTTTTATTGCATATATCGCATAGCATATTGCTTTACCTCCATTTGGAATAATAAGCATACTATATTATAGCACTTTCGCATGCATGAAGAACATGCGCGTCTACAAAACATATGTGAGTAGTTTGTGAAAAACGCATGGCAAAAAAACCATGGCTTATGTTATTATTATTGGAAAAGCGCGAACGGCATGGTTTAATACAAAAAATGATTTTGTTTTAAACCGTAACTGATGTATCCATCCTGCCGTACATATATATGGAGGCTTTTGTCTCGACTATAATGATAATACGGAGTGAAAACGATGATATATTTGGACAATAGCGCAACTACCCGCACCTTTGACTCAGCTGCGGAAGCTGCGAGAAATTACATGCTGAGGGACTACTTCAATCCTTCAAGCGCTTATTCGCCTGCCGTTGCTGTAGAGAAATCCGTGCTTTTGGCTAAAAAACGCCTTGCGAGCGTGATAAAAGCCAGTCCGGATGAAATTATCTTTACATCAGGGGCTACCGAGAGCAACAACATGGCGTTTTCAGGTGTCCTCAGGGCAATGCGCGGCAAGGGTAGAATAATAGTAAGCGCAGTAGAGCATCCATCGGTATATGAAACCGCTTTGACATATAAAAGCGCCGGTTATGACGTAGTTTTTGCCCAAGTGGATGGCAATGGCCGCGTCCGGCTTGATTCGTTCAGCCAGCTTGTTACACAAAACACTCAGTTTGTAAGCGTGATGCAGGTTAACAACGAAACCGGCGCTATTAACCAGATTTTCGAAATAAACGACAGACTCAAGTCTATAGCTCCCGGGGCCATTATGCATGTAGACGGCGTACAAGGATTCCTCAGGGTTCCTATCAGCGCTGAGGCCTGTGATATGTATTCCCTTAGCGGACATAAGTTTCACGCTCCCAAAGGCGTAGGCGCCCTGTATGCAAGCAAAAGGATAAAGTTTCTGGGCGGTCAGACGGGAGGGGGACAGGAAAACGGGCTTCGCTCCGGAACCGTCAATACCCCTGGGATACTGGCAATGGACGCCGCGATACAACAGTATGTCTCAAACAATGATACGTATGTTAACTCAATGATGCGCTGCAAACTCAGGCTCGCCGAGAACCTTCTAAGGATCAGGGACACCGTTATAAATGGTCCCGCTCCTCTTGACGGCGCTCCGCATATACTTAACGTCTCGTTCATGGGTGTAAGGGGCGAGGTCCTTTTGCATGCGCTTGAAGAACGCCAGATCTATGTCGCTACGGGTTCGGCGTGTTCTTCCTATAAACATGGAAAGAACCGGATACTTGAATCAATGGGCGTAAAAGGCGAACGTCAGGAGGGGGCGATAAGGTTCAGCCTGTGTCCATTTAATACTATTGCGGAGATGGACGAGGCGGCAACAGCTATTGAGAGTATGGCGGCGTTCCTGCGCAGATACCGCCGTAGATAGCTGGAATTCTAGCGCATACAGCCGTGAAAAAATGATTTAAGGAGAACAAATGATGGAAAACGTACTATTGATCAGATATGGGGAATTGCATCTAAAGGGATTGAACCGTCCTTTTTTTGAGCGCAAACTCATAGAACGCATAAAATCAGCGCTTTCGGGAATGAACGCGCAAGTGCGCCGGGAGCAGGGAAGGATATTCGTCTTTGGCATTGACCCGTCCATGAATGAACAGGCGGTTTCAAACCTCAAACGGGTTTTTGGCATACACTCTGTCAGTCCTTCCGTTGGCGTTAATAAGGACTGGAATACAATAAAACAAGCCGCCTGTTCACTCATGGAACGCGCGTTGGCTGCGAATGCTTCAAGCACATTCAAGGTATACTCAAAACGTTCTGACAAGCAGTTTGAGCTTAATTCTGTCGCCATCTGCAGGGAGCTGGGCGGATACCTGCTCTCAAGGTTTCCAAAACTCAGTGTTGACGTTCATTCGCCTGACATACAGCTGTGTGTTGAAATCAGGGACATGGCATATATCTATACCGAGGAAGTATACTGCGCGGGCGGTATGCCCGTAGGAACAGCCGGACGTGGTACGCTGCTTATATCCGGCGGGATAGACAGCCCCGTCGCAGGCTATATGATGGCCCGCCGCGGACTCGAACTAAGCGCAGTGCATTTTTACAGTTATCCGTACACCAGCGAACGCGCCCGCGATAAGGTGGTTGAGCTTACGCGCATACTTTCAACACATTCCGGTGCAATACGGCTCCATCTTGTACCGTTTACGGATATTCAGCTTAAAATATACGATAAGTGCCCACCAAAAGAGACAACCATCCTTATGAGAAGAGCAATGATGCGGATTGCTGAGATTATTGCGCGAATGGACGGAGCACAGGCCTTGATTACGGGGGAGGCGCTCGGGCAGGTTGCAAGCCAAACGCTCCAAGGCCTCCGCGTTACTGACGATGCGGTTAACATGCCGGTATTCCGTCCTCTTATCGGCTTTGATAAGGAGCACATAGTAAATGTAGCTAAAAAAATAGGCTCATTCGAAACTTCCATACTTCCTTATGAGGATTGCTGTACAATATTTGTTCCCCAGCATCCCGTAACAAGGCCTGATATTGAGGTCATACGGAAAAGCGAATTGTCAGCCGACCTTGACGAATTGATTTCCAAAGCTGTTTCCGAAAAGGAATTGCTCGTTATATCCGATATGGATGAGTAATTTAAGCATAGCAAGGATGCGCGGCATTATGAAAGGAGATAATTAAGGAAGAATTCGCTCTTTTAAAAGCGCAGTTTGTAATTGGTATAATTCAGAATAGTTCATTGATAGCGGACATGGTTTGGATATGGCGTATTCCAGGAAGATGATCAAAGCGCATTATGGTTAAGTTTGTTCAGCAATACGCCCTGAAAAGATCGAAAAACGGTTATGATCCTAACGATAGAGCCTATGATCGAATACTAGAGTAAATTATGTACGAATGAAACCCGAAGAGATTGCCGCAACCGCTGAAGATGGCTCTGATAATTCCAGCGACGCTTTCAATAGAGATTAAAAGCGTGACCATGGGTTACATGGTTTGCGTAGAAAAGTCTTCCATGTACAAGGGGAGGCAGTACGGCACAGCCATGACATAGGGGTTGTAACTGTTTCTTTGCAATACCCCTCTGTCGGCTTCCTTGACAGCTCCCTTTATACAAGGGAGCCCAAACTTCGGGATTGTTAATGGCCGCAGCCCTTGGCTTTAAATCCGGCTCTGACGACATGCGTGTCGGAACGGATGAAAACCGTGAGGGTTTCGTTCTTCAGTGGGTTTTGCCTCGGGCGGCTTAGAACCTTTTTTGCAAAAAAGGTTCTAAGCACTCCAAAAAACGCAGAGGGAATAGTATAAGATTTGGAACATCTCCTCAATTTTATAATCCATCAAATATCAGCGGCATGTACGGTGATTTTTGATACCTTTATAGCAAAACATGGCCTGACAGCTGCTTGTAACCGAAGGACATATTTTGCGGGTTGATTTCACGATGCGCTCAACAAGCGCGTCACGACGCCGAAGGGCGAGAGGCAAAACCCATAACCTCAAAAAGCGGCTTCGCCGCTTTTTTGACACACTGAGCTCCCTTTATGCCATGGAGCCTTTTATTTGCTTCTTTATACATGGTATGCCTTTGCCATCTCTTTACTTTAATACAAGTAATCTAGGCAATATGGTATTGATGTGGTTTCACGCGGCGTTAACTTTACACTTAAATAACAGATTATGTTAATTCATTAACTGTTATTATGGTGTTCCTTGAGGTAGAATAATGACGGAAAGCATAATGGAGGTATGGCAATGAAATGCGCCGTAATAGACGTGGGCTCTAATACTATACGATTATCAGTATATAAAGCCGAAGGCACAAGCTTTAAAATACTCTTTTCCGAAAAGGTTATGGCTGGGATAGCCGGCTATGTAAACGAAGGCGCGCTGTCAAAGCGGGGTATTATGAAAATATGCTCGGCATTAAACGAATTTAAACAGCGGCTTGAAAACTTTGAAATAGATAGGTTTGCTGTGTTTGCGACCGCCTCGCTTCGCAATATTATAAATACTCATGAAGCAATAAACCACATATACGAGTCGACAGGATACAATGTCGAGGTGATATCCGGCAATGAGGAGGCCATGCTCGATTACTATGGCGCGCTTCATTCAATAGACGCGCAATCGGGTTCCCTCATAGATATCGGCGGCGGAAGCACGGAGGTCGTATCCTTTTCAATGGGCGCGCACAACAACGCGCTAAAGACTTTAAGTTTCCCTCTGGGTTCCCTTAACCTTTTTTCACGTTATGTTTCCAAAATCTTTCCCAAGCCAAGCGAACAGAAAAAAATACTTCGCGAGATAAATAGTGCTATAAATAGCGTCGATATAAACGCTTTCGCCAAGAACTCAATGATATGCGGCGTTGGAGGTACGGCTCGCGCTACTTTAAAGCTCATTAATTCCATATATGATTTCGAATCCAGCAACCGAAGCTTTTCATCGGATCAGCTTGACAAGCTTTATAAAACTCTATGCGCTAATGACGAGACGGCCAGGAACCTGATTCTTAAGAACTGTCCTGACAGGGTGCATACCATAATTCCAGGCTTGTTTATTTTAAAAATATTGACCAACAGGCTTGGTGGTAATAGTATTATCGTAAGCGAATACGGAGTCAGGGAGGGTTACCTGTGTCACAGGATACTAAAGACCGCCTGAAGACCTTTACGCTTGATACCACATATACCCAAAACAGGGAGCTCAGCTGGCTTGGCTTCAACAAGCGGGTGCTGGAGGAGGCCTCTGACGCCACCGTCCCTCTGCTTGAGAGGTTAAAGTTTATATCCATATTCACCAGTAATCTTGACGAGTTTTTCATGGTTAGGGTTGGCAGCCTTTTTGACCTGTCGGTGATCGCTCCAGACATGTTAAATAACAAGACAGGCCAAACCCCCCGCGAGCAGCTCGACAATATCTTTAGTGCGATCCCGCCGTTAATGAAGCTGAGGGACAGGCTGATGCATAGAATTGATATATCGTTGCGTGATAAGGGCATATACGACCTTTCCTTTGACGAACTCACAAAAAAGGAACGGAAGCATGTCAATGATTATTTCCTCAGGTTTATCATGCCGATACTTTCACCTCAGATTGTAGACCCATGGCATCCATTTCCCCATCTTGCCAACAAACAGCTTTATATAGCCTCTTTATTGACTGGCAAAAAGGGCGGCATTCATCTGGGACTTGTTCCCGTACCCTCCCCGCTGCCGCCGCTGTTATGGCTTGATACCCCTAGCCGCTTTATTCGGGTGGAGAATATTATAAAGGCATATATGGATTCAATATTCAATATGTATACCGTCGTAAGTATCAATACCATCTCCGTAACGAGGAACGCGGATCTAAGTTTTGATGACGAAAAATTTGACGACGAGGACACCGACTATCGGCATCATATGAAAAAGTTGCTTAAAAAACGCGATCATCTTGCCCCCGTGCGTTTAGAGCTCCAGGGCGAACCGAACGCCGCGCTATTAGAGCTGCTATGCATGCGTTTGAATATTGATATGAGACAGACATATAGCTTTCAATGCCCTATTGATTTAAAATATACATCTGGAATTAAAGACGCCATACATCCCGCTTTACGCGCTGAGCTTACCTATCCTCCCTTTATTCCAAGGTATCCCGAATGCCTTGATGAGGATAAAAGCGTGACCAAGCAGGTGCTTAAACGAGACCTAATTATATTTTATCCTTTTGAGCAGATGACCCCCTTTATTCAACTTTTAAAGGAATCCTGCTCTGATCCGTGCGTTATCTCAATAAAGATTACCGTGTACCGGCTTGCTCCAGATTCCATGGTGGCTCACCTATTATGCGAGGCTGCTCAAAACGGGAAGGATGTAACCGTTTTAATGGAACTGCGAGCAAGGTTTGATGAGGAGAATAATATAAAATGGGCGGAAAGGCTGGAGAGAGCAGGATGCCGCATAACCTATGGAATCGATGTTTATAAGTGCCACTCAAAGGTATGCCTTATAACGAGAAAGGCGCGCGGGAAAGTAAGGTATATTACGCAGATAGGCACCGGAAATTACAATGAAAAAACAGCTTCTAGCTATACGGACCTATGCTTAATCACCTCGGATAATGAAATAGGCGTGGACGCTACCTTATTTTTCCAAAATATAGTTATCTCCAACCTGGATGGTTCCTATCAAAAGCTTCTTGTAGCCCCTTTTGGCCTTAAAGCAGGAATACTTAGACTTATCGATGAAGAAATAGCCAAGGGTTCAAATGGGAGGATTACGATTAAGGCCAATTCCCTGACCGAACGCGAGATTATCGATAAGCTTTCTGAAGCGTCCGTCGCGGGTGTACGGATTCAGCTGATACTTCGCGGGATCTGCTGCCTTTTGCCAGGCGTAAGGGGAAAAACGGAAAACATAAACATAACTAGCGTAGTAGGCCGGTTTCTTGAGCATTCACGGATTTATTGCTTTGGCCAGGGTGAAAACTCAAAGATTTATATCTCATCTGCGGATCTTATGACGCGCAACGCAACCCGCCGGGTAGAGGTCGCCTGCCCTGTGCTGGACGCCGACGTTAAACGCCAGCTGATGGAGATACTGGATATAATGCTGGCCGATAACGTAAAATCCAGGGTTCTCAATCCAGACGGCTCATACAAAAAGAAGTCCGCTGCCGACGAAACCTGTATGGACTGCCAAAAATGGTTTATGGAAAACAGCATTCAGCGCCCACATTCCACTTCCAGTGCGGATGCTAGGCATAGCCTGTTTTATCGAACAAGAGAAAAACTATCTAAAATATTCCTCAAGCGCAAAGATTATATGTAACAAGCGCGCCCAGCCCAAAGGGGCAATGGACGCGCCGCAAAATCTATTATATCAATATGCCTTTGCAAAATATGTAAGCGCTTTTGCGGGTTTACCACAGTGAACGCACACGTCCCCTATGGCGCTTTGATCAAAGGGCATGCACCGTGTGGTGGCGCCCGTTTTCTCCTTGATGGCCTCCTCACATTCGCGTTCCTGGCACCACATTGCCCTCACAAAGCCATTTTTAACGCCCTCTTTAAGCTGCTCAAAAGTAGCCGCATCTACGGTCTTTGATTCCCTCATGGCCAAAGCCCTTTCATAGAGTCCCTTGTGAACGGCATTGAGCGTATCCTTTATAGCGGCAGTTAAACCCTCCATTGGCAGCACTGACTTTTCGTGATCATCCCTGCGTACGATGACGACCTGCGAGTTTTCTATGTCCTTCGGTCCGATTTCAAGCCTGACCGGCACGCCCTTCATCTCCCACTGGTTGAACTTCCATCCGGCGCTCTGGTCGCTGTCGTCAACCTTTACGCGTATTCCAGCTTCCTTAAGCTGCCTGAAAAGCTCGTCGGCCTTTTCTAAAACGCCCGGTTTATGGGCCGCAATAGGAATGATTACTACCTGTATCGGCGCGACCCTTGGCGGCAGTACCAGTCCCCTGTCGTCTCCATGCACCATTATAACCCCGCCAATCATCCTGGTCGAGGTTCCCCACGACGTTGTGTGGCAGTATTCCAGCTTACCCTCACGGCTGAGATAAGTTATGTCATAGGCTTTAGCAAAGTGGTCTCCCAGATTGTGGGAGGTTCCCATTTGAAGAGCCTTACCATCCTGCATAAGGGCCTCCATGGTATAGGTTGCCAGCGCGCCGGCAAACTTTTCCTTCTCGCTCTTGCGACCAGATATAATAGGTATGGCAAGTACGTTCTCCATAAAGTCGCAATATACCCCCAGCATGCGCTTTGTCTCTTCCTCCGCCTCCTCCGCGTTTGCGTGAGCGGTATGCCCTTCCTGCCATAGGAACTCTGTGGTCCTGAGAAACGGACGCGTGCTCTTCTCCCAGCGTACCACGTTTGCCCACTGGTTTATAAGCACAGGCAAATCCCTATACGATTGTATCCATTTGCTGTACATGGAGCAGATTATGGTTTCGCTGGTGGGCCGTACGCACAGGCGCTCGGCAAGCTCCTCGCTTCCGCCGTGGGTAACCCATGCTACTTCGGGAGCAAAGCCTTCTACGTGCTCTGCTTCCTTCTTTAACAGATTTTCGGGTATGAACAGCGGGAAATACGCGTTGACATGTCCGGTTTCCTTAAACCTTGCGTCCAACTCGGACTGTATTAGCTCCCACACCGCATAGCCGTACGGCTTTATAACCATACAGCCCTTAACTTCAGAGTAGTCCACCATATCTGTCTTTACAACTACATCGGTATACCACTGAGGGAAATCTTCATTTCGCGATGCGATATGGGTTACAAAATCTTCATTCTTTTTTGCCATATTAACCTCCTAAATAATAAAACCCGCCCCCTAATATAAGGGCGGGATAATACACGCGGTACCACCTTACTTTGTACTCTTGCGC
Organism: uncultured Eubacteriales bacterium; assembly: GCA_900544965.1. GTDB lineage: Bacteria > Bacillota > Clostridia > Christensenellales > CAG-138 > UMGS946. The sequence goes on along the minus strand of UQXE01000018.1, from coordinate 12,256 downwards.
CTTTAACGCGGGCATGCGTCAGGGCATTTCCTCCCTGCGGCTCAAAGGGCGGGACATTCGCAACCGACTGCAACCCTCACAGCAAATGGGAAGCTCTCTTTAGTCGACATATCAAACTGAACCCTTATCACAGCCTTAGTAAAGTTAATTATAACATGGTTGCTCATCGGTGTCAATCGTCACTAAGTATATCGTCAATAAGCGCGTCAAGTTCTTCATCCGTTTCAAAGATTAAAGGATCCTTTTCGTTTTCATCAACCTTTATTTCATCCACGGTCCATACACGATCGTCCTCCTCGACATCTTCAGCACGGCTCTCTTTATCCTCCACCGGTATGTCGCGCCCCTGAATAGCGTATATGCTCTGCATAAGCTCTGCCGGATCCTTATAATCCTTCGGAAGTCTGCCCTGGTCCATGCCCTCGTGGTATTTGGGCAGCGTTTCCAATGCGTAATCCACATCGGTCTCAGGATTGATGCCTGCTATAAAGTCGCCAAATTGAGCTGCAAAGGTTTTTGCAGCCTCCGCCGCCTGCGTCAAATAGCCGTTAAGCCTGTCAATATTGTTTCTATATTCGCTTACGGCACGCTCCGCATCGTCCATCCTTCTTCTGGCCTCAGCCTGTGCGTTTTCAATTATCAGGGCAGCCCTTTCGTTGGCCTCGTTGATGCTCTCCTCAGCCACGGCAAGCCTCGCCTTCGCCTCATCCTCTGCGTCTTTTATTATAATGCACGCGCGGCCCTTGGCATCATCTACGGTTTTTGCGGCCGACGCCTGCGCCTCCGTAAGCGCTCCGACAATGGCGTTTTCCTTTGTTCTGAACAGGTTGAGTTCAGCTTGTAGGTTGCTCTGTTCCTGTCTTGCGGCTACAAGCTCTTCGTTTAATCGTTCAATTTCCTGTTCCAGATCGCGTACTCTTTTGGCCATGGTGTTACCTCCTGTTTTATATACGGTTTATTATGCTCAGTTTCATTCCTGAATCGGCGGCAAAAATCCCATATGCGCATATCCTCTCGGAAGTACGATCCTCCCACGCGGAGTCCGCGCTATAAACCCCAGCTGCATCAGATATGGCTCATACACGTCCTCCACCGTAGCCGCATCTTCGCCTGTAGACGCGGCTATAGTATCCACGCCCACAGGGCGTCCCGCAAACTTTTCAATCATGGTTGAGAGAATCCTTCTGTCCGTTGCGTCCAGGCCAAATTCATCAATCGACAGCATATCAAGCCCAGCCTGAGCTGTTTTTTTATCTATAACGCCGTCACCCCTTACCTGCGCGTAATCCCTGACACGCTTAAGCAGCCTGTTTGCGATCCTTGGAGTGCCGCGCGACCTGGACGCTATTTCCGTTGAGCCATCATCATCTATTTCAACACCCAGTATGGATGCGCTGCGTACTATTATTTCCCTCAAATCCTCATTTGCGTAAAGCTCAAGCTGCTCCTTTATGCCAAACCTGTCCCTTAGCGGCGACGTCAAAAGCCCCATTCGGGTGGTCGCTCCAACTAGCGTAAATGGTTTCAGCTCAAGCCTGAGCGACCTGGCCGCCGGACCCTTTCCAAGAACTATATCCAGCTCAAAATCCTCCATTGCCGGGTATAGTATCTCCTCAACGCTTGAATTCAGCCTATGTATTTCATCGATAAACAACACGTCGCCAGGCGCAAGCTTTGACAATATGGCCGCAAGATCTCCGGCATGCGATATAGCCGGCCCGGAAGTCACGCGCAGATTCGAACCCATCTCGTTTGCAATTATTGAAGCCAGCGTCGTTTTTCCTAATCCTGGAGGGCCATATAGAAGCGCGTGATCAAGGGGTTCGCCCCTATGTTTTGCCGCTTCAATATATATACGCATGTGCTCCTTGACGCCATGCTGACCTATATATTCATTCAAAAAGCGTGGTCTTAGGCTGTACTCGGCCTGATCGTCCTCTGCAAGCCACGATGAGGTTATGAGTCTGTCTTCCATCTAAAGCCTCCTCCTAAAAACCGCTCGGTATGGCGCGGAGAGCCTCGCTTATCATATCCTCCAGGCGTTCACAGTCGGACGCGGCAGCTACGGCTCGGCCCTCCGTTACGCCGTCATAGCCTAGAGATACTAGCGCGGCCACGGCTTCCGTTCGCATTTCATTTACGCTTTGGCCTCCCTTCACCGATTCCGGCGCAGTCGTTCCAAATGCTCCTATATTTCCCTTCAGCTCCAATAGCAGCCTTGCCGCAGTCTTTTTACCTATACCGGACACGCCGTCAAAGGCGCTTACATTTTCAGTTAATATAGCTGTCGTAATGTCCTGCGGGGTCAGCGAACCGAGAATGCTTATGGCGGTTTTGGGGCCTATCTTTGACACCGCTATTAGCTTTCTGAACATCTCCCGCTCTTCCTCATCAAAAAAGCCATACAGCGTCTGCGCGTCCTGAGAAAACTGCAGATGCACAAGCAATCTGCATTGGCTTCCAACCCCAACGCGTTTTAGCGTATTGGCGCTGCATATAAGCTCATATCCAACTCCCAAAGCGTCTATTATCGCCCTGTCAGCTCCAACACTGTCGACGACGCCCCTGATATATGCATACATAGTTTTCTTACCTTATTTTATTTTAAATTCTTCTGCCGCAGGTTCCGGCGTGCTAGCGTGACAGATTGCAACGCCGAGAGCGTCGGCCGCGTCATCCGGTTTTGGTACAGATTTAAGGTTCAGCAACAGCCGCACCATCTCCTGCATCTGCTTCTTATCGGCATGTCCATCCCCCGTAACCGCGGACTTTATCTGCATCGGCGTATACTCATAAAGGGGGAGTCCCTCCTGCTGGGCCGCAAGCAGCGCCACGCCCCTTCCTGCGCCGACGAGCATAGCGGTTGCGGTATTTCTATAAAAGAACAGCTCCTCAAATGCAATACACGCCGGCTGATAGAGCTGTATAAGCTGTCTGGCCCCAAGATACAGTCTCTCAAGCCGTTCTGGAAAGGGCATGCTACTGCGTGTCTCGGTTACGCCGTAATCAATTACTCGAAGCCTGTTTCCATCTGCGTCGATAATCCCATACCCCATTATTGCGTATCCTGGGTCTATGCCTAAGATGATCAATACCATACCTCTTTTTGAAACGATTATATCACGTATAAGAGCCGCGCACAAGAAAAGACGTGCGGCTCGGTATTTTCATGGCATTAAAAAGCAAACATGGTAATTATAAAAGCCTCTTGTTATTATTAAGTTGGAAATAAATCGATATTTACACAGAGGATATGATGGCAGTCCCAGTGTGTACAGAACCGCATATTCTCTTGGCTTATACAGGACAAATCCCAGACGGATATGATCTCACCTAGGGATAAAACACAGTAAAATAAAATCCTTAATTAAAGCCGGCGCCACATATAGCGTTAAGCGGCTCAGACTGTCAAAAACCTTAGCATCGTCAAGGGCCGCAGCCCTTGATTTTAAATCCGGCTCGACGGCATGCGCGTCACAATGGAGGAGAACCGTGCGGTTTTCGTTCTTTGCGGGTTTTGCCGTCCAGCAGACCAAAGGATGAGAGGCAAACCCTTAACTTTAAAAAAGTGGCGCAGCCGCTTTTGTGACACTCTGGGCAGAGCCGCATATACCATTACGCGGCTCTGCTGTAGCCAATATGTTGCGGTCAATTCAGCTTAAATTATTTACGAAAGCCATTCGGTCAATATTCTTATAAAAAAGTCTTTAAAGGACGCCTCATCCACGGTTTTATCCGCTAAAAGCTCAACCTTTAAAAGCTCCGTCCCAGTGGAGTCCACTATTTTAAGATAACCCAGCACATCTCCCTGGGAAAAAGGCGCTGGTATTGTTTCCGGTACATCAAGGACTTTTTGTGGCGGGGCTTCGTTTTGCTGTAATAGCAAGGTAATGTCCTTTGATGAGATCAGGCTAACGCTTTTTTCGTCTCCTCCTGCTATAGCTACATCGGATGCGACAACTTCATCCTTTTTTACAAGAGTAACGCTTTTGAAAGAGCCAAAGCCATAGTCAAAGAGCTTTCCTGCGGTTTCAAACCTCTCTGAGGCGCTCGCAGCTCCCAATACGACGCCCACCAGCCTGGTTCCGCCGCGTTCAACTGAAAACACGCCGCAGTATCCCGCCGATTCTGATGAGCCTGTGGCTATTCCATCACAACCGCTATAAGATTTTAACAGCTTGTTAGGGCTAGCAAGCTGCGTTTCGGTTCCATTTGCGTGAACCAGCTTATCAAGATAGACGGAGCTGTATTCCTTAAAACAGCTGCTCTTTATCAGCTCGCACCCCACCTTCATGAGGTCGCTGGCCGATAGAACTACTCCAGTTTCCGCGCACGTAGTATAGTTTACATTAATGTCCAGCTCCTGCATCCTGGAGTTCACCCGGCCGCAAAACGCACTGTCGGATCCGCTGTACAACTCGCAAAGGGCATATATTGAATCTCCCGCGCCTATCATGATAGCGCTTTTCATCAAATCCCTGGCCGAAATCTGCTCCCCTCCCTCAATAAACGAGGTCGGTCCTTTGACCCGCGACGCTTCCTCGCTCACGCTTACCGTGCTATCAAGATTTAGCTCGCCTTTATCAACAGCCTCGCACAAAACCATCAGCAGCGGCAGCCTCGACAGACCCGCCACGTCCACAGACGCTGCGGAATTATGCTCAAGTATTACCTGCTGGGAACTCGACTCCACCAATATTGCGGCCTTAAGTCCCGACATATCGACAGGCTGGTCCGCTGACGAACCGGCTGAGAATATGCACGAGGCAGCTATCAATAAGCTCAAAAATATATTAAAAAGCCTCTTCATAAAAATCCCTCCCCCTGATGATCTATATTGCGGGAAAAGGGATTTAATGCAGCCTTGTACAAAAATCAACAGACTATGTTTAAAAAGCTCGTGCCAACAGGCCATTTCAATCCGGTAATATATTCAAATACCGTCGCGCCTATATCAGCAAAACAGCCAAGCGTTCCCAATGAAGCGCCTTCCCTTATGCAGGGGCCGGTTACAATTACGGGGGTGTATTCTCTGCTATGGTCTGTGCCGGGCGTTGTGGGATCGCACCCATGATCAGCCGCGATGATAAGCATGTCTCCGGATTTCAAAGCTTTTATTATCTCTGGGAGCCGACCGTCAAAGTATTCCAAGGCCTTAGCATATCCCTCCATATCGTTTCTGTGCCCGTACAGCATATCAAAATCCACTAGGTTTGCAAATATGAAGTCCCCAGTACCTTCTTTTATAAAACGCAGTAAGGATTCGATGCCATCGTGGTTATTCCTGGTATGATCCGACATCGTAATGCCCCTGTTGGCGAATATGTCCTCAATTTTGCCTATAGCTATTGTGTCTTTATTATTTTTAAGCAGGCCGTCCAGAATCGTGTCTCCGGTGGGAGGAATGGCAAAATCCCTCCTGTTTTCGGTGCGCCTATATGATCCTTCCGATCCCAAAAACGGCCTTGCTATCACGCGTCCCACGTAGTATTCTCCATTAAGCATTTCGCGAGCCGTTTCGCACATGCCGTACAGCTCGTCCAGAGGTATTACCTCCTCGTGCGCTGCAATCTGAAATACGCTGTCCGCTGATGTATATACTATCGGCTTGCCCGTACTGACATGCTCGTCTCCCAGTTCCTGTATTATAACCGTACCCGACGCTACCCTGTTACCTATCGTGCCCCGCCCGATCTTTCGTTCAAAGTCGTCCATCAGCTCCTTTGGAAAGCCATAGGGGAATGTGCGAAACGGTTTTTCCATTATCAGCCCCGCCAGTTCCCAATGGCCGCTTGTAGTATCCTTCGCCTTTGTAACCTCAGCGGCCCTTCCGTAACATCCCGTGGGGGCGCAACCTCCCAAGGGGAGCCCAGACCCTTCGATACGGCTTAGTCCCAGTTTATAAAGGTTGGGAAGCCTTAGGCTGCCTCTAAGCCTATATATATTTCCCAGGGTATTAGCCCCTGTATCTCCAAATTCCGCGGCGTCAGGCATCGCTCCAACGCCCACGCTGTCCAGTATTATAAGTATCGCCCTCTTTTTCATTGGGAATCACCTCAAGAATTAATTAACTTATCGTTTAGAATAATTTTATCACAGCCTGCAAGATATTTAAATCAGGTTAATCAACCTGACCAGCACCGGAGCGGCTATTCCCTGAAATACCATATACGGCAAAAAAAAGATAGCGCTTGACAATGCTGACTTCAGGAACTTCTCATCCAGCGTTGAACGTCCAAACTTCAGCTTAAGGTGCGCGTTCTGCCTCCAAACGCTGAATGAAGCTATACACAACAATATTGAGGGTATAAACAACAAAACCTCGGGGATAACAATCGCGGTTAAAAAAACGAAAACATCCTTCATGCCCGCAGAATGCAATATAGCCCCCGAAGACATGCCAAATATAAATCCCTTTATAACTATAGCGAGCGCCGCAGGCGCAATCCCCGGAAGCCAGATACCGCTTAAAAGAATAATAGCAACATACAATACCGTAGTTAATACTGAACGCAGCAGCGAAGCGCCCAATGCGGGCGCGGCATCCCCCGCGTACATAACTATATTTTCATAATACTTTGCAATTACCTCTCCATCCTGAGTTAACACCGTTGCAACTCCCGTAACGCATCCAAAGATAAAGATAAAAATTATTACGATTGCCAGAACGGGGTGATCGGATAACAACGCTCTCACGCCCTGCGCAGAATTACGCTTGCTAGCGGTCATTTTTTCACATCCTTTGTGGTGGCCTGACAAATGGATGGCATTAATTACAGTATTGTTTCTCTCTACACCAATTCCATCCGCCGTATATATTGATATTTATTATTGGGCATGGCTTTCTATGCACTAATAGTCTGTTCGTAAAACACCTTTCTTTTAACTACATCCGCTATCATACATATTAACTCTGAATTTGTAGGCTTCCCTCTTGCGTCGCTTACCGTATATCCAAATAATTCATGCTGCAAATCAATGTCTCCCTTTAACCAAGCGTGTTCGATTGCATGGCGGATGCATCTTTCAACGCATGCCGGAGTCGTATTATATATAAGAGCCACTTCCTTGTATATACCTCTTGAAAGCGGGATAGACTCCGCCGCGTTTATAGCCTCAACGGCGCTTCGTATATATTTAAAGCCCTTCATGTTTGCCGGAACTCCTAGCGACAGCAATAGCCCAGAGGCCGCGAAATCGGTCTTTTTTTTATATACGTCCTTCATAAGACCTATTGAAGGTTCAGTCTCGAACAGTTCGGTTACCCTCCACATCAGCTGTGCAGGTGATATAGGCTGTGCGATAAAAAAATCTATATTATAATCATCCAGATGTAAAATAAGCTCATCATCAAATATGGCTGAGGTAAAGAATACCTTTGGCATCTCAATATTTATATCCTTAAGTATACTCAAGACTTCTACCCCATCCTTGTCAGGAAGCTGGGCATGTATCAATATGCCATCTGGCAAGCAATTTTTAATGCATTCTACAACATCGTTGCCGTTTTTAGCGGTATATATACGATGGAAAGTACCATTCGCCTTAAAAAGGCTTACAAGCTCATCACAGTAGTTCTCATCATTATGGGCAATCAAAAGGGAATGCTGCATTGTACGCCTCCATCAGTTCATCGCGTTATACATCCAGTAGGAATAAAGCGCGTAACCCCTGGTAGGATCATTTATAAAGACATGTGTTACTACGCCTATCAGTTTGCCATTTTGTATTATCGGGCTTCCGCTCATGCCTTGCACTATACCACCAGTGGCTTCAAGAAGCCTTTCATCCGTCACCTTTATTACCATTCCCTTTGTGGCCGGATCGCTCTGATCATAGATCTTTATAATTTCGCACTCATATTCCGCTATCCCGTTTCCGTCTATCGTGGTCAAAATGGCCGCCCTGCCCGTTCGTGCCTCTTCAGGATAGCCCAGAAGTATGCCGTTTGGATATAAAGGGTTCGCTTCCACATTGTCCAGCGTCCCGAATACTCCAAACTCACAGTTGGCATCAATAACGCCTATACCATCCCCTGAGGTACTAAACGTACCCTTCAATTCTCCTGGAATTCCTTTAGCCCCCTTTGTTATTCCGACAATTCTTGAGTTTAGCAGCTTGCCTCCGCCTGTGGTTATAATCGAACCCGTATCTACATCGGTAATGGCGTGGCCTAAAGCCCCATAACGGCCTGTCTCTGGCAAGCTGAACGTCATCGTTCCCACTCCGGCAGAATTGTCCCTTATCCACATGCCCAGCTTATACACCTTATCGCCGACATCATACGCTGGTTGTATGGTGAACTCCAGGTTGCCGCCATCCCTGACTATTGAAAGAACCAGCGGCCCCGTAACCTCGTTGCAGACCTGGCTTAGATGTTCGGCGTCTTCAATTTCAATCCCATTTACTCTGGATATTACATCTCCAGCCCTCACGCCAGCCTCATATGCCGGATTTATGCTTCCGCTCTCTGTTATTACTTCGCCCATACCTACCACAAGCACACCCTTGGTATTTATATGTATGCCGACAGAATTCCCTCCTGGCATTACAAGTATATCCCTGCGCTCCTTTACATCTATTGTTTTGAGCGGTATTAAATTGAAAAAGTCTATTGTAATCGTACCTATGGTAGATCCATCCTCATAGCTGGAGTTTGTTCCAAGACTTTCATCCCCGCTTTGGGACGCCTGTATCTCATCGGTTCCCTGCACATAAAAGGGCGCGTCGATATTCAGTATATCGTTCTGGATATCGCCGTCCCTGATATATATTTCATTTGGCATCGACCTGAGGCGTTCCATCTGCGGCCCATAGTTATACAGGCATATTATGGCGCATATTACGATACCAAACGTTTTTAGCAAACATAGCTTTGTTTTTTTCATACGTATACCTCGCTCCGGCCTTGAACGCATTAATCAACGCCCTTTTTAATAAAATCGTTCCAGCTTTGCCGCCAAAGCCGGCCTCACCGTTTTATAATCTGTCCGTAACTATAATGATATGCTATTTGATGAGTCGCTTTTTAGTGCCAAATGCTACTTATTTGGTAGAAAAATCCATTTGTTTTGTCCATTTTTGCCTGAAAACTTTTATACGTCATTTGAAGCGGCCTTTCTACAAAACAGGCGCTATATGTCGCTGCAACGTGTCAAAAAGCGGCTACGCCATTTTTTAAGTTACGGGTTTTGCCGCCCTTGGGGTTCCCGGGCGGCAAAACCCGCAAAGAACGAAAACCTCACGGTTTTCATCAGGCTTTTACGCGCGTGCCATCAGAGCCGAAATTGAAGTAAAGGACCCTTGGATAATCCAGGGGTTTTTTGACAGCCTAAGGCGCTGTGCGGCGCTGTAAGAAAAATCAATTCATTTAAAAGTCCGCCATTTTATTAGTCTGCGTTCTAAAAAGGCAACCCCATAATACATTAGCGCCGCCAAGATGCAGAGCACCACTATGCTCGACATTACCAGATCCAGTTTAAATACCTGGCCGCCATATACTATAAGATAGCCAAGCCCAGCCTCTGAGACCAAGTACTCGCCGACTATTACACCTACCCAGCTCATCCCTACGCTTATTTTAAGCGCGGATATTATAGTGGGTATACTTGACGGCAGGATCACCATAGTAAATATTTGGAGCTTGGAAGCCCCCAGCGTACGCATCAGCATTTGTTTTTCCCCGCCCATCTCTACAAAACCTGATAATACGCTCATCGTGGTCACTATAACCGAGATCAGCAGCGCCATTACTATTATTGACTCAACTCCCGCTCCTACCCATACTATCAGAATTGGTCCCAAAGCAATTTTTGGCAACGCGTTCAAAATTACAAGATACGGGTCTAGAATTTGCGACAGAGTCGAGCTCCACCAGAGCAAAACGGCAATAAGGGTTCCAAGCGCTGTTCCCGCAACAAAGCCCACAACGGTTTCATAAAGCGTAATCCCTATATGTCGGAACAGCTCCCCGCCATTATATAGACTGATTACCGTTTCCACTATTCTTGATGGACTGGAGGTTATGAACGGGTCTATCCATCCCGCTTCCGCCGAGACTTCCCAAAGTCCTATTACAAATATAAGCAGCGCATACCGCATAAATACTACAAAGCTCTTATGCCTTTTTATGCCCTTAAGATATCTAAGATGTTCATCAGAATAGTTGTTTATATTCTTCATAAGAATCCAGCTCCTTCCATATCTTATCAAAATAGTCCTTGAAGCCTGGCGTATTCCGCCTGTTAAGCGGCGTATCCGGGTTAAGCTGGATTACGTGTTCGCTTTTTAGCCTTGCGGGACGTTTGGTAAATACTAGCACACGGTCACTCATGGCTATGGCCTCACACACAACTAAGGGAAACACATTAGCGAAAAAGCTTGATTTCTCTGGCATATTTTACACACCTTCAAATAGATTTTATAAAGGGGGGTGGTAAAAATGGAAGAAGTCAAAAAGGACAAAAGTGGCAAAATTATATTGCCTAAGGAACTCCAAAAGCAAATAATGTCATTTTTTATAAAAACCTCAATGCCAAAGATAGACAGGAAAAAACGCGACGAACTTTCTTAGCAATTTACGGAAAGGAAGTTTGATAATTATGAAAAATGAACAGGTTAATCAATCGATTATCGCTCCTAAATCTGCAAAATTACAGTATAACGTATTTAATGATTTAGGTATATATGTTAGAGTAAGCACAGAAGAACAGGCCCAACATGGCTATTCCATAATGGCACAAATCGACAAACTCACAAGCTATGCCGAAATAAGAAATTGGCCTATCTACGATATTTATAAAGACGAAGGCAGAAGTGGGAAAAGTATAGAAGGCCGTACAGAATTACAAAGACTTATAACAGATATTGAAGCAGGTAAAGTAAAAAACGTACTTGTATTCAAAATTGACAGATTAACAAGGTCTGTTAAAGATTTAATTGAGCTTGTCGATATATTTAATAAATATGACTGTGCCTTTAACTCTTTGGTAGAAGCAATAGATACCCATTCAGCAACAGGAAGGATGTTTATCAAAATACTGGGGATATTTGCAGAATTTGAGAGAGAAAACCTTGTAGAGAGACTACAAGCGGCATTCGAGCGAAAAGCAAAAGAAGGTTATAGTAATTGTCTATGCACTCCTTCATATGGATATAAGCGAGATTTAGGGGCGAAAGTACAGGATATTGTTCCAGAAGAGGCCGCTATAGTACAAGAAATATATAATTTATTTTTGCATGACGATTATACTATGACACAAATAGCTACAATGCTAAATTTACGCAAAGTTCCTAGTAAAAAGGGATTATTATGGAACTCAAAAACAGTGAGACTTATTTTAACTAATGTTAATTATATAGGCCAAGTAAGGTATTCTGTAAATAATAAAGATAAATATTTTGAAGCAGATGGAAAACACGAAGCAATTATTGATGAGAAAACATTCTATGCTGTTAGACATAAATTAAATATGCGAAAAGGTGCTTCACATATTAAAAGAGCAAAAGAGGACGCTTATTATTCAGGAATACTAACTTGCGGAGAGTGTGGAGAATGGTATTCACCTAAAAGAAATTATAAAAGAGGTGCTGACAATAAAACAAAAGTAATTTCAACTTCGTATAGGTGTATAAACAAAGTTAAAGGTGTATGTAAAGCACATACAATATGCCATAAAAAGATTGACGAAGCATTCGAAAACTATATACAAAATATTGCCGACTTAACATATTATGACGAAAAGGATTTAATAAGCGAACGCAGAATTGATACTATAAAAAGTGAAATAAATTCTATTAACATTACAATAAATGGCTATAAGAGCAGACAAAAGGAGATTATGAACTTATATGTAATGCAGGAAATAGACTTTCAAAGATATAGGGAAATGATGTTATCTATTGACGAGAAAATAAAAACCGCTGAAAATTTAATTTCTGATTTAGAGTTTAAATTAAATCAAGATAACATAATAACTGAAGAACATATTATTAGAAATTTCAAAGAAAATTGGGTTGTCTTGAATAACTCTGAAAGAATGAGATTTATGCAGAAATTTATCAAAAGCATTGTAATTGATATAGTTAAAATAGAAGGTGAACATTATAACACAGTTAATATTAGAGAAGTAATTTTTAATATATAAATCATTAACCCAGCTAAAATATATGCACAGCATAGGGCGGTATGTTCCTGTTTCGAAACATACCGCCCTGTGTGTGCAACCCGTTAATTAAGGGTTAATGGATTAATATT
>UQXE01000017.1 GCA_900544965.1 uncultured Eubacteriales bacterium | reverse complement strand
TGATTTCGTTCGTCTCCACAAAGCCTTCGCCAGGAAGGTCAGGTGTAGGAGTAGGTATTACCGGCGTCGGCGTTACCGGCGGTACGTCGCCTGTGGTCGATACGATTGACATGTTATCGAGTGCAAGCGTGTACTGATCCGTACAGCCGTGGTGACGGAAGGCGATCGTTATCGTCTGTCCCGCGTAAGCGCTCAGGTCGACAACCTTCTCATTCCAGCCGGCAGAAGCGATGGTTTCGCCGAATATCCTTGTAAACTGTCCGGTGTTGGTCGGGTTGGCCGGGCCTACATATACGCTGTAGTTCTCGGCAAAATACGTATCGTCAACGCCGCGTATAAAGTACTTGAGCGAAATTTCATCCGCATCGTCCGGCAGCGTCAGATTTTGGGTAATCGCCCAGTTGTCAGGAGTGAGCGGTCCAACGTTGTTAAGATAGGAATATGAACCGAGGAAGCCCGTTCCTTCATAGGGTATTTCACCTGATGCATCGCGGAACAGCGACCATTCCTGACCGTCTCCGTCGGCATCGGCGGTGAGCCATTCGGCAACTTCGCTGATGTCTTCGAAGCCCCACTCATAAAGAATCGTCTCAACGGGGCCAGGAGGATCTATATGTCCGCCGCCTTCATAGTCGCCGGTAGCGGTGTTGATGGTATACTCCGATTCATTAGCCGCATAGTCGCCAAGGAAGAGGACGACTTGAGGTTCTGTCGTCATAACATCGATGGTGGTGTTTGCGCCGCGCTCATTTTCAAAGATGCCGTTATCATAGTAAACGTCATTATTGCCGTATACCTTTGCATAAGCGACATAGTGAGCGTCGGTGAAGGTGATGCGGACGCCGCCTTCAATCACTTCAACGCTTACGATTTCCGGAGCGGTAAGATCCTTGGTTACAGGAACTTCCCAAACGCCGTTGGCGTTCGCTTCGGTGGTGTAGCCCGGGTTGGCGAGATCCGCGCGGATCTTGATAACAGCGGACTGGCCATCGGTAAGGGCCGACGCGTTCCATGTCGGGAAGGACATGTAGTTATAGCCCATCTGCTGATAGGGATCGCCGTCGGGCATATGGCCCTTCTTCACGTACGTGCCGCGTGAAAGGACCGTACTGCTGCCGTTGATTTCAACCGCGTATTCCGCATAAGAGGCATTCCTCATCATGTTGACATACGCTACGTTTACAGATTCAAACCAGCCGTCGCCATTCGGGGAAACCGCGCCGCGGTCCGCCAGGAACTGCGCTTCGGTCATATCAACGTACGGGTTGATGCCAAGGCCCTGGATCTGGCTGCCAGCCTTATAGCCGATAAGGTTTTCACGAACCTGGCTGTAGGTTGGCTCATCCTGATAGTAGTAAGCGTTCTCTTCGATCATGGCCGGATGATTCCAATCGCCATAGAAGCCGAGGAACGGGATGTTCAGAGTGGAAGGAATAGCGCCCTCACCATCGGCTACGCCTTCAAGCTCTACAAAGCCTTCAACAAACATTCCAGCGTCGAAATGATCGGCAAAGAATGTTTTGGCTGCATCCGTGAGGGTTACAGTTACGCTTACGTCAGCGGTTCCGCCGGCAGGTACTGTAACGGACTCAGGCATATCAAGTTCTACTACATCGTTGAGCGCATAGGGGGTGCCGTCGATGTAATAAACCGTTTCGCCGCCGTACTCACCAAGTACCTTTGGGGTCTCGGTGATAACGATCGGATTAATTGTGTAAGTGAGCGCTGTATCGCCAAAGTTATTGACGGTGAAGTTGAGCTCGAACACGCCGTTTTCACTGCTGCCAACTTCCAGCTTGGGACGTACGTTGTCCGAAACCGAGAGGTAAGCGGTAGTTGTAAGGGCGTTGCCCAGGTTCATCATGCCGGCGCCCTGCTCGCGCACTACGAACGGGTTTCCGTCTCCATCAACGCGCGGGGTCGCCGTGCTCATGAGGATGGCGTCGACGAGTTCCATCTTTCTGCTTTCATCAGCATTCGGGAACATCTGATCAACATACTCCTGTACAATAGCCATACCGCCGGCTACGTGCGGAGCCGCCATTGAGGTGCCGTCGCTCAGTTTGTATGAATTGTTGCTGGTGAATCCATCAACCGAGTTGATGTTTGCGCCAGGAGCCATGATTTCAGGCTTGATCTTCAGGTCGGCTGTGGTGCCGCGGCTTGAGAACGCAGTCGGGATTCCGGTCGCGTCCATTCCGCTTACCGTAAGCGTGCCGATACCGTCGGTGGCGTTGTTTACGAGGTGCTGACCAGCTACCTGCGTGATCGAAACTGCGGGCACAAAGTAATTATCAACAGCCATGTTGATAACGCCAGGCTCGTTGTTGTAAATGATAACGCCGATCGCGCCTGCTTGGTAGGCATTGGCAACCTTGTCTGAGAAGTTGATCTCACCGCGCGCTATGAGCGCGATTTTTCCGGTGACGTCAATTCCCGTAAAGTCTGACGGATTGCCAAGGCCCGGGACCACTACGTATTCCTGTTCGCCGTTTAGGGTTGAGAACGCAACAGCGGGGTCGCCCGACCTGTCGTTGTAGGCAAAGCTTTCGCCGTAGGCTTCAACAACGCCTTCTGAACCGCCAAGGTTATTTGAGGCGGCAACGCACAGGGACTCGGGGAAGGTTGCGGGTGAACCTACTACGCCGTAGTCCGGGTTGGATGCGAGCTGACGGCCTTCCCAATGGTTTCCGTCATAGGTAGCTCCATCGTTGCCGGCCGCAACGGACAGGTTAACGCCCGCGTCAGCCACGAGGCCTAGAACGCGCTCGTAGGTTGAATCGCCGTTGTAATCGGTGAATCCGCAGGATGAGCCAAGGCTCATGTTCGCCGCGTCTACGCCGAGGTACGCGCAGTCTTCGAGGGCTGCGAGGATTTCGCTCCAGTAGGCGCCGCCCATCGGAGTGAAGACCTGCATTACAACCAGCTGAGCGTCAGGAGCGACGCCCTTGAAATCGGAACCGTTGTTACCGGCGGCTATACCGGCTACATGGCTGCCGTGGTCGCTTGAACCGTGGCCCGGGTTGTAGTTGTTTGAATAATAGTTATAGGCAAATGGAATCTTGCCGCTCTTATAGAGCTGGGATACATTGCTGCCGGCATTGAGGTTGCTGCCAGCGGCGCTGACCAGCGCCTGCAGGGTTTCCTGAGTCCATGCGATGTTCTCGGGAACCACGCTGAAGGCCTCATGGGTCAGGCGAATGCCCGTGTCGATGATGGCAATGGTCTGTCCTTCGCCTGTGTATCCATAATCCCATGCTACGTCCGCGCCGATAAGGCCGACGCTGGTATGCATATTGGGAACCTCAAATTCAGGGGAAACATAAGCATTAATGCCGAGATCCCTGATCTTCTTTACCAGGCTGTACTCGCCTTCGAAAGAGAAGCCGTTGTAAAGCAGCGTATAGTTATGCTTTACATTAAGCTTTACGCCGAGAGCGTTCTCTATCTCCGCCTGCTTGAGATTCTGTTTTTCCAGCAGTTTGGCTTCTGCCGCCGAGGCAGATTTAACGGACTCGGAAACGGCCATTGCCGGTTCGCCGTCCAGCTCTACGATTATGGACACGATATCCGTGTCTTTGGGCTCCTCGACGTCTACGTCTGGAGCGGCATCAAAGAGCTTTCCGTTTTTCATGTCATTTTTGTTAGTGGAAGACACGTTTCCGCGCTCTCCACCCGACACGTACTCTTGCTCTTTAATCTTTCCGAACTCGGACAGCTCAGCCGCGTTTGCAACTGGAAGCAGGCCAAGAACCAAAAGCAAAGCAAGAGCTACACTTAGGATTCGCTTCATGAATTTTCCTCCTCTTAAAGCGTTTTTTATGATATCCAACGCTTCCTGGCGGCCGGTGAGCGCCGCGCGGAAGCGGGTACCATCATTGGTGGGCGGAAATTCCCGAGTAAGACAAAGCCTACCCGACGGGAACTCCCTAAGACAAGCTCACCTTGCGCTCTTGTTTACCATATCAGCAAGGCGCAAGGTGATGTCCTGATCGATTATTATAAACAACTGGCAGAGAAATGGGCATGCC
The DNA here is from genome assembly GCA_900544965.1 of uncultured Eubacteriales bacterium. GTDB lineage: Bacteria > Bacillota > Clostridia > Christensenellales > CAG-138 > UMGS946. The sequence continues at coordinate 37,613 of UQXE01000017.1, read as the reverse complement.
CGACGAACTCCAAGGATACGCCTTGTAGTTCCAAAGGTCATACGAAATATACGGTATACCGCAGTTTGCTTTTGAGCTATAATCCAGCCTTGTGAAAAGCGTGTGCCTGAAGCGGATTTCCGCGTTAAGGTTATATACAGCTTCATACCATGCCTGTATCATGGCGTTGGCAGTATATGCCAGCGCTGCAACCGCAACAAGCAGAATCAGCTTTACTAACCGCCTCATCATTCGTTCCATTCCCTCATTGTGATGCCGCATATTAAATATGCATATATCGCGTATGCCATAATTATACCTCTTTTGAGATATGTGTTCAAGCAGAAATTTATATTCATATACATACTTGTAAACAAATCCTGTTTTTACGACACGCGGCCAAACCCCTTAGTTTTTAAGGCGTTTGGCCGCTATGTCAATCATTTGCTATTGAATTGCCATTATTTATCCGTAATATTCTCTATATGCCCGTCGCCCAGACGTATCACCTTATCCGCCATTCTCGCTATCTCCATGTCGTGCGTTACAAGGATTACGGTTTGGTTGAACTTATGCGCGATGGCCTTTAACAGCTTCAATACCTCGTCTCCCGTCTTCGGGTCAAGGTTTCCGGTAGGCTCGTCGGCCAGCACGATGGCCGGCTTGCTTATCAGCGCCCTTGCAATCGCTACCCTCTGCTGTTCGCCTCCGGAGAGTTCGTCCGGGTAATTGTTAAGCTTGCCGCGGATGTCCAACGCGTCGATGACCTCGTTAAAATGCTCTTCATCAACCTTGCGTCCGTCCAGGTGAACCGGCATAAGTATGTTTTCCAGAGCGGTATGCTCTCCCAAAAGGTTATAAGCCTGGAACACAAACCCGATGCGCCTGCGCCTAAGCGCCGCCAGCTCCTTATCCTTGAGTTCAAACACGCTTTGTCCCTCAAGATAAAGCTTGCCCTCGGTCGGCCTGTCCAGGCCGCCCAGAATGTGCAGAAGCGTTGATTTGCCCGAGCCGCTTCGCCCGATTATGGCGTAAAACACCCCTTCTTCAATGTCGAGATCCGAAGGTTTCAGCGCCTTTGCCTCAAGGCTTGTTCCTCCGGCGTACGTTTTTGCGATCTTGTCGGCCTTTAAAATTATGCGCCTGTTTTCCATTCCGCCGCTCCTCCCTTAAAATATCATTTTATTATACCACCATGCGGTCTAATTCGATTGAGAATCAATTAGTTAACATTAATATAATATTGATTTTATCATTAATTCGCTCATAGCAGTATATGTGCCATTGGATTTACAAGAAATGTTTACATTTAAGACCAAGTTCCATACCCTGCTTTTGGGCCGCGGTTTCGTTGCCGCCACGGGAATCCCATCCATTGTCCCCGTGTACTGAAAAATGTTCACTTTAGGGCGCTTGCCTTTTTTATGCCGCAATCCCGCTCCTGTTTTGAGCTTTTGTTCCCCTTTTGGGCCTGATATACTTAACACGCTGAGGAACTGCGCCAAACGGGCACTGCCAAACGCACCGGTTTGGATACGGTTCCCCGCTGCCGGGCAGATCAGGATAAACCTGTTCAAGTTTAAGGCGGCGCGCACACGGCTGCCAGTCATGGGCCTGTGCGTACCGCCTTATTTCTTCTGCCCGTAAAAACCCGGGCCGCCCGCCTGGAATATAGGGCATGCGCCTTTTGCTAAGGCGCGGGAAAGGAGCGTATTGATGAATTTGATGAGCAGAATGTTCGGAGCGTCCAGGGGAGGGCGCTCCAAGGAGGAGCCTCAGGCCGATATGTCGTCCGCAGCGCTTTTGGACGCGGCCACGGCAATAGGCATGGATATACTCAGCCGCGCGGCCGGGGAACTGGGTATTGCTCCGGAGGAGGCGGCCGCGATTATAGGTCCCGACGGAGGCATCCCCTCAAGCATAGAGGCGATAAGCGCCCGTGCAGCCCAGGCGCTGGCCGGCATGCAGAACTCGGGAGAGCTTAAGCTGCCTGTAGAGGCTTACTTAAAGGACCCCGCGTTTGCAGATATGCTTAAAGAGATGCCGTGCAGAGCGGCAGTGCGGCTGTATGACGCAACCCGCTTAACGGACGCCGCCGACGAGCGGATGAACGGAGCGCTGGATGTGATAGAAAAACTAAAGGCCAGGCGATCCCTGCCAAGCTCGATGCGGCCATCGGCTCCGGTTTCGGGGGAAAGGGATTATGCCGGCATGTCCGGCGCCCAGTTCAGGCGGCTCAAAGAGCTGTTCAGGAAATCCGCGGCGGACGGGAATCGCGTAAGGCTGTAACCATCGACAGATATATGTGAAGAAAGGGAGGAACCACTATGACCAATACCACTCTAAGTACCGCTTCAACCACAGGCCTCAACAAGAGCTTTTATGACAGGCAGCTCCTCGAAAGCGCCAAAACGCGCTTTATACACGCAAAGTTTGGCCAGAAACGGTCAATTCCTAAAAACAACGGAAAGCATGTGGAGTTCCGCCGCTGGAACCTGTTTAACCCCAACGTCGAGGCAAACGCCCTTGAAGAAGGGGTGACTCCCCAGGGCCAATCGCTGTCGCAGAGCAGCGTTGAAGCCGAGGTGAAACAATACGGCGCCTTTGTCGAGGTAAGCGACCTTCTCGATATGACGGGTTACGACCAGGTGATATCGGATACAACCGAGCTTTTGGGCGAACAGCTGGGCACGGTTGTGGAATGGGTGACCCGCGACGCTATTTGCGCCGGCAACAACGTACAGTACGCCAACGGCAAGACCTCCAGAATACAGCTTGAAGCAGGCGACAAGCTCACTGTGGATGAGATAAGAAAGGCCGTGCGCACGCTTAAGCGCGCAAAGGCGCGCCCCTTCTGCGAAGACGGCAGAAAGCCTCACTTCATATGCATCTGCTCTCCGGAGGCGACCTATGATCTTCAGAGCGACCAGCTCTGGCAGGACGTTTCAAAATACAGCAACGCCGAACAGATATATTCGGGCGAGATCGGCAGGCTCTTTGGAGTGGTATTTGTGGAGAGCACCGAAGCCAAGGCGTTCAGGCAGAGCGTGAGGAATCAGGTTAAGAGCTCAACCACGTCCTCCAGCTCCTTTATATTGAAAAACCCGCCGTCGGACATGGAAAAGGCGTACCTGTCCACGCCTTCGAACAAAATTAAGATAGGCTCGTCCGAATATACGCTCGCTTCAAGCAATCCGTTCAATCCGGACACCAATACCGTGCGGCTGTCCGCAAGCGCTACGCTTGCAGCCGACGCCGCCGTATACAGCGAGGACGCTGGAGCGGTAAATACCTCCGACTATACGGCCGCGGATGTTCATGCGACGCTTTTATTTGGAAAGGACGCGTATGGGATTATAGACGTCGAGGGACACGGCGCGCTTCAGACGATCATAAAGCCCCACGGCTCGGCCGGCACCTCGGATCCGCTGAACCAGCGCGCCACTGTGGGCGCCAAGGTCGCCGCATACACGGCTACGATTCTAAACGAGCTGTGGCTTCTGAGAATCGAGCATGGAGCGAGCAACTGATAAAGCCGCGCCCGCTAAGGCGTTTTGGCAGGCGCTTTACAAAGAGGACGGCCGGTTAAGGCTATCCTTAAAACCAGGCCCTTTGGCCGTCAGGAGGCAATAATGGCTTATAGTTATAATATTAAAAGAAAGAAACGGCTTCCATATTTATTGGATACCGACGACGCTGCCAAGGATCATATGGCTTTGGCAGCCCAAGCGGCTAAAGGCGGCGGCCGTCCCTATCAAGACGCCGTCATTCAATCAGCCGGTCCAACGCCTAAGGGGCGGGAATACGCGGCCAGCCAATACGGCCAGGACCCCGCCGCGAACGCGCCGCCGGCCGCAAGCGGCGCAAAGGCTCTGGAAAGCTACTACAGGGCGCTCTTGGGGCTGTTTTCCGTGCCGGGCGTTACCGTGCCGGCCCCATCCTATGACGAGCTTAGCAAAACCTTTGAGTCGATCATACGCCCTGGCGTTGATACCGCTATTGAGAACCGCTATGAGGCGGGCGCGCGGAATATGGCCGAGCTTGAGGCGGACGCATACTCCAGGGGCATGGGAAGCTCATCGTTCGTATCATCCATGAACGCACGTGAGCAGGACGACGTCCAATCGGATATCGCCGCCATTGAGGCGCAATATGCCGCGGCTATCGCCGAGCAGCTATATAAGGCGATGAACACATACAATGAAATGAACCTGCAAGCCCAGATGTTTAACGCTCAAATGCGTCAAAACGCGCAGAATTCCGCAGCCGCCCGCGCGCTTGACATGTATGGCGGGCGCAATTCTCAATCCGGAGGCGACAGGCGGCGGGAAAGCCCCGGGTTGTCTGAAAGCGCCTATTCAGGGCTGAGCCTCCCCGAGTGCGAAAACTATATAGAATCGCTTTCCCAGAGCGAACGCAACTCCCTTTTTGCCGGCTCCACCCAATACTGGAGGGCCAGGAGAAACGAGATCATCAACAGCCTTGGGGCCGAGGCGTACGAGCGCCTGAAGAGTAGGTATCACAGAACCGCGGCGCACGGCTCTGCAGGCGCGCGCGGCACAACATCGGGCGGAGGACATATGGCATGGCAGCTGAACTGACGCTTGAGAAGAGGTTTGCCGTAAAGCTGGATATCAAGCGCTCGGCCTCCAACCGCGAATTCGAGGTTGTAGAGGGCGACACGGGCAATGTGATCGATATCGCGCTGACCGACGACGGCGCTCCCGTGGACATGACCGGTTACAGGGTTATGGCGGTGTTTTCAAAGTCCGACGGGACCTCATGCCAGGACAGCGAAAACGGCACGGTGCTGATCGAAGGAAACAGGGCCACAATCCCCCTGTTTCCTTCTTCGTTTTCTCCAGGCATGGTCGAATGCGAGCTTCAGATATACTCGGGCGCAAACGAGAGCACCCTGGTTACGAGCGCTAAGTTCAACTTTAAATGCAGGCGCGGAATACTCAACCAGGACACGATCCAGTCCGCCGGCGAGCTTCCAATACTGATTCGGCTTGTCGACGAGGTTGAGCGGCTAAACGAAGGCATAACCATGGCCGAGGGGATTAGAGAAGCCGCCGAGGGCCTGAGAAAATCGGGAGAGATTGAGCGTATAAACAACGAGGCCGTTAGACAGTCGAATGAAGCCGCCCGTTTAGCGGCCGAAACAGTGCGTGAAAGCAACGAACAGCTGCGCCAGATAAGCGTTGACGAGGCGCTCGCCGCCATTGAAAGCGCGATTGACGGCGCAGCGCGGCGGATAGAGTTTACAACGGCCGGCAGCGTAATCCTTTGGCGCTACACCGGCGACGAAGAGTGGCAGACCCTGATAGACCTTTCCGAACACAGTCTCTCCATTGGCGCTGTACAAAATGCCAGCGAAGCGCTGGACAGCGGGATATACACATGTGAAGGCGGTATACTCGCGGTTGGCAGGACCGAGCGTGCGCTTGAAGGCGTGAGTGTGAGCGAACTGACCCAGTTTCTTGTGCCGCATGGCCAGGGTTCTCCGGCCTACCGTACCGGCGGAGCTCAAGGGCAGGGCGCGGTTTCATGGTCGGATTGGGGACGGCTTCTCGCGCTCAACCTTCCCTCGGCTTTAGAGGGAGAGGCCGCGCTCACCGGCTATTCAAAGGCGCAATGCGACATAAGGTTTGCCGCTGCGGCGTTTAAGGAGGTTTCCGGAGACTCCACGGCTTCAATAGCTGACGCGCAGGAGGGAAGCCTTCTGCAAAGCCTTCGGCTGCATGGATATTCCTACATACAGACGTCGGGAGGGAAATTCCAAACGCCCGACAACATAGGCGAACTTATAACGTCAACGCCCAGCAGGGTCGTCGTTTCCTCAGGCGGCTCGGATAATGAATACGTCCTCCCCGCCCCCGTCGCCTTGAATGGGATAAGGGACGATGTAAGGGATGAATACGACGTATTGACAGGATTGCGCGTAAGGCGTACGGTAACCGTTTCGCTAAGGGGCACAGAAACAGGCTGGATGTACGTTGGAGGTGCGTTTGCGCTGCCCATGAGCGGCTACAGGGGGGATTCGGGCAAGCTCAGCCTGCTCTGCACCCATTACAGGCATATGTCCTGGAATGAGCTGAGTGCGCTTATTCAATCCGGATCCATAACAGCGGCCGCGTTTGACTCCAACAGCTATCTCAGGATAGTCGACTCTGTAAATTTCAGCGGTCAGGGTGATCTCGCCGCGTTTAAAAACTATCTGGGCCAGCAGTACTCCTTAGGAACCCCAGTTAAGATTCTTGTGCAGATGAACAGCTCCGTGTCCACGCCTGGCACAGGGATAAGCCTGGGTGCAATGCCGGATTCGCCTTCCATCACCACTGATTCCGCCGCATGTATCGCGGTTCGCTATATGAGGGATATCGAAAAAGCGCTGGCAGCTATCGAAACCGCGCTAACGGCAGGAGGAAAAACCCCTTAAGCTAAAACGCCATGCTTGAGCGTTTGATGAACTTTACTTTATTGAGTATGCACCCAGGATATCCCCGCTGGCTTTGGGGCGCTATGTTAATTCCCTTGCATTTGGGGAATGTTTGGAACATTTTTTACAAAAAAGGCTCTAAGCGGCTAAAGGCGAAAGCCTGCGGATGAAATCCCCCTTTGGGCGCCGGAGACGTGCAACGCCGTTTCCGGCGCTTTTATCATTATATTAGTAAAATTTTTGGAGGAAATATTATGCCGGTTATAGACAAATTTATTGATTATTTAAAGGCTCAGGTGGGTAGCGTCTATGTTTGGGGCGGCCAGGGCGAGCCCGTAAGCGAAGAATTTATAAAAAAGCATGAAACCAGCGAGCGAAACGCCGAAAGGGCGCTGGCATTTTACCGCAAGCGCCTTGAGGAGGGAGCCTCAAACCTCAAGGCTTACGACTGTTCGGGGCTGATAATGAAATTCATGCTTGACGAGGGGCTGCTGCCTTACGATATGTCGAGCAGGGGCATTTACTCAATGTGCGCCAAAATAGACAGGCAAAACCTGATTCGCGGCGATCTCGTGTTCAGGCACGACGGCGAGCGCATTTACCACGTCGGGGTATATATCGGCGACGGAAGGGTAATCGAGAGCAAGGGCAGGGACTATGGCGTGATCGAGGCAGGCATCGACAGATGGGGTACGGGTTATTGGAACCGCTTCGGACGGCTTCAACTGGCCTGCGGCGGACGCGATCTTGAGCTTTTGAATCCGCGCATGAAGGGCAACGACGTGGCGCTGATGCAGGAACAGCTGATGTCGCTGGGGTATGATCTTGGTAAATGGGGAGCCGACGGCATATTCGGCCCAAAGACGGACGAAGCGGTGAGGATTTTCAAGGCCCGCGCCTCTAAAATAACGCCGGACGGCAGATGCGACGCCGTGATGAGACAGCTTATAGGCATGGAGGAATGAGCCGCGTGCGGCGAAAACTGAGGCCCAGGCCGATTATGATCATAAAGTCGGCGCCTGGCTCTTTTTATATAAAAATATTCTTGGGAGGTTATAACCAATGTACAAGATCATTGAATGGCTAAAAGCGGCGGCTTGCGCGCTTGGCGGAGTGGCCGCGTATATATGGGGGCCGGCGGACGCGCTGATAATAACGCTTGTCTGCCTTGCCGTGTTTGATTACATAACGGGCGTCGCGAAAGCCGCTATACGCAGGGAGCTGTCGAGCGGCGCGGGATTCAAGGGGCTAATGAAGAAGGTTACTATATTCGTCCTTGTGGGCCTTGCGGCGCTTGTGGACAGGATAGTGCCAGCGGCAAACGGCGCGGTACGATCCGCCGTAATAATGTTCTATATTATGAACGAGGGTCTCAGTATAGTTGAAAATGCGGGCGGCATGGGCCTTCCTCTGCCGGAAAGGCTTAGCGACGCGCTAAGGAAGCTGCATAATGGCGGCGGCGAATGATGCAGGCCTTTATGTGCTGGATTTCAGGCCGGTTTCCGCGCCGTCTTTCCCCGTTGGCCTGTATTTTCTTTTTTTACGGCCAGTGTCAGCCACGACTATGACCGCCGACGCAATAACCATGGCGCATCCAAGTCCCTTCGCAGCGCCCACCGTCTCGCCGTAGACTATTACACCCATGACCGTAGCCATAACGGGCTCCAGAGCGTTGAGCATCGCGGCGTTTCCGGAACCAAGAATTCTTATACCATAGAGCAGCAGCCTAAGTCCTATAAGATAGCCCAGAACTCCGTCGAGCGCCAGCACCAGCCACAAAAACCATGTGGCCGGCGCCGCAAGCCTTCCTGTGGCGAGCGCGGCCAAAAAACCCATTAGCGACGCCGCGCCGGTTATGTAGACCGACGACACGGACGGGCTTACATTCTTATAAGGCCCATGCCTGCCGAGTATAAAGTATGCGGCATACGTAAACGCGGACAGCACCGCAAGCAGGGGACCCGCCGCGTTTTCCGCTCCGCTGAAGCCCGATACCAAGTATACTCCGGAAACGGCGGCCCCCGCGGCCAGGCCCTTTAGGACTGAGAAGCGTTCCTTAAAAAACAGCGCGGCTGTTAAGCAGGCTATTGCCGGATAGCAAAAGTGCAGCACTATTACCGATCCCGGCTCCATATAAAGATAAGCATAGGAGATGAGCAGCAGCGTCGCCATAAGGCTTCCGCCACCGGCCAAAGCCATGCTCAGGGCCTCCGCGCGCCCTGCGCGAAGCGGGCTGCCCATTCCCTTCTTCGAACTTACGGCCGTTCCCATCAGGGCGAAAAGGCAGCCAAAGAGCATACAAAAGGCTACCACGCTTTCATTGGGCATGGCAAAGGATGGGTTTGCCATGATTGAAGCCGGAGCGGAAACGCGGGCGGCAAATTCGAACGGAACGCCGCCCTTTAGGGCTATATTGGTAAGCATAGGGGTTACCCCATAGCATAGGGAGGCGAGAACAACCGCCAATACCCCCTTTAACCTGGCCTTGTTCATAAAACCGCCCCCTAAACCAATCATTTTGAAAAAGTATAACATGATTTGATCGGGGCCGCAATGTCCCGCAAAACACCTGATTTACAGGACTCAGCGATACAAAGACTTTCAGGAGGAACAGAAAAATGAAATATATAGATGAGGCTCAGCTAAACGGCCTAACCGGCGATATAGGGGAGCGGCTTAGGTCACAACCAAGAATCACGGTGATAATCGCCCCCAACGCCGGAACAAATTCTCCGTGGGAAGGAGGAATCAACGGTCATTTCTTCAGGATACGACGAGGCGTTGCCGTTGAGGTTCCCATGAGTCTGGCAAAACTGATAGAAGCAAACGAGCGGGTTTCCGTTCTAAGCAGGGAGAATGTAAAGGATTACCGCACATCCAGGGGTAAACGCCTGACGGTGTGATGGAGGTGCACGATGACGCTTAACGACATACTTGTTTCAACACTGGCCCAGCTTGACAGGGGACACGACGCGCAGACGCTGGACGCGTGGAGGGGAAAGCTTACCCAGTTTGCCAACGACGCGCTGCTAGACCTGTCATATACGTTTAAGCCCGTGCGCACCGAAACGACGGACGCCGGCATTGGCATAATAGATACGAATTCGCTGTCAAGGGAATTTGTTAAGGCTGTCTGTGTCCGCATCGGCGATTCGGTTATAGGGTTTCCCGACGCGTTTCAGGGTGAATACATATCCGTGGACGCCAACGGCCCCGTGGAGCTGACCTATCAGTATGTTCCAAAGCCCCTCAGCTCCCCTACTGACGTACCTGAAATTCCGGATCGCCTGCACGGCCTTATAGTAACCTATACGGTTGCGCGCGAGCGGATGAGCGGGGACGTAACCACGCAAAAGGGCTCAAGCCCATATATGCAGCTATATGAGCAGGGAAAGCGCGCGGCGCGATATGGGAGCGGCCTGCCTGACGGCTACAGCATTATAAACAGGTGGTGATTTCATGCCTATTAAACTCTATAGAATAAGCGGCTTCAAGGGTATAGACCAGTCATGCGGCCAAAACGCGCTTGATCCTGGCAGCTCTCCCGACGCATGCAATATGGACACCAGCGACGGCGGCCTCAGCGTTTCCAGCGGCTTTGTAAAAGCGGTTGACACGCCCGTTCCCTGCGCGGACGGAATAGGTTTCATGCATATATTCAACCACGAGGGCGGCGCGCAGTTCATAGTTATGGCAAGGCGGGAGGTGTATGCCTACAGGCACGGCGGATGGGACCTGATCCATACGTATGAAACAAACGCGCATAACAGCTTTTCATGCGAGGAAGCCCAGATAGACGGCACCGACTATCTCATAATCGGCTGCGGGGAGGCTCAGCTTATCAAATACGACGGGGCGCGGGCGTCTCAGTTTGGAAGCGCTGAAAAGCTTTCAGATATTCACGTTAAATACCTCTCCATGTACATGGGCAGGCTGTTCAGCGCGGGCGACCCGGAGCATCCCAACAGGCTGTACTGGTCACAGCTGCCTGGCAGCGGCAGAACCATAGAGGATTGGGGGCCGGTTTCATCGTCGCCAAACGTTGAGGGCGGACATGCCGAGATTGGCGATACATGCGGCGATCCCATAGTCGCAATCACAGCCATGAGCAACCAGCTGCTGATATTCAAGCGCAACAGCCTTTACAGGCTCATCGGCGACAGGCCCAGCAACTTTACAATAGAGCGGATTGAAGCGCAGATCGAGCCTATGGCGCACACCTCCCTGGTCAGGCGCGGGAACGCCGCGTATTATATGACGGACGCGGGGCTGTATGTATTCAACGGCGTAACGTCGTACCTGTCGCCGGACGCAAAGGGGATCAGGCATATACTCAAAAACGCCGCCTCCGCTGATTGCCGCGCGGCCATTGCGCGGGATATGCTGTTTTTCGCGATGAAGGATGCGTCTGGTGAAAGTTTCGTAATTGAGTATGATCTCAGCAGGCGCGCGTATATGCTGCGCAGAGGCTTTGACGTAAGCCACCTGTGCGCATTGGACGGCGCGCTGTATATGATTAACGGCAAAAAATATGTATATAGGTTCGGCGAAGGCGACTCCTACGATGGAGAGCCTATTTTGGCCTGGTGGAGCACGCCGTTGACCGACCTTGGCGATAAAGGCTGCATAAAGCAGCTAAGGCGCCTTTATATGAGGGGAAGCGCTCATGAGGACGCCGCGGTGCTTCTGGACGCGATTGCCGGTGATAATACCTCCACGCACAGGGTATTATTGCCTTCTTCCGAGAAGCGGGTGCTCGAAATACCCCTTAACAACGAAGGACGCACGTTTTCCCTGGTTTTTTATAACGAAGGCGGCGGACGCTTTTCCCTAAATGGTGGCGTTGAGCTGGAGCTTTCGCTTAGAAGGAGGACCGAGTGATGGGGTTGGATATGAGGGCTTTATATTACATTGCCCTGGGAGGAAAAAGGGCCGCGGGCACAGACATTGCTGATGAGGATGAAAAGGCAAATGAGAACATGCTGAATCAGAACTTCGGCATAATATCCAAGAAGATATATGACTTTGAGGCCAGGTTGAACGCCCTGGAGGCTAAGGAAAAGTCCGGATAAAATTCTATTTCGTATTTTTTGCTGGAAAACGGGCCCGCGTCGACACGTTTTCCGGCAAATACGCATATACTGGAAGTGCGATAATAGGTTTTACGGGAGGTAGCTATGAAGGTTGAGCAATTCATTGCATTGAGAGGCAAAGGCGGAAACGGTACCGCGCGTATCTCAACGGACGAAAAAAACACTGAAATTGAGCTGGTAATGCGCTCAAAGTCCGCACAGCCGCTTACGGCTTATCTTGTAACCGACCGTGGAACGGTTGCGGTTCCCCTTGCCAATAACAGGCATGGGGCGACCAGGTGCGATTCTGATATAAGGGCTGTGCTTATCGCATGCAACGAGGGCGGAAACCCTGGCTTTATACTGGCGGGCACGGCAATGGGCGCACACATCAGCATAGAGGAAGCCATGAGGGATATACGCATGCGCAGTGCAGCGCGTCCGAGCGCGGCAGAGACCGGTATTGGAAAGTCCGGCGCTTCCGCTTTACCATCGGGCGCTAAAACCGCCGTCAACTCCGCCTTTGTACAGAGACGGGCCGCGGACAGCGCTGACAGAACAGCCGAGGCACTGATAAAACCCTCCGGAGCCGGGCATACGTCTGGCGGCGGCGCGCGGCACAACGCATACGTGAAAAATACCGATAAAAAAACCGAAAGCGCCGTTTCATCCGCGTCCAAGGATATGGGTAGCCATACTGTAAACGCAAAGGAAGCGGCAGCGGTCAGTTCCCTCGGAAAGGCCGCGGAGTATGAAACCCTAAACGCCAATTCCCGATCTGTACAGGGCGGCATCTCCCCAAAAAATCCCGCGCCAAATAATACGGCCAAAAAAAACGGTCAAAGCCCTCATCCGGGTGCAAAAGGCAAGGCTGGCTCCGATTCGTCAGGCGGGCAAGGCGTTTCAGCCCCTGCTGAAAACCGCGGCGGGAACAGCGCTATAGGCCGCTCATGGCAGAGCGGTCAAACGCAGGCAAAAAAGCCCTTGGTGCCTTCAAAGGAGCCGGCGCGGTCCGACAGTACGCCCGACCCCCATGCCGGCGCCGGAGCAAAGCCCGCAGCCGGCGAACCGGCGGGCGGCGGGGATGCTGCGCGCCCGGCAAGCGGGCCCCAGCAAGCGCCCCGCCCCCCCGCGCTCCACACGGAGCAAAGGGGCCGCAAGAGCCCAATAGAGTCGACGCATAACGAAACCGGCGATAGGCAGTCCGGCGAATCGCCAGTTCTAAACGAGATATTGAAGCGCGCCGATATTCTGTTTCACACCCCTGTACAGCCTGCAAAGGCGGGTAATAACAAAAGGGATATTCCGCGGCGCGTAGCCGCCAGCGGGGTTCGTGAGGAGGTTCCCGTATATAACCCCTTCCCCGACGCATTTCCGCGTTCGGTGTGGAAGAGGGTATTATACCCAGGGACTTCAAGGTATTATCTTGAAGGCGAGGTCGTGAAGGATGGGGCAAGATATATGGTCCACGCCCTGCCTGGGGAATATGGGGCGGCGATGCAGCGCGGCAATGGATTCTCCAGATTCATGCGGTCGGCCGATGGAACCGGATATTGGCTTCGCATAAGAAGAATATGAAGCTTTAACCGGGGCAGCGCCGCTTTCCCAAAGCCAAATGCCGAATATTTATGTTTTTTAAGATTAAAAAGCGGGAAAATCGACCGTAACGCTGTGGACAATGCTTGTCCACAATGTTAGAATATATATACGGTGGGTGGCGCCACTTGTCTGCTAAGGGCGCCTGCTATCAGCATAAATAGCGTAAATGGCTGGATTTGGCTTGCGGCGGGCAATGTTTCTCGGTTTTGTTATGTCAAAACCTCACTGATTTGAATACTGTTTAGGAGAGCGCGATTATGGAAACCATACTAATAAAAAACAGCGGTGATGACATGAAGAGAAACATAGGCCCAGTTATGCGTGCCGGAAAGAGTCCTGTGCTGAGGGTTCGGCCTAAAGTCGCCCAGCTGCGCGATCTTAAGCCCATTGAGCCGGACGTACGCGCTGTGCTCAATTCTACGCGTACGATGACATACGATACAAAGAGGGTTCAGACGTTTTGCGATAAACTCTGCCACAAGCTGTACGCCGAGCATACGGACGTAAAGTAGCGCCCATGCTCAGGACGGTAAATGATGTGCTTTGACAATGCTTTTACGGTTTTTGCCGGTCCAAACGGCGGCGGCAAATCGTCACTGGTTTATTCCCTGTGGAAAGACAATCCATCAGCGCCGTATGTATGCGCCGACTCCATAGCCAAGGAAGCGCCAATTTGCGGCATTCAAAACAGCGACCAAAGAAACCTTGCCGCTATGGTAAAGGCGCAGGAAATCGTAAACGATCGTCTATTAAAGCGCCTATCCGTGGCCTATGAAACCGTGCTGTCCTCCGATTATAAATGGGGCCTGTTTGAGCTTGCGATAAAAAACGAAATGCCCATTTATGCATATTATGTTACCACATGCGACCCGTTAATAAACGTGCGCCGCGTCAAACGCCGCGTCCTTGAGGGCGGCCATGACGTTCCTGAAGATAAAATCATATCAAGATACCACCGCTCGCACGCCAATCTGGGCAAGCTGCTGACGCTGTGTCGTTCAGCTTATGTGTTCGACAGTTCTAAAGAAAACGAGCCTCCCGCACTGGTTTTATATAAAAGCAGAAATACGCTGCTGTTCCACGAGGAGATTGCCATGAGTTACGCATGGCTTTCAGACCTTCGCGATAGCTGGGTTAAAGACGGGCTGTTTAATATTGATCAATACTGCGACAGCCTTTAAGCCGCTTGGTTTTTGCCTCCGGCGGCTTAGAACCTTTTTTGCAAAAAAGGTTCTAAGAACTCCAAAAAACGCACAGGGGATAGTATAAGCTTTGAAATATCACCCCAATTTTACAATCCATCGAAAATCAGAGTAGACAACTTGGATACATCCTCAAAGAGTACAATCCATCAAAAGCCGGCGGCATGTATGCCGGCCTTTTGATACCTTGATAGCAAAATACGGCCTGACAGCTGCTTGCAGCCCAAGGCCGTGTTTTGCGGGTTGACCTCGCTTCGTGTTGTATAGCACGAAGCGAATCGCCCATGGCGATTTTTGCGGGTTGATCTCGTTAAGTGCTGTACAGCACTTAACGAAAGGCCTTATGGCCGTACTACAAAAAGTCCCCTTTGGCGGGATTTGGGGCAAAAGCCCCTAAAGCCGGCCCTTAGCGCCCACTCTTTCTGCGCAATAACATTGCCGACGCTCCGCCCGCGGCAACGGCCAGGCCAATGCAGATAAGGCTTATCGTGCCGGCAGTCGGTGGCGTGGGGTCGTCAGGATCGGGATCGGCAGGCTCTTCGGTAGGATCGATAACGTTGACGCTGAACCTTGCATATAAGGCGCTGTCCGCGCTGTCAAGCGCATAATCCGCCGCCTCGCTTGCGAGATTGCCGTTTTCGTCATACCAGCCGAGGAATGTTTCGCCATCGCCAGCTTCCGCCCTCGCGATGTATTTCAGAACATCGTAATCATAATAAGCGCCTATCGCCCCATTGCCCTGCGCAAACAGCTCAAGGCTTCCAGAATTGTGCCGCACGCTCATATGCCTCATAGGGTTGCCTATACAACTGAAATCATCTGAGTTGAGACTGATAAGCAACTCCTCAAACAGATTGCCGTCGCCGTTGAACACGCTCAGATTCGGCATGTTTTCCAAGTCGAGAGAGCTTAAGCGGTTGTTTTGGCAATAAAGATACTGCACATTGGAGTTTTCCGGAATGAGAATCTCTTCAAGCATGTTATCATTGCAGTAGAGATCCTGAATGCAGGTATCCCTTAAATCCAATGAAGTCAATTCGTTTTCCTGGCATTCGAGCATCCAAAGCTCGGATAGGCCGCTTACGCTTAGCTCCTTAACGCCATTACCAGCACAGCCCAGGGCGGCTATCTCGGGGTTTTGGCTTAAATCGATGGCTTCAATTCTATTATAGTTGATTTGAAGGTTATAAAGCTTGGGGCATTCGGATGTATCAAGGTAGGTTAGCTCATTATAATTGCAGTGAAGCTCGATGAGTTCGCTGTGGCCAGTTAGATCGATCTCTTTAATGCTGTTGCGCTCGCACATGATAAGGGCAAGCTTCATATTGCTGGAAATATCCAGCTCGGAAAGTTTATTGCCTTCCACAAGTATCTCAATAAGATTCGGATTCCCGCTTAAATCCAGTTCCGTAAGAGCGTTGTTATTGAGTACAATCTTCGTAAGCGCTGTATTGGTGCTTAAGTCGATCCGCTCAAGAGGCACTTCGGGATAATACATAATTAGTTCGCTTAGGGAGATGCATCCGGCGAAGTTCACTGATTCGATGGCCGCTCCGTAGATATTTACATATTCAAGCGCGTCGCAGCCTGAAACATCAAAATCTCCGTACACTACGCCGTTGATGTAACCGTCGCAATAGAAGGCGACAGCCCTTCCATCCTCATTCCAGTTCACGCCGTATTTGTATTTGATGAATCCATCGCCATCGCCGGTCCAGGTAGAGGGATCGTCAGGATCATAGGAAGCGCTGAGCTTTGAGCCGTTTGTAATGCCATCAGCGTCCGTTTCCTCAAGAAACGCGCGGAATTTTTCTACATCGTGCGCGTCGTACTTAACGTCGGCCGCTGCGCCCAAGGAAAATACGCTCAAAAGAAAGATGAGCGCGAGCACGGTGGGAAAGAGTTTTAGTCGGGTTTTCATGATGGTGTTACCTCCTGTTTGTTAAAAATATTTAAAACATATTGTTTTAAAACTCTTTACGTAGTATAATGTATACACCAAATAACTAGGATTGTCAAGAAAAACTTTTATTTGACAATCCTAGTTATCCAAAGGATAATTTTGATTATCGGAGGTTATTAATGATAAAGCTGTTTAATATAAACCCCGTTGCCGAAGCGCTGATCTACTATTCTAGGCGCTTAAACGGAGAGAAAACCGAAAAAAGGGCGATCGAGCTTATAAAGCGGCGCCCGCGGCATGAAGCGGATATCGAAGCCTTGATCCGTCCCGTGGTTGAACTGGAAAGAGAACTGGATTGCGGGCTTTCCGTGGACAATGAATTGCTTGCCAAATATTTTAAGCGGCTCGGAAACGGGCGGGATATGGACCTCTTTGGTTTTAACCTGTGCTCGGTTTTAATATATTTTCCAATGGTTGACCATCTTGAGTATTCGCCTGACGAGCTTTTTAAATACCTTCGCGAATGCGGCGCGCCCGAGAGGATGTATAATCTCTGCTTTGGGCTTGCCGGCAGCTGCGAAACGCTATTCCGCGCCGAAAGCGGCATGGAAAAATATTCGAGACGCGTTGAAAAGCTACAAATCCCCTTTGAGAGCAAATGGAGGCTGGCGGACGCCGCCCTGTCCTACGAAAGGCATATAGCGGAGCTTTCCTCCCTCCTCCTTCCAGCTGCTGAAATTATAATGGCAAAGCATGAAAGATACGATTTCCTTGTCGCGGACTTTCATTCGCGCTATTCGGGCGACGACGGCGAGGCGCTAATTGAAGATCGTTTTGGAAATATATTCGGTTCCATAGATATAATGAAGATTTCTCCAACGCTCTTTGGATTTGACGGGAGATGCGCCGTAACCGAGAGCGACGACGGAAGCGGGCCGGAGGAGGGCGACCCTCCCGCGGATTCGCCCTTTATGGGACGCATGTATCTGGGAATATGCCGGCATATCCTGTGCGGCGAGCCCCAGAGCGCGTTTGCCGGGCTGAGCGAAAAGATGAAGACGCTTTCCGACGAAACCCGTTTGGAAATACTGTTTTATCTCTGTTCGCATACAGCCTACGGTCAGGAGCTTTGCGATAAATTCGGCCTGCAGCGGCCCGCGCTTTCATATCATGTGTCAAAGCTGCTCTCCGCGGGCTTCGTTACGGCCGAGCTGTCCGGCGGGAAAACCTATTACAGCGCCAACCGCTCCGCAATCGACAGTTTTATAAGAAATTTTAACGACCAGATGAGCTGATTTAGTTTTGAGGACGAACTGAAGCGCTCCGCTGCAAGATTGCATCTTCGGCCTTAATGTACAAAAGGGAATATTGGACGCGGGTCCTATTCTGGACCATCTGCGCCGTTACTGTTTTTTGCTTATTAGGCAATATCGCGGGTATGCGCTAGCTTATGCTGTCTCCCTGTCAGAAAGGTTGATTGGCAGGCGCCTTTAAACAAATTCGCGCCGCGTCACGCTGTAAAAGTGTGACGCGCGCCGCCCTTGGCGATAGTATGATATAAAAAGCAAATAGAAGAAGACACGATAAAGGCCAAGGTTGAGGAATATAACAACTGCACCTACTACTGCTTGGTTACTAAAAAGCGCAAGACCCCCATATAAGGGGTGAGCTATGCTCATTTACCCGCTCTTTGGGGGTTGACACTCAGAAACGTCCTAAACAAAAGTAAGGTTTATTCCCTATACGCCCAGTTTCCAATTCCAAACACTTCGTTTATATCCTTTAACTGCTCAAACCATAATATCTCGTTTTCGCAGTAGTATATCTCATATACGCTATATGGCTCGCCTGCTTTTTTTACATCCGGTATAATACGTTCATAATCATATTCGATATATTTTCTCAGCGAGTATGCTGTTCCGCCCTCCGAGGCTATTGGGTATGCGACCCTTGACATTCCATAGCCGTTAAGCAACAATGGCGCTTCGTCTATAAACACCATCAGGGTCGATTCCTTATCAACCAGATATGCTGGTACATTTTCATTGTTTTCAGATAAATATTCAGGGTTTCTTTCTATGAATCTCACATTTACACCATTTCCGCCAACTCGATGCTCTTCTCCGCCTGGGATATCCGTATTCATTGCTTTAAGAATATCTTCATCCGGCGTTTTACAGAGAAAGACATATGCTTGCTTTGGCGGCTCGCTATAAAACGAACTTCTCCAAAGGCCGTTTTTCAGTTGCGTCGCCCCTGATTCCAAAATGGTTTCACCCTCAAAGTTTTCAGCGCCAAAACCAAAGTCGAATAAAAACTCCTCAAGCTTTGCATATTCATCTGGAAAGGAACAATATCGTACTCCATTTGCGGTTGTTGGCGATGGCTCTACAGAAGGTCTGTCCGTTTGCTCAGGCGTATTACCCGCTTCTTGATTTCCTGTCGTCCGAACGTCAAGCTTTTCGGCTGGAACAATCGGACCGCCCGTACATCCGAACAGAAAGATCAGACACATTGCTATTATAATTATTAAAGTCTTTTTCATTGCTCTTTTCTCCTTATTTTACTGTCGGCTTGTAGGGCTAAGCGGGCAAATTAACAATATTCATCGGGTGTTCAGGAATTCTCATCACGGTAATCGAAAAGCTGCATTTTGTGCATACCTGGTTATTGCCCTGCAATTTCCAAGTATGGTCTTCGGTGATATGTACTTTACATGTTGTGCAGGTTTGTACGGTATGATTAATGGGGGTTATATTGACATAGCTTCCAGTATGATTGCGGCAAACCCTGATTTCACCAACAGAAGTTCCCGTCCCATCGCCGCTCGAATTATAGCTATAGTAGTATTTTAGCACATCTATATAATTCATG
Source organism: uncultured Eubacteriales bacterium (assembly GCA_900544965.1). GTDB lineage: Bacteria > Bacillota > Clostridia > Christensenellales > CAG-138 > UMGS946. The sequence goes on along the minus strand of UQXE01000017.1, from coordinate 18,542 downwards.
CCTCTTGGCACAAGCGTTTTCCATACCTGCCATTCATACATAATTCCTTGATATTTCTTTTCTCCATATGCATATAGGTTTGCCTTTTCATTCCTATATTCAGGCTTAAATATCTGTTTTGAGGAATTAACCATAATAGTGTTCCAGGTATCAAGCATAGCTTTATCGCATGTAGGCCAATCTGACAGGTTTTTTCCTTCTGGTTTATAAAGTTGGTCGTCTGTAGTGTCCCTCACATCACACCCCAAATCTCCCTGAGGCTTTAGCACTCTATACCAGCCAAAATGCTTAATAGCTAACGCAAAAGCCTGCTTATAGTCCTTCTGCCTGCTTTCATAGCCTTCCTCACATACCATTACCACACGACAATACTGCTTGAACTCAGGGGTTTCTATTTTGTTTTTTGATACCCGCAGTACTTTTATGCTGGTAGGCATAATCCCGTTATAAGATGCAACGTCCTTAAATTCTCCACTAAATTTATCCGATATGGAAAACCCCCTGCTCTCATCCGGAAAACGGACTTTAAAGTAATCCGAAACCTGTATCCTGTCGGGCTCAAATTCAGCTACCTCATCAGGCAGGGGAAGTTTATTGTCTATTATTTTCAATTCTCCATCAATCACTCCACATACTATACTTGCATAATTAGTCCCGTTAAAGAAGTACTCATTATCATTGTTTACCTCCATATCGCATTTAACAAGATAGTTCCTCATGTCCTTTATCTGATGTAAGCCTGCCGTATTTTGCATCCGCAAGTCTGGAGTTTCGGAGTATTCGGTTTCGGTTATATCGGCAAGTACCCGCACCGATTTCAAGTCAACCGACTTTATTACGGCAACCCCAATTTGCTCTTTAATGAGCATGGGCAATGCCATTATCATATCCGTTTTGAAAACGCCGCCTAACGATGCAAGATACGCCTTATAGTCATTATCGTTTATCGCGCTATAATATTGATATATCAAGTCTATATAGTTTTTCGTACTGATTTGCTCATCAACAGCGCCGGCCAGCGGCGCCGCCCCAGCAAATATGAAGGCCAGCGCAATTAGCATGGAAACTAGTCTTTTCATAACATAATAATATCTCCAGTCTTTTAATGCGTACAGTATAGCAGTAAATAGAATTCCTCTCTATGTCGTCTTTTGCAAATAATGATTATTATACATTTTTATACGGTTTATTAATCCCAATTCAAATATGCTTTTACAGTGCGCATTGCGTACGCCAAGGGCTTAAATCCCAATATGCTTGCGATAAATTCGGCCTGCAGCGGCCCGCGCTTTCATATCATGTGTCAAAGCTGCTCTCCGCGGGCTTCGTTACGGCCGAGCTGTCCGGCGGGAAAACCTATTACAGCGCCAACCGCTCCGCAATCGACAGTTTTATAACAAGTTTTAGCGGCGGATGGACTGATTGGTTAGGGCGGCGAGGGTGCTCGGCATAGGAATTGAGAAAGGGGATTATCTTCGAAATACGAAAAGGTATATTTAAACGCAAGTCCCCAAATGGATCCGCGTTGTTGTTTTTGCTTATTCAGCTTACCGCTGTACGCGCCGGTATGGGCTTACGCTGTATTCCCAGCCCAAAATGTTAATTGGCACGCCTGGGTAACTTCGCACCGCGCCCTGCGGCGCGGTGCGAAGAGGACGAGGCATTTTATTGATCTTCGCTCTTTTTAGTCTTAAACAGCCGGTTAAGCGCCGCTACGGCGGCCATTATCACCGCCACCACCACAAAGATTCCTACAAGCCCCTTTGCCGTAAGCAGCAGCGCCTCGGGAAGCGTATCGGGCGAAAAGCTCAGGGCAAACGACTCTGAGGCGGCTGTTTCCTCCTCGGTTGTATTAACAGGTTCAAGACCGTTTGTTTCGGTATTCAACAGATATTTCATTAAATGCTCCTTCCCGTCATCCGATTATGGCTTCGACAAGCGTTATTATCAATCCGCCCGCGATTACAGACGCTATCTGGCCGCTTACGTTCGCGCCCGCCGCATGCATCAGAAGGAAGTTATGAGGATCCTCCTTAAGTCCCATCTTATGCACAACCCGCGAAGACATTGGAAACGCCGATATGCCGGCCGCGCCGATCATGGGGTTGACCTTGTTTTTGGAGAACAGGTTTATGAACTTTGCGAACATTACGCCGCCCACCGTGTCAAAGATAAACGCAACCAGCCCAAGACCGATTATAGCCAGCGTAGCCGTGGTTACGAACAGCTCCGCGCGCATCTTGAAGGCCACGGATATGCCCAGCACCAGCGTTATCAGGTTGGCAAGCTGGTTCTGCGCGCTGTCGCTCAGGGATTTCAGCACCCCGCATTCACGGATGAGGTTTCCAAACATCAAAAAGCCGATAAGCTCCGCGGATTTAGGCGCTATCGTGCCCGCTACCACGGTTACTATTATGGGGAACAGTATCCTTGTCGTGTGGGATATTGAGCTGGGCTTATACGGCATTTTGATACAGCGTTCCTTTTTGGTGGTTATCGCCCTTATAACGGGGGGCTGCACAATCGGGACAAGCGCCATATACGAATATGCCGCCACCATTATGGGCCCCTGGAACCTGGAATTGAAATAGTTGGCCACATATATGGATGTAGGGCCGTCAGCCGCGCCGATTATCGCTATTGAGGCGGCGTCGTTGAGGTCAAAGCCGATCAGCCGCGCCATAATAAGGGTGAAGAATATTCCAAACTGGGCGGCCGCGCCGAACAGGAACATCTTTGGATTTGATAACAGCGGTCCAAAGTCGATCATCGCGCCTATGCCTATAAACAGCAGCAAGGGGAACAACTCCGTTGCGATTCCCGCGTTAAACAGCGTTTCGATAGCGCCTATGTTTACAAACGGCAGGTTGACTATAATAGCGCCAAAGCCCATTGGCAGCAGAAGCGTAGGCTCCATGTCCCGCCGTATAGCAAGGTATATCAGCAGGCCGCCTATCAATATCATAAGCCCCTGCTGCCACGTGAAATTGGCTACGTTTGAAAACAGGTCGAGAAATTCCTGCAAAATGAACCACGTCCCTTCAATTACTATAGTTATTTCCTGTTCTCCACGCCAGATACGGTCCGGCTAATAAAAAAACTTTTGCTTTGGATATTAAAACAAAGCAAAAGTCTCATCATTGGACAAATATATCCAAGGCTGGAGCGGGCTTGCCGCCGTATTGACGCCCCAAACCACGCCGCATTAAGCAACGCCAATTACTCCCCTTTACCATATAATTATATTGGCTTAAAAAGGAAACGTCAATAAATAAATTATTTACGTTAAACTTTTTAGTCTTGTTTAAATAAAACAATAAAACCAAGGTGGCCCAACTATAATAATTATAAAAGCCCATCCGATTATATATCGATGTCTTTTATTCAATCTACTGCATGTTTTGTTTCTTGCCGTCGATCAAGTAATCATACGACACATCAAGTATACGACATAGTGCCCACAGCTCTATGTCTGATACGTATCTTTTATTTGTCTCTATGCGGGTAATGACGTTTTTATCCATGTCCACGCCAATCAGCTGCAGTTTTCTGGCCAGTCCCCGCTGCGATAGACCGGCGGTTGCGCGCAACTCCTTAAGACGCTGGCCTATCAAATTTTTACTGCCATTATGGCCAACTGGTTTTGGCATAAAATCCCTCCCCCATGTTTCGAAAATGACATAATAATATTGATTTTATACCCATAATATGGTATAATAGGTTGTAAAAGTGATACAAATTTGCGCGGTCAAACATTCCGCAAGATATGGAGGTGACTGATATCAAAACCACGGGCATTGTAAGAGAGATTGACGACTTTGGACGAGTGGTTCCGCCGGCCGAATGGAGGAGGATCAACGGAATCGAGAACGGCAGCAAAGTTGAAATGTCCATAATGGGCGAGTGTCTGGTGCTTCGCAAGTTCGCTCCAGGCTGCAGCCTGTGCCACAGGGAATCCAAACCCCTTGTGAGCTATCGTGGATTCAGCATATGCAAAAAGTGTATAGCTGAGATTAAAACGCTTGAGTAAAGGGGCGCAGGCTTAAGAGAGCTGTACGCGGGTTTTCCCGGCAGCTTGTCAATCAAAGGACGTGCGCCGCCAGGTTCCCGCCGGTTACGGCGGGCCGAACAAAGGGCTGTTGAATTTCCATCAAGTGCGCCAGGCTTAGGCGGGAAATTACAACAGCCCTTTTGTTATAGCGAACAATACATTTTTGCTCATAATGGCAATCCAACTACATTTTCTTTCAATAGACGTGTCACATAGCGGCACAGCGGCTGAATACAAAATTATGTCTACATATCCAATGTATCATTAAACGGATAACATACTATTATGGAATATCTACTTAAAATCAGGATGAAACCCGCGTACCTGTTGATTTAGCGGCCGTTTTATTTTTTGTCAGAATGTACATTCACAATTTTACCCTGACTTCAATATCTTAGAGCAGGAGGTGTTATAATGTATAAAACACATAAAAATTACAAATATGTACAATTAGAGCACAAATGCATTCTATTCTTTAAGAATGGGGCCAAAATCAACGATGGCCGTTTAGACCACTTTAAAAATGAAAGCTACGTCTTTATGCCGGATGACCGTATAGCGGATAACCCGCTTTTGGATAATCTGGTTTACATCCTGGACAGGGTCGGATGCGGTTCGATCATCTGGATAAAAGGACATCCCGTTGATTCGGGCTATTCGTTTGTTAAATTTGGAAGTGAGAATAATAGCGGTGAAATGCTAGTTGAAGACTGCGACATCGGACTCGGGGAATATATACTGACGTTTTCCCAAAGCGCCAAAGCGATGTACAAGGAGGGGCGGATAACCTTTGCCGCTCCGGCCGGACTAAGCGTATTATCATTGTCAAAGGAAAATATGGGGTTCAACGCGGTTTCCGCCCATTTGGATTTAACCGGTGAACTGGCCGGCTCGATAGTTTTTTCACTTTCAAAGAGCGCCGGACTGCTCGACGGATTGAATCCGGGCTTTGAGTATGCCGTTGACAGCGGCAGGTATATCCATTATCCGCTGTTTAAATCAGGCCAGGCCGCGTCCGTAAGCGCCGCGGTAAACCCGTCTTCACCGCTTAACGAAAGGGCGACGTTCTTCACGCTCGAGGCGGAATCCCTGATCACGAACTTTAATTCCATATTCGGACATGAGGTAGCCATATCCCCCGCCAAAGAGCGCAGCCTTGTGTTCGAGCAAAAGGGCGGCAATCTATACATCGGACCGTGCGGAAGGTATTCCATTGCCAGCGGCGATGGCACGATGATGCTTGATTTTAACGGACGCGAGTATATCACATACGCAAAGGGCGGGGACTCAATTATATTCCATCCGCATCGCGCGTCAAGCATAGCGGTCCGCGGGGCTTTGGAGCAGTCCGACAAAGCCGCGCCAAACGGCGCGTTTACAGCGGCGTGGGCAGAGCTTCCGGCCGGCACGAAACATACAAGGATTTACAGACCCCTTGCCGACGGATTGGGACAGCAGGGCTCAAACGCTGATGAAACAATCCTTAAGGACAGCTTAACCGTGCCGGTCGTCCCATACTGCGGGATAGGCGCGGCATTACAAAAGAAATTCATCCAAACCATTGATAAGGGCATTTCAAATTTAAGGAATAACGGGATTACCCTTAAATATGGCGGCCATGAGGAGAAAGCCGTTCAAAAAGGCACTGTAACGTGCTCAAACGGCCTCATGTATAGAATGGGCGCCAACGGAGCATGGGACCGCCTATACCTGGCCAACACCGATATGGCTCAGAGCGGGGACCCTAATGTGTATATATCAGGGCACGGCGAAGGCCTTGACGGCATATTGAGCCAGCAGGATATATTCATCTATTACACGCAACCGGAGGATATTGGCTCGGCGGGCGAACCCCTGTTCGTTGATGAGTGCCGTGTTCAAACGGACGTGTTCGACTTGGTTATTAAGGAGCCTGTCAATGGGTCGGGTACGCAGGCCGAATCCAGCTGGCGAAGCTCGGGCACGACGAAAACCGCGTTTTTGTTTAAGCGGAAGCATACCGGCAACAGCATACTGGAGCTTATGAACGGCAATGAGCAAAGCTACAGAAACCGTGCGGTTTTCCAGGCGGCCTATAGACGGGCCCTGGACGAAAACGGAAACCCAAGGAAGGGCTTTGAACACTTCATCAGCACGGTGAGCGACCCTGGATTTGAAGGGACTATAATTCTCAACTGCCCTGTACAGGCGAAAACTATCCCCGATAAGCTTAGCCTGATCGTTGACAGCATGAACCCGGAGAAGATTTACGCTCATCATTTAATACTTCCCATGGGTGAGCTGAGCTCTGAGCAGGGCGCGTGCCGGATGTCGCGCTCGCCCGTATTCAGCGTGGCGCTGTACGAACCGGATTCCATGATTGTAGACGCCGAAGAAACGGACGAGGCCGGCTTTGTAACGAATAACGCCGTCATCTGCATGAAAAACGGGGCCGCCGGCGCGGACGCGGGAGTGGATATCATCTACTGCGCCTGCGAATTGATGATAAACAGGCTGTTTGGCTCAAGCTGCGTCGTTGAGGACGCCAAGAGCGGAAACTGTATGCTGCTCGACGGCGTATATCAGAATAAAGGCAATCTTCGCGGCTATTCGTTTACGCTGAGAAATCCCGTCAGCTACAGACTTAATTCAAGCGCTATCTCCCGCCTATCCGTTGACAGCGTCCAATGCAGCTTTGACAAGGATGGCAGGACCGGTACATTCACACTGGGCGGCAAGCTCGACTTTATCAATCCCGACGGCTGCGACCTGTTCAGCTACGGAAGCGGCGGCCAGGACGGCGTTGAGGGACTGGCCTATCATGGCCTTCAAATAGCCAGGGATAACAACATGCGGCTAAGCGTGCTGTACAACTCAATCTCATTTGACATAAAGGACAGCGACACTCGTCCCAATTCCTTTAAGGACAGGTTTGTCTGCGAGTTTGAAAAGATGGTATCGGGGAACGACGACACGACCCCAGAGAGCATGGGCTACGGCTCCATAACGTGTCCGGTAAAGCAGGGAAAGCTCGGCGGAAACTGGTACGGCCTTGTATGGAAGGTTCATCTGGGCGACTTTGGAAGCGGGCACAAGGGGGTTCCCCTGGATATACGCCTGCTTACGGCCTGGAGCCCGGGAGGCGAATCCGGCGGCCCCAGGCTGTTCATAGGAATGCAGCTTCCCATGGGGCTTAACACCGAGGGCCTGGACATCATGGGCATATTGAACCTCGGGTTCAATTCAATCGAGCTTATAGCGCGGGATAATGATAACGGCAAGCGCGACTACATTTTGCAGCTTCACCACTTCGCGCTTAAGCTTTTGGGCATTTCGCTCCCGCCTGGCTCAAACGACATATTCATTTTCAGCGACGGCGAGAGCCTTGGCTGGTACGCCGGCTATCTAAAATAACTAGAAAAGGAGAAAATATATGTATACTGTTACAAATTCGGTATTGACCGTGCTCCCAATGGGGCAGGGCGCGTGCAACCTGATAGAGATATATGGAAGGGATAAGGCAAACGATCCCGAAAAATTGATCTACTTGGGCATGGTGGATTGCGGCAGCGACGATTCAAAGGAAAATATCAATATAAACGAATCGTTTGCATATTTGTGGAACAAAATGTATCAACGAGGTAAAGTACGCAACACAGACAAGCCACTAATTGATATTGTATTGCTTACACACCGTGACAGCGACCATCATGATAAGTTTATGCCGCTGGAGACGTACCTGCAAAACAATGTAATATCATACGATAGTACAAAGGGCAGGGGAAAAACGGCTAAAAAAAAGACTTATACAAGGAGCGTAAAGAAGGGCTTTCAATCATATAAAGCATATAGCAAGGGCGACGAAGAAGCTAGAATATACTCATTGCATAAAATAGGTATGCAAATGTTAGCGGAGTTTTATAAAGAAAATTCGCCAAAAATTATTAAACGAAGATATACTCTGAATAGAAACAATAATAAAATTAAGCTAAGTAAGTATAAAAATTACTATAAAGTTCAAATTAACGATGATTCTGAAAAGACAATTGAATCAGTGGATACAGATTCGGTATTGGAAGGTTTGAAAGACAAATTGAATAATAACACAACGTTTAATCAAGCACAGAAGGACGATATAATAACTGAATTCAGAGAAACAATGAAATCTGACATTAACTATAATAGCATAGATGATGAAATAGGCAAGCATCCGTTAGCGCCTCCTATTGTGGATTTATGTTATTACAGCGGTAAGGATGTTAGCCTTGATGGAGTGGAGCTGTTTACGCAAGCTGCAAAAGATCCTAAATACCTACCTAATCACAGTATGTCCACTATAAATGTACCGGATACTAATGCTAAAATCGAAATCTTATGTAGTCTAAGTAAATATGATAAAAAAATTTCAAATGTAAAAAAAAGCGAAGAAAATCTAGCTTCCGCAGTATCCCTGTGGAATACGGGAAAAGGCAAGTATATCTTAGCGGGCGACGCCACTGTACACACCATGGAAAACCTTAATAATATATATAAAAACGATTATGAGAACGCAAACGTAATGACGGCTCCTCACCACGGAGCCGATCTAACGTCAAGGGGCTTCATAAAGAAGAGTGGAGAAGCAAAGCCCAAAAATATGTGGAAAATTTACAGCGATCTCATAAACAAATACAAACCGCAGGGGATTGCCATAAGCGCGGGATACGATAACAAACATGGCCATCCTGGACGCAACTTCCTCGACGTTACATATTGTTATTTTAACAACAATAATAAGGTTAATGAAACCGAGCACTCCATCTATGCCAATTTAGATGATACCGTTAAGAATAGTAATAGGCGTTATGGCCTGTATAAAACAAAAGCGCCCATTTATAGCATATTACAGAAGAATGACGCCGGTAATTTGTGCTTTAGGGCACTCCAATATAGTGACTCTTCATATACACCTGTTGATGGAAACTGGAGTAATCAATGCACACAAGCCCCCAGCGCGGTATACGACTCATCCACAACAGACTGCAAAAATATCAAAACAAAGCAGTCCCCGTTCGATTATAGGAAAAGCAACAAAAACAGCGGCAAATCCCCTGCCGCCGCCGCAGATCTCCCGCGCGCCGTTAAGCGCGGCAGAGCAGGCTAAGAAAGGAGCTAACACATGAACATATTTGAATTTAGAAGATTATTAATGGCAAATTGGGCGAATGGACAATCGACGCTGGACCGGTTTGCCGAATACCCAGGCTATGACCTGACTGATATAGAACCGCTGTTCGACATGACGCGCTGCGACTCCATAACGTTTATAACAGGGCGGCTGGGCAGCGAGCGGGAGCCATTTGACGCAAAGGCCAACCTGAGCCTGCCTCCGCTTACAAACGCCCAAGACGCGGGCGACACCATAGAGGTTAATATGCGTTTCAGCGAAAGGGACGGCCGCGTGTACTTTGAGCTTTGGCTGGAGCTTGACTCAGCGGGAGTGCCGCTCGAAACGTTTTTCGGCGGACTGCCGCAAAGCCGTGTGGTTGAAGAGGGTTTCTATGTATACAAGGACAGCATACTAAAGGATTTCCAGCTTATATCCGCCCCAAACAATAGAATCAGGCTTACGGCCAATTCCGATACGGCCTACACGGATATGCCCTTTGCGATTGAGAACGCGCGGATATTCTTCACAGGCGGCGAGGGAAGCGAATGGAAGATCTATGAAAAGTTTATAAAATCCATTTGGGGCGATTACTATACTTCAATCGGGATATCCGGCAGGGTCGGCCTGCCCGACGGCTTCTCATTTGAGGATTCCATGCCGTTCGAGCTTAAGGTTAACCTGGGCGAGGTAATTAACGACATGTTCCAGGCTATTTCGGGAAGCGCGGCCTCCCTCCCGTGCGACGTGGATTTGTGCCTGGTAAGCGGCGAGGAGGATCCTGACGGCGAATCCTTCGAACGCATAAGCCTCGCCTATATAACTATACAGATGCAGCCGGGCGGGTTTACAACACCGGTTAAATTCACCGTACCGCTGTTTGGCAGCAACAACTACTGGCCGCTTACGGCCGAATTTGAAACCGGCCTTGGGATTTCGGATATAATCAACTTCTTCGGAAGCCTGGCGGGACTGGACGAGGGCGGCAGCGAGCTTCTGCCCACGGATTCAATGCCCGCCGATATCCTTGACTTTTTTGAGCTTTACAGATTGAGGGTAGGCGCCAACGTGGGCGACGGCTTCAGCATGTCCCTGTCCGACATGCAGGCGCTGTTCAGCATATCTAAACCATGGAACCTTCCGATACCAAAGGCTAGCCTGGACTCCCTCAACGTATTGTGGCAGGTGACCTGGGGCTCGGGCCTGGACGAATACCTTATGACCGCTCACGTTGCTGGCCAGCTGAGCTTTGGCATAGGCGGCACGACGCTTAAGCTCAACGCGTCGGCCGACCTGCCCGACATGGATATGGAAGCGCATCTCGTCTGGTCGGACGATCCATGGGAAAGCCCTGAAGAACAGATCACGCTTTCACAGCTGGCCGGCGAGATGGGTGCTGGCATTCCGCAGGATTGGGGTTCGGGCAACGCCGACGCCCATCCGGCCGCCCAGAACCAGCTTGGCCGGCTGGACGTATATGCCTCGCCAGACAGCCGTTCCTTCAGCATATACGCTGAGCTTGACGACCTGATCCAGTTCAGCATAGGCGATCTTCCCGTCAACCTTAAAAAGATATTCGCAAGCGCCGACATAAGGCAGGGAAGCAAAGCCTTTTCCCTGGGCGGGTCCCTGTCGTTCAACGAGCCTTCGCCAGGCAGCCCGCCGCCTGAGGGCGCGGAGCAGCCCAAGCCGTTTTCCTTTGACCTTGAGGCGGACTATGATAACGGGGACTGGTGGTTTGAAGGCGGCCTTGGCAGCGGCGAGGTAAACCTGTTGCAGCTTGTCGAACAGGTTATGAGAAGGGATATCCCTGACAACGACAAGGACACGGGCCTTAATGAGCTTAAGCTGACGGACCTTTACATGGGGATAAGCGGCAAGGGCGACAGGTTTAAGATTGAAACCGGAATTGAGGGAGGCTGGAACATAGAGGTGCTGGGCAAGAACCTTGCCGGAGGAGCAAAGGGCTATATCCATCTTGAAAAGGAAAAAACGGAGGATAACCAGTCCAGCCTGTTTGCAGCCGCCATGCTAATGTTCCAGCTGGGAGCGTTTAAGGTAGCGGCCCAGGTTGACGATTTCTTTGATAAAAACAACAGGGAGTTCCAGTTTCAGGTACAGTTTAAAGACCTGTACGCGCAGGCGACCTATGGTAAAAGAAAAGTTGACGGCGCAGACCACCATATACTCACCCTGTCCCTGGGCGGCATGAGCTTTGGAGAGGTTGTCGAAAGCCTGGTAAGGCAGGTCAATCCAAACCAGGGCTTCAAGCTTACCGGCCCTTGGGCGGCACTGAACGACATAAGCCTCTCCGACATCTCCCTGCAGTACGATATGACCGACGAAAGCGTTTCCCTGCTGTACCAGGTCAATAAATCCATACCAGGCATAATGGATATTGAGAAGGTAGGCGTTACTTATAAGAGGGCTTCGGCCTCGTCGTCAGACAAAAAGGTGTTTATGGTCCTGACCGGAAAATTCCTGGGTGAGAGCTACACGGAAGGCAACCCCATTACATGGGACGCCGTAGACGGGCAGCCGCCCGCCGCCACGGGCAGCGGACCGTTTTTTGACCTCAGCTTCCTTGGCATGGGCTACAAGCTGGATCTAAGCCAGGTTATGGCGGGAGCGTCCACCGAAGATAAGACCAATAAACTAAAGGAGCTGTTGCAGAGCAGCGGAACGGACCAGAAACCCAATATAGCGTTCAGCGATTCCACGGGCTTTTTCGCGGGCACCGAATTTGAATTGCTGGGCGGGCTGCGCTCGTATATCCTCATCGCGCATCCCGAGCTGTATGGCTTGAGGGTAGTGGTTGACAGGGACGCAAGCGGCGCAATCGCCATGCTCAAGGGGCTTTTGGTGGACCTGCAGTATCAAAAGATCTCGGAGTCGGTCGGCAAGTTCCGTGCCGAATTCGTTGTCCCCGACGTGATCAAAAGGCTGGATTTCGGCACCTTTGTCATAATCCTTGGCAAGATGTACGCTGAGATATACACCGACGGCAAGTTTTATATCGACTTCGGGTTCCCCGAGGGCGATGATTTTTCAAAATCGTTCGGCCTGTTTGTAGGGGTGTTTGGAGGGTACGGCGGAATAAAGCTGGGCTATCTCGACGCGGCGTCCGCCAAGAACCTGCCCGCCGTACAAAACGGGGCCTTTACAACGGTGCTTTTAATGGGGCTTGGCCTTTCGCTGGGCATAGAGCGTACGTTTGAAGGCGGCTTTAAATTCATCGTTACATTCGGCTATAAGATAGGCGCTTCGCTTATGCTTTATGGAATCTTCGACGGGCTGCTGGCCTTCTATCAGCCCAAGGGCATGCCAGGCAACGAGTCCCTGTATTATTCGCTCAAAGCAACCATCGGTGTAGTGGGCGAAGTGGTGGTGTACGTGGGCTTCAAGCATCTTGGCCTGACGTTTTACGCAAAGGTTAGCGCGTCGGCAGCGGCCAGTATCGAGGCATATAAGGCAATAAAGATGAGCTTTGACCTTGAGGTAACGGTGGCAGGCAAAATACTGTTTTTCCCATTCCATATTACGCTTAGGCCGCATTTTGCCATAGAGGTTGGCAGCGACTCAAATCCTCCGTGGATAACCAGGGGAAGAACGGCTGGGCTGACGGAAGGCGGAATTAAGTTCAATACCGGCCGTTTGAAGGACGACAAATCGGTCAGGATGTTCGAAATGCGCGTGCTTCCGATCTTCTCAATAGAGAACCCCACGATAGAGCGGGTTAGAAGCAACGGCGTGGCCGATTACTGCGTGGCGTTCATTCCCTGCATAAGAAATCAGGAGTTCAGGGAGCTGCTTGGAGTTATGGCGAACTGGCTCACGCAAAGCATAACGCAAGGCCATATAATAACAAGAGAACAGGCGCAAGCCAGTTCCTATGACGATATTTTAAACCTAAGTTATGATATGCTAAATGAGTTTTTGCAAAACAACGTGACATTTAATATACAAACACGGTGGGAAGAGCTTAGGGACCTTATACATACCGAAGATATGGTAGCCCTGCCCATGCCCCCTCCGCTAGCCATGTACTACCGCAGCGAAGGCGTATATGAAGAGAAAAGAAGATTCCAGGAATGGAACCACGTTCCGGAAAACTACATGGAATTTATGGACCGCTATCTCGGCCAGTTCAACGCGGATCCCAACAGCGATTCGTACGGGCCTGTGGATCCTAAGGATTTTGCGTTCAGCAGCAATCGTGTACCCATATCAAAGCTGGTATTCCTCAACTATTTCCATATGCTGCTGATGGAGCTTCACAGCAATCTCGGCGGCCAGTTTAACGAGCGCAGCATTGAGGCGGGCCAGCTTATACCGCGCCGCGCGGAGCTTGGAATAAGCGCTGAAGAAATTCTTACGCAGAATCCGGAGCTTGAAATGCAGCCAGGCAGGATTCAATTCCCGAAACTTGAGTATATAACAAAGGAAAACGATAGGCTTATAAATATAATGAACAGCTATGGCATGACGAAGCAGGATATGCTGGAAAGCGTTTTAAACCAGGCCATGCTGATGGATAACAGCGGAAGCATCGTACTGGAAGGCATAACCTTCTACGGAGAGGGCATGCAGCTCAGGCAGGCGGCGGCGCTTTACTTCAGCAGGTACCTGGGGGATTGTATTGAAAACGGATATCAATATTACGCAAATCTTATACTCGAAAATAATCCTGATATCTCACAGGATTGGGTGGATACCGGAACCAGCCGGGAGATAATCCTTCCGGTTGCTGGAACGCCGCGATGGTATACGCGGCTTGGCGATACGGTAAAGAGCCTCTCAAGGATGTGTTACCTGCTTGAGGTGGGCAAAGGAATAATACCAAAATGGGATGAATTCTACACGCGGTTTAAAGAGACAAACAATTTTTCTGATGATACCTCGGATTACATCTATTTGCGGGGCGACGGATGGCGGCTGCCCAGAGTGGAAGTACCGGTGAAATCCGATATAAATATAAGTCTGCTCAGAACGCGCATTACAGTTGAAAGCAGGCATGAGAGCCTCATCGACGACGCTTTAACCGCGCAGCTGCCGCTTACGCCGCTTACGCCGATTTGTCTTATGAACGCTTCGATAAGCATTGATAGGACCACTAGGCTGAAGGAGCTGGTGGGCGCAAGGCACATAAGCGTCAAGGACCTGGCCGGCGCCATCGAAAGCGGGGGCATGAGCAATTATAACTTACGCCAGAAGCTTAGGGCAAACATAATGAATCTGCCTGTTGATATGTATCTTAGCGATGTAATGGGCGACGATTTTGCCGGCCAGACCGCCGCGCTTGCCTCAAGGTTCCTGCTGCAGGGGCTGCGCGTGCCGGAAACAAATGAGTTTAACAAGACTACGGGCTTCTATAAATTTGTAGGCCAGCAGTTCCCTGTAGCCAGGCATTGCCCAATATTGATTGAGCTCTACTGCGACGACCCTGGCTGTCTGTGGATTGAAAATGCAGGTGTGAAAGACCTTATAGAGCCTGATATAATCGACGAACTATTGCCCGAAAGCTATGTTCAAATTCCAGGTTCGCTGTTTGAGCAGGAGCGTGCCTTTGAACAGGTTGAGAAATACTTCTCCTCCTCCACAGGCTACCTGCATAAGAGGAAAAATTCAGAAAGCTCCGATACCATTCATAAGATTTCCGACGGACTGCATGAGGCAATGCTTAAAATGGGCAGCTATCCCTCAATCACTGATCAGAGCCGCGGCTGGCTGGCCGGGAAGTGGGGGTGCCTGATCCCCATCGCGGTTTCAAGGGTGGAAGGCGATCCATATACGTTCAATGTATTTGGAGCGGACGCTGAAGACCGGCAGACGCTAATAAAAGCGCTGAACGATCTTGGCGGATATTTAAACGATCCCTCCCGCATAAGCGTGGATCTTATGTATAAATCGCCCGCCGTATCGGGCATGCAGACCTGTCTTGTGAGCGAGGAGCTTAACAGGCCGAAGTGCTCGATAATACAGGCAAATCTATCGGTAGAAACCCATAGGAAGCCTGTATTCAGATCCACCGCCGGCAATGACCACATAGCTACGCTGGAGGAAGGCAATTCCAGCGAATTCCTCCGGCTGTTATGGGAATGCAGCGTTGTCGGCGGGGGCGGATACTATCTGAGGATACAGAACACAAACGGCCAGCCCCTGCCCATGGAGATTTTCGACTCTCACAAGAATGCACGGCTGTATCTGATGATAGGTATAGGGCACGACAGCGCCAATACCCCCGCTGTAGAATACAATAAGGCCGTTAATTGGATAAACTGCATAATGGTGAGGAACACAACCGAATTGGGCGAGGTGATAAACTTCACCACGGGCCTGGGAGAATACCAGCCCGCGCATCCAAGGTGGAGCGCAGCCATGAAAGCGCACGCGAAAATACCGGAGCACATACCAGGCGACAAAATCAGCTATACAAGGGAACTGTTCAGCATAGGCGGATACAGGATTTTAGGAGGAGAGCCGTTTATGGCAAGCGGCGACTCGGCGCCGGTTTTCCCATATGATATGGGCGGGCACTGGGAGTATAGGACCATCGTGCCGCTCCATAGGTTCCTTTTAAAACGGAACAACCCCTACTACAACATAGACCAAGGGGTAATGCTGAACTTTACCTTAAGAGACGTGCTTGGGAACCAGGCGGAAACCATCGGCTGGGATTCGCCCGCAGTATTAAAAAACAACGAAAAACCTATCGGCCTGCATCAGTGGCCTGGGCAAACCATTACATACAGGGTGGTAAGGGACTTAAGTACGGGCAAGCCGGCCGTAGAAATCAATTTTATTCCGCTTGAGGATGAGGACCGTTTGCTCAAGGATTCGGCCAAGATGCTCATAAGGGCATATAACCAGCTTCATTATTCCGGTACAAGACTTAGCGTGCGTACAACGCTGCGCTCAAGCGATATAAATATTACAGACAACCAGCGGGTTATGTTGTTGAATCATATCACAAATCTGATTCAATATCTTTCGGGCGATACGTCCGCTAAGCCTGGGCCGCTGTCCATCATTCTGCCTGTAGCCGAAGGGATTGAGGCGCTTCCAAAAGGGCCGTTCCCCATAAAGCTTGATATGGCAATCTCAATAGACGGGCTGCCCAGCGGCATATCCGAGGTTGTGTCCTCAATAACCCCGCACGATGAGATATCCTCAGTTACGGATCAGGATACAAACCTCAAAGCCTTTGTCAGGGGCGCCGAGTCGGTATATCAGGGACTCCATATAGCGTACAAAAAGGACGAAAACGAGCTTTACGGCGTAACCATGGGCGAAAACGGATACATAACCCAGGCAAGTTTTGGACATTACTCCACGGGAACTCCTGAATTCCTGGCGTTCAAGCCGCTGAGCACGCGGTTTATGACCCGCCCGGTCAATGTTAAGGACCTGGATGCTTCGGGCATTCTGAATGAAAGCCCCGAAAAGAAGGTTTTTGCCGATATAGATATGCAAAGATGGGGCGAAACCTTCCTTGAGGATTATGAAAACATGCTCAGGGCGGATATTACATCCCTTGCTGGGGAGAAGGCGGCCGATGAGTTAAATAATCTCATTAATCTGAAAAAGGAGCTTGCACAGGCCGTTTCAAAACAGCTTACGCATATCAAAAGCGGTTCGCAAACGCCTATAGACAACGCAAGAAAGCTGATGAAAGACCGTCTGATGAGGAATGCCGCCTACGCAAACGACATTGACATTGTGACGCAGTATAAGGTTAAAATTAATACCAACAGCGGGCTGCCGGCATTCAGGTTTACGACGCGCGCCGTCGTTGACAGCGATAAGTGCACGGCGGAAAGCTCCAAGATAGGTACGTATAAGAATCCCTCGGAGGATTTGCAGCTTATCGTAAGGTATCAGGATGAATACATCCAAATCAATCCCGGCGTAAAGCTAGTGATCGACGAAATGGAATATAATATTTCAGATCAGGGCGAATACGAAAGCTCGGATTGGCTGAAATTCATATATCCCGTGGAAATCAACGACGGAAACTACCTCCAGTGCGCTAAGCTTTGGCCTCATCCTGAAAAGAGCCTGCCGGAAACCCCAACGCTCATGGGACACAGCGTTGAGCTTGGCAGCGGCGGCGAACGCTGGAATTATAAGCTGAACTGTTATGGTAAAGCGGCGCCTCAGGACAGCTGGTATATTAGGGTTGACCTCAAGAAAAAAACGCCTGAGTTCGGATCAGTTCCCCTCGACCTGTTCGACCATCTTGCGCAGTATATGCACGTAAGGGAGCCGCTGCTTGAGGCGATACAACAGCGCGGGGAAAGCTTTGCCAATGCCTACGGCACGTTCCGCGGCCTTGCTAGCGGCATAGCCATAAGCTGGAACGCCTGGGTTGACAAGGAAGCCGAGCCCGCGGAGGTCATGCCTGATGAAACCGACCTGCCGAACACGTATTACGGAAAGGCCGAATTCACCTCTGATTCGCCAATGAATATGACGCTTGCCAACATATCCTGCCCGTTGGGCTATACAGCGGTGCAGCCCTATATCCTGCCAGGGCGCGATGGATCGTATCCATCGTTTGGCGACAAGTCCGAGTTCGTATTTGAACTGAGGGATATTTCAACGGATGTCCATGACTGCGCCAAGCCCAGCGTATATATAGTAAGAAATGAAAACATCCTATCGGGAGCGGCTGTCAATCCGGCGTTTATCTTCAGGACCACAACCGCGGGCCTCGAGTGGATTTACGCACTGGCGGAGAGCGCTGGCAAGAGCGTGATCGGCAATATCAAAACGGGCGGCGATACGCGGTGGTTTGATAACGGGGAGCTTTTGACACAAATCAGGGATATGCTTGATAATGAAGAGACGCTCTGTGAATATGTCAGGGGTTCAGACGCGCGGGCCAGCCGGAAGGAGGCCCATGGCTCAGCGGTGGACATCGCGGTCTCATATCAATACCGTTTGAATATGAATCCCAATTCGGCGCAGGTGTCCATACCCATTGGCGGCATAAGCAAGCGGAGCGGGGAACCGCTTTCGTTTGACGCCCTTCCCGAATTGCTGCGCGGCTGGCTTTCATCGAGCGTGCCCAGCATTACGGGCGCTTCGCTGGTATTCGATATAGCGACGGGCGGCGAAGCTGCCAGCGGCAGAAAGCGTCAAATTGCTCAGCTTGTCATTGAGCTGGTATAGGAGCATCTAAAGCGGCCTCTGCGCCGAAGGTGTAATCTTGGCCGTACACGCCGCCCAAAATTACGGATTTTAAAATTGCCTCCGGCGGCTTAGAACCTATTACCGCCATAGGCGGTTCAAAAAACGGCTGTGCCTCTGGCGGCTTAGAACCTTTTTTGCAAAAAAGGTTCTAAGAACTCCAAAAAATGCACA
>UQXE01000016.1 GCA_900544965.1 uncultured Eubacteriales bacterium | reverse complement strand
TACAAAAAGTCCCCTTGGGCGGGGTATGGGGCGGAGCCCCATGAATACAGCCTGATAGCTGCTTGCAGCCGAAGGCTGGCTTTTTGCGGGTTGAACTCGCTAAGTGCTGTATAGCGCTTAGCGAAAGGCCCCATGGCCTTGTTTTGCGGGTCTTGCCGCCCGGGAACACGGAGGGTGAGAGACAAACCCGAAACCTCAAAAAAAGCGGCGGAGTTGCCTCCGCCGCTTTTGTAGCCATATAAAGGGTTATTCGGGCTTATGCTCATCGCATCCGCAGTTGCATCCGCATACCTCGTCGTCCGCTGGTATAATAATCTCGTTGCAGTTGGGACACATGAGCTCATCATCGGATTCAATGAGGTCAATGTCAAAATAAACCGTCTCCCCGCAGTGAGGACAAGTCATTTCAACAAAATCATCGTCAAAATCATCGTCGTCATCGTCACATTCATCATCGCAATAGAACGCTTCTTCAAGGCATTCTACGTCATCCTCAAGCTCGGAAAACTCATCGGCCATCTCATCCAGGCACTCGTCCAACTCAATAATGCTGTCCTCGTTTTCACGTATAGCGTCCGCCATATCCTCCAGGGCATCGATAATGGCTTTAAACAGCTTTCCGTTGGTATCGTCGCCAAGATTGAGTCCTTCGGCCAATCCCTTGATGTATGCTATTCTTTCATGTACTGTGTTCATTAGTGTTAGCCTCCATTACTGTATTTAATTTAATTGCCCGCGTAGCGCCTAATACATATTCTTTCTGTTATGCGCGCTCCATATACTCGCCTGTTCGCGTATCCACGCGTATCCTATCCCCCTGATTTACAAACAGGGGGATGTTGATTTTAAAGCCGGTTTCGAGAATTGCCGGCTTTGTAGTACCCGTTGCGGTATCGCCCTTGAAACCGGGTTCGGTTTCCGCGACCTCCAGCTCGACAAAATTAGGAGGAGCTACAGAAAACGGCTTATCCTTATAAAACCGGATGGTAACGTTCATATTTTCAACTATAAAATTGATGGCGTCTTCAACCTGGTCATGATTGAGGGCCAGCTGTTCGTAGGATTCGACATCCATAAAGTAGTATAGCTCGCCGTCTGAGTAAAGGTATTGCATTTCCCTCGTATCTATATGCGCCTTTGGGTATTTGTCGGTTGGGCTGAACGTGCGCTCCAGAACCGCGCCGGTCATGACATTCTTAAGCTTCGTGCGTACAAACGCCGCGCCCTTTCCGGGCTTTACATGCTGAAAGTCCGATATTGACCAGACCTGCCCGTCTATATCAACAGTAACGCCTTTTCTAAAATCGCCTGCCATTATCATGGGTTACACCTCCTAGTTAATCTGCCTTACTCTATTATAATCAATTCTTTGGTGGTAGTCACAGGGTTAATATATCCGTTATCAGTAATTATACAGCAATCCTCTATCCGTACGCCGCCCAAGCCCTCAATATAGATGCCAGGTTCAACGGTTATGGTCATCCCAGGCTCAAAGACATCCGATGAAACGGTGCTCGCGCCGGGCGCTTCGTGAACTTCAAGTCCAAACCCATGGCCTAAGCTGTGGCCAAAATTATCCCCGTAGCCATGAGAGGCGATATAATTTCTCGCCAAAGCGTCGATATCCCGGCCCGCGGCGCCTGGCTTAAGCCCCTCAAGCGCGAGCCGCTGAGCCTCGCGGACTATACCGTAAATCTTCATGAGCTCGCCACAGGGTGTGCCCACCGCAATCGTACGCGTCATATCAGAACAATATCCGTTGACCTTGCAGCCAAAATCCAATACAACCATATCCCCATGCCGCAGTTTCCTGTTCCCTGGAACAGCATGACAAAGGGCGCCGTTTTCACCCGAACCAACGATTGTATCAAATGATTTATCCTCGGCCCCGTGCTTCTTCATCAAATATTCCAGCTCATTAGCCACTTCCAGCTCCGACATTCCTGGCTTTATACGCTTGACAAGCTCGGCGAACGCAGCGTCCGCCGCATTCTGAGCTTTAATAATATGCTCAATTTCATCTTTATCCTTTCGTACGCGGATCTTAGCCATGAAATTCGAGCACGGGACAAACTCGGCTCCGAGTTCTTTAAACTGGTTGTATTGGCGCACCGTAAGTTCAGCGTCCTCAAAGCCAACATGGCGGGCGCCTATGCGCGACAGCTCGTCTTTAATAATATCCATAACAGCGGAGCGACTTGCCTCAAGCACCTCAAAGGTTCCCTTGCACTGGATATTGGCCTGTATTGTATACCGAAAATCGGTAATCAGGACGCGCCGGCCGGGAGAGATAAACAGTATGCCGTCCGATCCGGTAAAGCCGGAAAAATACATCCTGTTGATCCTTGAGGTAATTAAAACCGCGTCTACGCCTTCTACGCGGACAGCTTCCATAAGTCTATTGCAACGATCAACCATATTGCACCTCTTTAATTAATGGAACATTTCACCGCATTTTACCATAGAGCCATTCATTTAACAAGCGGTTTATGGGTTAGGGGGCGATATTTTAACTTTTATCTTTATATTTTAGGTGTCTGGATTGTAATTATTGGATATGCTAT
Source organism: uncultured Eubacteriales bacterium (assembly GCA_900544965.1). Taxonomy (GTDB): domain Bacteria; phylum Bacillota; class Clostridia; order Christensenellales; family CAG-138; genus UMGS946. Next base: position 44,103 of record UQXE01000016.1, on the reverse strand, counting down.
AATCATGGGTATTGGAATATTAAGTCGAGGTTGAATATGAGGCATATACCTAATATATTGTCCCTGATACGCCTGCTGATGGTGGGTTTGTTCATTTATTTGTTTGCGAACGGGATGTATTCAGGAGCCTTCATAGTCTATATAGTTGCGTTTTTTACCGACCTGCTTGATGGGTACATAGCCAGGCGCAACAACTGGATAAGCGACATTGGAAAGGTACTGGATCCTTTAGCGGACAAATTGCTGCTGCTGTCGGCACTGTTTTGTTTTTACTTCGTGCGATGGATCCCGCTGTTTGTTCTTATAATAGCCCTGTTCAAGGAGCTGGTTATGATTATCGGCGGCGTGATCATGTTTAGAAAACAAATAGTAGTCTATGCCGACTGGTTTGGAAAGATTGCGGCGGGCGTGTTCAACGCGGCGGTAGCGCTCACCTTTGTGGGCGTTTATTGGCCCGCTATAGGAAAAATCCATATAGCGGCATACTGCATTGCATTAGTAATGGCTTTTGTGGCACTTATACATTATTATAGAAAATCGGTGAGGCCGCTGCTAATATCCGAGAGAGGAAAGGAAAAGCCAAAGGGGAAAGCGCGTTAGGATAGCCGCAAATTCATGACCTTTATAGCCTGACGCAAATTTGACGCAAATGTAAAAAGGTCTGCTCACGTATTGCCGTACAAGCACAAATACCTTATACTAGAGATGGTATTGATATAATGTCTCCAAGGAGTCTTAAATGGACAATAGATCGCATAAAAATTCAGCTGGAAAAAGCTCTTCAGCCTCAAATCCCAGAGAAAAAAACCCAAGCAGGAAAAAACGCCGGGTTAGCACTCCCGTGCTGGTTATGCGCGCGATATTCCTGGTGCTGTTGGTAGCGTTAACCGGAGTTGGAATATGCATGGTCACGGTTAAGCCAGGCGACGATGAGATGAACGCATACAGGGATAATGGCAAATTTTACGATGGAATCAGTATAAGCGGTCTGGACATTTCGGGCCTTACCTTTGACGAAGCGTGGGATCTTGTAGCGCCTAAGGTTAAGCAGGATCTCGCGGCGTTTAATGTAACGGTGAGGGTTGACAACAGGATATGGCTTCTTTCGGCAAATGATATTGGCGTTACGGTTACGCTTGAACAGGTCCTGATGGAGGCGATGTCGCTTGGACGGGGGGATACGGCTGTAAACAACCTTGCCGAAAAGAATAATCTGGCGCAGGAGGGGGCGTCCTTCACAGTTGGATACCAGCTCAGCGACGAAAGCAAGCTGCGTGGGGTTATAGAGGGCATTGCCGAATTGGTGGATACAGCTCCCATTGACGCCGTAGCCCGCCCTATAAGGACGTCAAGCGAACCAAGTTTTGACTATGTTGAAGGGGAACGCGGAAGGAGATTGAACGTTGATGATATCGTTTCAGATATAAAAACTGCGATATCCGAGAGTAATGCGCCTGTTGAGGTAAGCCCTGAGTTTGAGTATGTGGAACCGGAACTAACAGTCGACGATCTAAAGGGCCTTACAGAGCTTAGGGCAACCTATCAGACTTCATATGGAACCAGTTCAAGCCTTAAGAACTTTAACCGAATACGCAATATTCAAAAGGCGGCCGATATACTTAACGGCTGCCGCGTGGAAGTAGGGCAGGAGATTTCATTCAATGAATATATCGGACCCAGATACGAAAAGGACGGGTGGCTTCTCGCCCCAGGAATAGTAAACGGCAGCAGATATGTAAACCAGCCGGGCGGGGGAATATGTCAGGTATCGACCACACTTTACAACGCGTTGCTGCTTTGCGGGCCTGAAATTGAATTTACCGAGAGGAAGAAACATTCCTGGCCTTCGTCATACGTGGATTATGGACTGGATGCCACCGTATCCACAGGCGGTCCGGATCTTAAGTTTGTAAATAAGACAGAAGCTCCAATTTATATATTTGCTTATGCGGACAATGTGAATTATATTATGACTGTGTACATATATGGCGCTCCGTTGCCGGAAGGTATTACCTATAAGACGGAGGGTATTACCGAGGCGGTCATACCTCCGCAAAGTCCCGAGTATGTCTACGTTTCAGAGTGGCCGGAGGGTTACAGGGAAACCGATATAACGGCCAGGGACGGATACCGCGCAACCGCATATAGGTATAAGTATAAAGACGGTGAACTGGTGGAAACCGAAAAGTTGTACACCGACAATTACAACCCTGTAAGGGGTAAGATCAAGGTCGGGACGGGGGATCCAAGGCTGCCAAAGCCACAGTGACGAGAGCTGAAACTCCCCTAAGCGTTTAAAGCATGGCTCTTGGCTATGCTTTAATTACGCAAAAACTTGGTGGATACCGTCGGCCGTTGAAAAACGCATAATAAACGAAAGGTGGTTTCTTCCAAAATGGATTATTCAAAACTCATCGTAAAGAGCGTTCAGGATGTCCCCCCTTCGGGCATAAGAAAGTATTTCGACCTGCTTAACGATGAAACGATCAGCCTGGGAGTTGGCGAGCCCGATTTCCCCACGCCCGAGGCAATTAGAAGGGAAGCCCTGGAGAGGCTTTCAAAGGGACGCATACCATATTCCTCAAATTCAGGAATGCCTGAACTGCGCGAACTCATTTCCCGTTACTTGGATGAGCGCGTTAACCTGAAGTACGATATATCCGAAATCCTGATCACCGTGGGCGCAAGCCAGGCCATTGATCTGGCTATACGCGCATTGATAGCGCCGGGCGACGAGGTGATAGTTCCCGAACCCACCTATGTAGCCTATATACCGGGCGTAACGTTCGCGGGCGCAACGGCGGTTCCGCTGGTTACTACCTCTGACACAAAGTTTAAGATCACTCCGGATGCGCTTAAGGCTGCTATTACGCCGAGGACCAAGGCGCTGATTCTTCCGTTCCCCAACAATCCTACGGGTGGGATAATGGAATATGAAGATCTGGTCCCGATAGCTGACATTCTGCGCGGTACCGACATATTGGTGCTGGCCGATGAAATATATTCAGAGCTGACCTATGGCGGGAAGCGCCACGTTTCAATCGCATCCCTGCCAGGCATGCGCGAGCGCACCGTGGTGCTTAATGGTTTTTCAAAGGCGTTTTCCATGACCGGCTGGCGCCTGGGCTATGCGGCGGCTCCCAGGGAGATAATCGCCGCGATGACGAAGATACATCAGCTTACGATGCTGAGCGCGCCTACGCCGGCCCAGTATGCGGGCATCGCCGCTCTCAGGCAGGGCTTTGAAACCGACTGGGCGGACATGCGCTATATGGTAAACGAGTATGACAAGCGCCGCCGTTATATAATCGACTCCTTTAATGAACTTGGTATGACTTGCAACGAGCCTGAAGGCGCATTCTATGTGTTCCCCTCAATATCGGTAAGCGGGTTGTGTTCCGAGGAGTTCTGCGACAGGCTTTTGGCATATTCAAACGTCTGCGCTGTGCCCGGTACCGCGTTTGGGCCCAGCGGAGAGGGCTATATCAGGTGTTGCTATGCCACAGATATAAACGACATAAAGGAAGCTGTACGCAGAATTAAAGCGTTTCTTGACTCATTGAAATAAATTGGGTTGCCTGTTAGTATGAGCTATGGCCGTCCAGGGAATACCTTGGACGGCCATTTATCCTATGCTGCAAAAAAAGGGAAGTATTTTATCAATTAAGCGAGTGACGCAGCTTATATATTAAGCTTGGACAGCATTGCATATCTTTGCGGAATGTTATTATCGCATAAGCATTGGCATATAACGGAGGGTACAGGACCGTTTTAGACGTGAGCCCTTTTATATGTATAAAGGGCTGTACAACATGGCCATTATATCGTATAATCTTATCCGTACGATTATTTGCGGTTAATTTCTGCAAAAAGGGCTGGAGTTTTGAATGAAACGGGTTTTGGGCTGCATACGCCGCGCTGACGAGCGGTATAACATGATACAGGATGGGGATAGGATATGCGTCGGGGTATCCGGAGGAAAGGATAGCCTGCTTCTTATGTATGGCTTAAAACTCTACCAGAGGTTTTGCAGGCGCAGCTATGAGGTGTGCGGCGTTATGCTTGATCTGGGCCTTGTAGAGCAGGATACGGCAAAGGTAAGCGAATTTGCGCAAAGCATAGGGGTGCCGTTCGATGTAATCAAAACTGATATTGGAGAAGTAGTCTTCAATATACGAAAGGAGAGCAATCCCTGCGCGATGTGCGCCAAGCTTAGACGGGGAGCGCTGAACAACGCGGCGCTGGCGCGCGGATGCAGGCTAGTGGCGCTTGGGCACAACAGGGAGGATGTATTGGAAACGTTCTTTTTAAGCCTTCTCTATGAGAGCAGGCTTAATACGTTTGGTCCAGTGACCTATCTAAGCCGTAAAGGCGTAACATTGATTCGTCCTTTGGTATTTCTTCCGGAAAAATACGCCCTGGGAGTTGCCAACCGCCTTGAGCTTCCAGTGTTAAAGCCCAACTGTCCTGTCGCGGGCAAGACCAAAAGGGAGGAGATGAAGTCCGTTCTTTCATATTTATGCGGAATAGTGCCCGACGCTGAGGACAGACTGATGAATTCAATAGCCGATACGCACAAATATAATCTGTGGCACAACCTCAGGCTTCCTCCGAGGGACAGGATGGAGGACGATTAATAGCCGCCGTAACAAAAACCGCCCTAATAACCAAATCTATTTGCAAGTCAAGTATTCGTAGGGCATTCTTTTGTACAATGCTTAAAATATTTAAAGCAAACGCCCGCAACGCGCCTTATCCCACAGGTGCATACAGGCATTAAATAAGAGTGAACAACTATTATTTTCGTAACTTTACCGGAATAAAGGCTTCCATCTGCGCCCAGCCCTGCGCTTGTATGATTTCAGGCGGGGTGATGATGTGGCCCATGGAATAATGGTCCGGACGGACGTCAAGCTCCAAAACCTCAGACTCCTCGATATATTTTATGGCTTCTCCATATAATCTTTGATTGGCTTCCTCATCTCCATCCTTATAGATGTATGTTAAATAATAGCCTCCTTCAAAATCAAGTATTTCATTTCCGCCGTCATCCATGCCCTCGCTCAATGCCCAAATCCAGACCAGCCCCTTATTCTTCTCATCGTAATATAGAAAATCACGGGGCATAAAGCTATCCCTATCCATGGGTTTAATAGCGGAAAAATATGTGTTGAACTTCCCTAAAACGCCAGTTGGAGAAAAATCAAAATTTTTGTCCAGCCCTGAGGAGGCGGCTTTAAACGACGGTAGTGATATTATCCTAAATTCCATATTCCCTTCTCCAATCATTTAATCTATAAAGCAATTATATCATGGGACGTATGATAATGCCACATATTTGCCGTCCTTTGACGCGCCGCGAAGACATTAATGGGCAAAAATTGATTGGGTTTAAAAAACACACCGCACAATAGGATTATAAAGAGGAACGACGGACGTTCCTTACAGGCTGTCAAAAAACTTCTGGATTGTCAGGGGCCGCAGCATTGACTTTAAATCCGGCTCTGACGCGCATGCCGTCAGAGCCGGATTTAAACCGCGAGGTTTTCGTTCCTTGCGGGTTTTGCCGCACAGGAGCCGGAAGGGGACGGGAGACTAAACCCGTAGCCGCTTTTTTGACACATTTAGAGGAACGCCTGTCACGCGTTCCTCTAAATGGTTTAATTAGCCCTGAACAAGCCGCTACAGTACCTTTTCAGCCTTAAACTTTTTAAGCGCCTCAGTCAGCTTAGGAACAATCACGTTCAAGTCGCCCACGATGCCAAGATCCGCAACGTCGAATATCGGGGCGCCGCTGTCCTTATTGATAGCGATTATAAAATCCGATTCCTCCATGCCGGCAATATGCTGTATTGCGCCTGAGATCCCGCAGGCGATATACAGCTTGGGATGGACGGTTTTGCCGGTTTGCCCTACCTGCCTGTCACGGTCAATCCAGCCGGCGTCTACGTTTGCGCGAGAAGAGGATGTTTCACCGCCGAGTGCGTCCGCAAGCTCATGAAGCATTTCAAATTTCTCAGGCTTTCCTATTCCTCTGCCGCCAGATACAAGTATCTTGGCATCAGTGATATCCACGCTTCGCTTTTCCCCTTTAACGACCTCCAATATGCGGACATTCATATCCGATTGTTCGAAATCAATAGGGAACTCTGTTATTATGCCATGGCGCGCTTCATCCCTAGCCTGAGCCTTCATTACGCCGGGACGCACGGTAGCCATCTGTGGACGGTGTTGTGCACACACTATAGTGGCCATTATATTGCCGCCAAACGCTGGACGCGTCATGAGCAACAGACCGGTTTCTTCATCAATCTCAAGCTTTGTGCAGTCCGCCGTAAGCCCCGTATGTATTCTTGCGGACACCCTCGGCGCCAGGTCGCGTCCTATTGAAGTAGCGCCATACAGCACTATTTCCGGCCTGCGCTGGGAGATAATTTCGCTCATAGCCTTTGCGTAAGGCTCAGTCATATATTCGGCAAAAGCCGGGTTCTCAGCTATAATTACTTCGTCGGCGCCAAAAGCGATCAGGTTGGAGGCAGCTTCCCTAATATCGTATCCTATTAGAACCGCGGCGACCTTTTGGTCAGGCGCCGTTATCAGCTCGCGAGCCTTGCCGATAAGCTCAAGCGATACCTTTTGAAGCTTACCGTCACGCTGTTCAGCAAAGACAAATATGTTTTTACTCATATCCATTTACCTCCGCATTATATGATGTACTTGTCGGCCAGCGTTTTAATTATAAGCTCGACCGCTTCGTCGGCGCCAAGCTCGTACTTTTCACCCTTGCCCTTGGGCTGTTTGGTGAAGCTCTGCTTAACTCTGGTTGGAGAACCCGCAAGTCCTATATTGGAGGTATCCAGTACGTCCTCAAGCTCCTTCAGGGTAAGAATATTCACCTGCTTTTCGCGGTAGGCGTCAAATATGCCTGCAACGCTCATATACCGCGGAGCGGCAAGCTCGCTTAAAGCCGTAATGAGGCAGGGGAGCTTTACCTCTATCAAATGGTACCTGTCTTCAAACTGGCGCTTGACGACCATCTTTTCATCGTCAACCGATTCGATTGATTCGACATAGCTTACCTGAGGCAGACCAAGATGCTCGGCTATCTGAGGCCCAACCTGGGCTGTATCTCCGTCTATCGCCTGCCTTCCGGTGATAATCACGTCGTATCCAATCCGCTTTAGCGCCGCGGCAATGGTGGATGAAGTTGCCCAGGTGTCGGCTCCGCCAAACGCCCTGTCCGTTATAAGATAGGCCTCGTCAGCGCCCATTGCAAGCGCCTCCCTAAGCGCCGCGTCGGCTTGCGGAGGGCCCATCGACACAACCGATACGGTTCCGCCCACCTTTTCACGTATGGTGAGGGCCGCCTCAAGGCCAGCCTTATCGTCGGGGTTTATTATGCTTGGAACCCCTTCGCGTATTAAAGTCCCTGTCTTGGGGTCCAGTTTGACCTCCGTTGTATCGGGAACCTGCTTCATACATACTACGATTTTCATTACTAGTCCCTCCTCAGTTGACGTTAAGGCCCGCCGAGATTACCATGCGCTGTACCTCGCTGGTGCCTTCATATATCTCGGTGATCTTCGCGTCGCGCATCATGCGCTCAACAGGGTACTCGCGAGTATAGCCATATCCTCCAAAGAGCTGTACAGCCCTTCGGGTTACGTCGCTTGCCGCCTCGGCCGCGAACAGCTTTGCCATTGCCGCGTCCATTGAGTACTTGGCGCCGCTCTCCTTTTTCATTGCGGCACTGTAAACCAGATACTTGGCCGCTTCCATGCGCGTATGCATATCCGCCAGCTGGAACTGGGTGTTTTGCATCTGTGAGATGCGCTTGCCGAACTGTTTGCGCTCGCGAACATATTTTATCGTTTCCTCTATGGCCCCTTCACCTATGCCCAGCGCCTGGGCGGCAATGCCTATGCGCCCGCCGTCGAGTGTTTTCATGGCAAGAGCAAATCCCTTTCCCTCCCTTCCAAGCAGGTTTTCCTTTGGGACGATACAGTTTTGCATGATCAGCTCACAGGTAGACGAACCCCGTATCCCCATTTTTCGCTCCTTCTTTCCAACGGAGAAGCCTGGAAAGTCCTTTTCAATTATAAATGCGGATATGCCGCGGGTTCCCTGAGACTTGTCGGTCATTGCCATAACAATATAGATATCGGCATAGCCGGCGTTTGTTATAAATATTTTAGTGCCGTTGAGGATATAGTTGTCCCCCTGAAGCTCCGCCCTGGTCTGCTGGCCGGCCGCGTCCGTGCCCGCGCCAGGTTCCGTAAGGGCAAACGCGCCCAGATGTTCCCCAGAAAGCAGTTTTGGCAGGTATTTGCGCTTTTGCGCTTCCGTACCATTTTCGTATATGGGGGCGCAGCATAGGGAAGTATGGGCTGAAACGATAACGCCAGTCGTACCGCAGGCCTTTGAAAGCTCTTCAACGGCCATCACATATGCAAGCATATCTCCGCCGGCGCCGCCATATTCCTTTGGGAATGGAATGCCCATAAATCCGTAACGGGCCAGTTTCTTTACCGTTTCCACCGGAAAGCGCTCCTGCTCGTCGATATCCTCGGCGAGAGGCTTTACCTCATTCTCAGTGAACTTACGGTACATGTCGCGAAGCATTTCGTGCTCCTTGGACAGCGTGAAATCCATAATAAATGAACCTCCTCCGTTAAAATAGCATTATGGTCGGCTTTTGTTGACCAGTTCAAGACCGCGGCAAGCTCGGGCGCGTCATCATCCACGCGCTCCCGCAGGCAGTGATTATATGTGAGCGCTGGTCAAGCAAAATTCAAGGCCAGCATACAAATTATATAGTTGCTAATGATGTAAAGCAATAGATATTTGAAGGTTGCTGTGGCATATATTATTATGACATACTACCGCAGGTTATTTGAGGATAAAAAAATAACTTCTGTTATAAAACGGGCCGGAGACGCCTCCAGCCCATAATAAACATTCAACGATTAATCGTCACTCTCAATAATTTCCGCGCCTTCAGGAGGATTGAAGCCAATTTCGCAGCGGTCGGTATATAGAAAATCCTCGCTTACCACGGTTCCGGTTTCGGCGTCCAGAGATTTTCTATAAACGTTCGCCTGTTCAAACATGCTGTCCTTCCTTCGGATATACACAACATCCCTAGCCTCAACCTCAAAACGGCATTCAGCTGGACTATCTGACAGAATAAATCCATTTATCGAGTCCTCGGTAAACTCAAATACCAGCTGATACAATCTTGAGGTGCGGTTTTTGGCTTTCAGGTCAAGCCATCCCTCGCTTATGGTAGCTTCCGCGCCCTGAGGGATGCCAGACGCAGGAAAGCTTCTTATGGTATGCGGATGCCTTTCGACTATCTCAAGCGGGGTATGGAGAAACATCCAGTATATCAGGTCGCTAAGCTGGCATAGGCCGCCGCCATACTGGCCGATAACCTTTCCATACACCAGGGTAAGGCCGTCCTTATATGGGATTTTTTTATCCGCAAAGCGCGCGCGCATCCAAAACGAGAACGTTTCCGACGGCTTGATAAGCAGGCCGTTCATTGTTGCGGCGGCCAGCTTCAGGTTATGTACCTTGTTGTACTGATACTGTATATCGTGTCCGCTCTCTTCGTTTATCATTGAAAAGCTGGCGTGAAACACTTCATATGGAAGCCGTTCATTTTGTATTATCTTTGAATACCTGTTTCTATCAAACCGCATCTTAAGATAAAAGAACAGCTTGCGCTGCTTAACCCTTAGCGGCAGCAGGAAGGGAAATATCTGTGTTATTCTTTTTCTGGCCATGTAGCACCTCTTTAGCTATCGTTGGTTCTGTATTGATTCAAAACTTTAATGTTGTATAGTATACACGCAGTTGAATACCAGGCTAATCAGCATTGTCCCATACCGTAATTATAAGGCCGTCATTATTGTTGCCGGAAATATATGCGGGCCTATCGGCGGGTATTGATAATGCCTTTGATGCATGACCGTCAAGGGAAGCGTAATATATCTTAATGATTTTGTCTCCCATTTCCTCAACGAGAGGTCCCGAATCGTACGTAAACTGCCGCAGGTAATCAATATACTCCTCTAAAGCCATGTTGAAACGGGCCATAATAAGCGAGTGAGGGACGCCGACATAACGAAAATGCCAGGGCTCATGCGCAATGCCGGTTATTGACGTTTTATCCTCTGAATAACGCTCTACAAAGCCAAAGAATGGGGCGGACTGTCTGAATTTCTGACAAATGCCGTGATATGGAAAGCTGGGGCGTATAAAGTCAATATCAGGCATGTTTTCTCCAAGGTCAATAGCAAGCCCCGTCTGATGCTCGCTAGCGTTGACAGGCGCTACATAAGCGTTTGTAAATTCCGCGCCATTTTCCCGCATGGAGCTTTCAAATATATCACGCTGCTCCTCAGCGCTGCGGTAGCCGCTTACCGGCACGATCATATCGTGCGCGCCTAGCGCCGAGATAAGCTTTTGGAGCATGCGCTGCGCTGAACAGCATAGCAGTATGCCTTGATCATTTTGGCTTACAGGGACGAGATCGGATTCGGCAAGCCTTTCGCGTATGGGGTTATCCCTGTTGACAAGTATCAGGTTACCTTTGTATACAGACCTCTGGTCCATAACTATATCTTTCATTTTTATACCACCCATCCAATAATATGTTTATAAACGTTTTAAAGCTTATTCCAGCCGTCTCAAGCATCCTTGCATAGCGGCTTTTACATGTAAGGCCAGGTATGGTGTTAACTTCGTTAAACACTATTTCCCCGTCTTCAGCCAAAAACATATCTACTCGCGCAAAGCCGCTGCATTCAAGCGTGCGGTATATAAGCTTGGCCGTCTGCTTAATCCTTTCTTCAAGGCTTTCGGAAATACGCGCGGGAACCCTGATGGTGGCTGTTCTCGCTCCGTATTTCTCCTCGTAATCCAGAAAGCCGCTTATCAGATCTATTTCATCGACAGCTCCGGTTATCGGTTCAGAACAGCCGCCAAGCACGGCGCAGCCCACCTCAACCCCATTTACGGCCTGCTCTATTACAACCTTGGTATCATGCTCAAACGCGCTGGATACAGCGGATGCAAGGCCGGTCTCGCGTTCAACCTTGCATATGCCTATCGAAGATCCAGACCTGGCCGGCTTTACAAACAGCGGATATATGAGCTTAGACGCTTTCAGGACGATATCATGCATATCGTCGTTCTTTCGCACAACTATAGAGGGCGTGGTGCTGACGCCGACGGATTTGACAAGGGAGTGGGCCACATCCTTATCCATACATATTGCGGAGGATAACATCCCGCAGCCTATTACAGGTATTCCCGCCATCTCCAGCAGGCCCTGAACGGTTCCATCCTCTCCATTTCTTCCGTGAAGAACCGGAAACGCGGCGTCAATTCGCTCACAGCAAGTACCCATCGATGTAAACTCTACTATGCCGTGAACGTCCCTGCTTGGCGATATGAACGCGACAGGGCATTTATAATAGCTCTCCCATGCGCCGCTTTCAATAAGATCAGCCGGCCCGTAGTATCTATGCCAGACGCCATGCCTGGATATGCCAATATTTATTATATCATATTTATTGCCGTCTATATTCCGTATTACCGATGCGGCGGACTGCAGGGAAATATCATATTCCTCAGAACACCCTCCAAACAGGACAGCAATCTTTGGTTTGTTCATTCAAAAACTCCTTTCACACGTTAAACAGGTTCCTGCGTTTTATTGTACCCAATTATCTAGAAAACATTGTTAATGCAAATAGGACGAATTATTAAAATAATCTTAAGTTGCACGGCATTTTGAACATATGGCGCAAAGTAATCGGATGAAACACCTAAAACATCAAAAATGCCGTTTAAGTCCCTCTGCCGCATGCCGCAATTTCTTCCGCTGAACTATATGCAAATCCCTCATTTTAGTTCTTGCTTTCCCAGCCAGAGCTTGGACCATTAAACTGCTAAGGCCGAATTATGATCCTTCCCCTGCAAATGTTTATCACATCAATGAAATTATATAGCCTGCATTCAAAACCATTTAAAGTATTGGGAGCGTTACAGTAAACACCGTATACTCTTCGCAGCTTGAGGCGTTTATAATGCCTCCATGAGCCTCAACTATTTCCTTTGCAATGGCTAGTCCCAGACCCGCGCCGCCTGTATTGGAGGATCTAGATGCGTCCAGACGATAGAACTTTTCAAATATGGCCCTCAGCCTTTCTTCGGGTATTCTTACGCCCGTATTCTTAAATGCAATCTCAACAGCTCCAATCTCTGACCTTGCGGCGATTTCTATTACAGAGTTTGGCGCGCTGTAAGTGACGGCGTTTTTAAGTATATTGTTAAATACGCGCGCGAGCTTATCCGAGTCCGCATATACTGACAGCCCGTCGGGCACGTTTATCAGCGCGGATTTGCCGCTTGGGGCAAGAGTTGGGTAAAACTCATCGGCCATCTGCATGAGCATCAGCTTGAGATCGATGACCTCTTTTTCCAAGGGTATGGTTGACAGATTAAATCGGGTTATATCAAAAAATTCGTTTACAAGTGTCTCAAGCCGATATGCCTTGTCAAGCGTGATTTTAATGTATTTTTGCCTTTGCATTGCGGGCAGCTCCTTAGCCTCATCCAAAAGGCTGAGATAGCCTATAACGGATGTCAGCGGAGTTTTGATATCATGGGCAAGGTAGGTGATAAGGTCGTTCTTCCTCTGGGTTTCCATCTGAGCTCGCTGCTCGTTTTTAATGCTGTTGAGCTTAAAGGAATTAAGCTCAACGGCAATTTCTTGAAAGTCCTTATCTAGGATAAGGTGTTCGCTGTCATTCTTGAAAAAGTCCTTCATATCGCCAATTGCGGCGGATAATTTACGCAAGGCCCTTCCCTCGACCGCTACCCAGCCGATAAACACCGACAACACCGTCAAAAACGGAATGAATATATACCTGTTGGTTATAAATGAGGTTATTGTAGAGGATCTTCCAAAGAGCATGTCCAAAAGGCTGACGATAAATCCATTCGCAACAAAATCAAAAAATAGATACAGAAATAATACTACCACTAATATGATAGCGGTAACTATTATATGAGTATGAAATACCTTGTTTCTATATGCTTTTGCAAAGGAATTATCCAATTTTATAGCCTACTCCCCATACGGTTTTTATATATTTAGGGTTTTCCGCCGAATCCTGCAGCTTTTTGCGCAGATGCCTTATATGTACCATAACCGTATTGTTATTGGTGTAATACTTTTCCTCCCAAACCGCATGGAACAATTCTTCAGAGCTTACAACGCGCCCTTTGTTCTCGCAAAGAAACCAGAGTATTGAAAACTCCGTGGGGGTAAGACACAGGGGGATTTCATTAAGCGTACATTCATGACTGTTCTTATCCAGCATAAGGCCGGAATAAGTTATTATCGACTCCCTGTCCGCCTGACTCTGATTATATCTTTTATACCGGCGCAGCTGTGCCTTTACCCTGGCTATAAGTTCCAGCGGTCTGAAGGGTTTGGTTACATAGTCGTCCGCTCCGAGAGTCAATCCGGTAATCTTATCTATTTCCTGCTCTTTAGCAGTCAGCATTATTATGGGATAAGTGCGCGATTCACGTATAGTACGGCACACAGTAAAGCCGTCAATATCAGGCATCATTACGTCCAAAATGGCAAGATCCAGTTCGGTTTTTGCGGCGCATTCGAGAGCGTCCCTGGAGCAATAAAATTTATACACCATGAAACCCTCGTTGTTTAAATAAACTTCAATGAGGTCTGCAATCTCATGTTCGTCGTCTACGACCATTATGCGTGAGGCCATGTATTCACTCCTTCTATATTTGTATTTAGATTATCAAAAAAAACTAAATAAATCCATTGATATTGCTTACGTTTTTCTAAATAATCAGTTAATTATATAAGTAACGCGGGTATTTTGTATATTGAAACCCAAATGCAGGGATAAGCTATTGCCCATTATTGATTATAAAGATGGGCGGGGCTCCTATAATTGGTGTCCCGCTCAAACTGTCAAAAAACCCTGGGATTGTCAAGGGCCGAAGCCCTTCGCTCTCAGCCAGCTCTGACGACATGCTCGTAAGAGCCGGATGAAAACCTTGAGGTTTTCGTTCTTTAGTGGGTATTGCCGCCGACAAGAACCTTTTGTGCAAAAAAGGTTCCAAGAACTCCAAAAAACGCACAGGGGATAGTATAGGCCTGGGAACATCACTCCAATTTTGCAATCTACTAAAAATCAGATAGGATAACTTTGGTACATCCTCGAAAAGTATAATCCATCAAAGCCAGCGACATGCGCGCCGGTCTTTTGATACCTCGGGAGCAAAGGCCTGTCCAATAGCTGTTTGCAACCGGAGGCTGGCTTTTGCGGCTTAAATTCACTTCGTGCTGTACAGTACGAAGCGAATCGCCTATGGCGGTTTTGCGGGTTTTGCCGCCCCGTAGCCCAAAGGGTGAGAGGTAAGGCCCGTAACCTCAAAAAAGCGGCCGCGCCACTTTTTTTACACGATGGGCGGGGCGCCTACAATAGGCGCCCCGCTGGTATACCGTTCTATTATCAGGGAAATTATTTCATCATGTTGCCGCCGTTCATGTTGCTGCCGCCATTGTTCATGTGCTGCTCAGCGTAAGCAATCATGCGCTTAACCATCTCGCCGCCGATTGAACCGGCTTCGCGCGAAGTAATATCGCCATTATAACCCTGCTTCAGGTTAACGTTCAATGAATTAGCCACCTCGGTTTTGAAGTTATGGAGCCTGGACTTCATTTCACGGTTGTTGTTATTGTTGCTTCTTGACATCTTTTTCACCTCCTTATTGCCGCAAATTTATTATGCAAACCATTAGGTAAAAGCGGCGTATATACGATTTCAATCGCTTGATGCTTTAAGGCCTCCCAGTTCAATGGAGCGGGCGGAATTGCGTCAATCTGCTTGTAGAATCCTCGCCGCTTCACCTAAACCCTTTTAAACTAAGTTGTTACTTAGGCATGTTGCTTTCAGCGTAAGCAATCATGCGCTTAACCATTTCACCACCGATGGATCCAGCTTCACGGGCGGTGAGGTCTCCGTTGTAACCCTGCTTCAGGTTTACGTTGAGGGAATTGGCAACTTCCATCTTGAAAGAATCCATTGCCTGCTTAGCCTCAGGAACTATAACGTTATTACGTGCCATCTTTTTCACCTCCTTAGGTAGTTCTTATTTAAACGTGCCGCAGCAGTTGATCGTGGCTTTGTTGGTGTTGCAAGCCGCAATCGATTTGCTTCGTCACGACAGTACTAATTTGTCCTGTAAAGATGATAATATGACAGGAAATATATAATTATTTTTACAAATTTTAAATCAAAGGTATTTGTATAGCATCTTTATTACTATAGTATGTTATGATTAAATCAGTTTAACGCTATTTCCTTTAATTTTTTTGATAATATTTTATTTGAGCGTGTCATTATATCCCCGCAGGCTATTTGTAAAGCTTTGTCAGACATTATCATATCAGAGGCGGCAACCGCATGCTCCAATATGCTCATATCGCTTGCAAGGCCTGTTGCTGCAAATTCGTCCATTCCGTGCTGACGGGTTCCAAGGAACTCCCCTGGACCCCGCAGCTCAAGATCCTTTCTAGCTATCTCAAATCCATCGTTTGATTTTTGGAGCACAGAAAGCCTTTCCTTGGTATTCCCGCCATTGCTTTGTGCTAAAAGAAAACAGAAGGAAGCTTGTCCTCCCCTTCCAACCCTGCCGCGAAGCTGATGCAGCTGCGCAAGCCCAAATCTATCCGCGTTTTCTATGACCATTATTGTAGCGTTTGGGACGTCGACGCCTACCTCTATAACCGTGGTTGATACGATAAGCTCTATTTCCCCTTTCCGGAAACGCTCTACAACCTCATCCTTATCTTTTGACTTCATGCGTCCATGCAAAAGCGCGGTTCGTACAGAAAGTTTATCAGATAATTCAGAGAAGACCTCAGTGGCGGATCGGATATTGTCCATGCCTTCGATGGGATCTATTGACGGGCATACCACATATGCCTGCTCTCCCCGCCTAAGGCGATCCTCAATGAAACGGTACATAGCCTCGCGCCTTCCCTCAGGGACAAAACGGGTATCAATAGGCTTCCTGCCAGGCGGCAGTTCATTGACAATGGATACATTAAGGTCTCCGTATATCATAAGCGCCAGGGTACGCGGTATTGGCGTGGCCGACATTATAAGATAATCAGGAGCTATACCTTTATGACCGATGGCAGCCCGCTGCTCCACTCCGAACCTGTGCTGCTCATCAGCAATTACAATTCCAAGATTACCAAACCCGACGCTTTCCTGAAACAGAGCATGCGTTCCCGTTATGGCCGTATACTCTCCGCTTTCAATTTTGGCGCTGATTTGCTTTCTTTGGGACTGGGGCTGGCTTCCAACGAGCATGCATGCCTTATCTCCGAATATATTCTTTAGGGATTGGTAATGCTGCCGCGCCAGTATTTCGGTTGGCGCCATAAGCGCGGCCTGATACCCATTATGTACAGCTATAAACATGGCGTAAAGGGCTATTGCGGTTTTCCCAGATCCTACATCGCCCTGCAAAAGCCTATTCATCGGCGCCTCCGTATTCATATCCGCTTCGATTTCACGCATAACTCGAACCTGGGCATTGGTTAAATTGAACGGAAGCAACTTAGAAAACGATTCAAACAGCCCATTTACATCGAACTTTATTCCTTTATTCTGACGAGTTGATTTTTTGAAAAGGTTTAGCATCAACGTATATGCAAGCATGTCCTCAAAAACGAGCCGGCGCCTGGCGGACTCAAGGGAATCCAAATCCTCCGGAAAATGAAGGTTTTTCAGCGCAAAGCCGAGTTCACAAACTGAAAAGCGCTCCCTTATGCTAAGCGGAAGCGAATCGTGTACGTGGCCCGCGGTATCAAGCGCTGCACGTACAGTAGAACGTATTATCTTTTGTGATAGCCCGTTCGTTGTGGGATATATGGGTATTATACCAGGTATTTGACTGAACGTTATAGGGCTTATAAGTCTTCTGCCATGTTTTAAATCCGCCTTGCCATAGAAATAGGCGGAGCTTCCCTTATTAAGCTTGCCATATCTGTAAGCCTGATTGAACAGGCATAGCTTTAAGCAGCCTGAGCCATCCCGGGCGTCAACCAGCAGCATGGTGCCCGTTTTGGTGCGCACTATTTTATCGTTTCCAACTACTTCAAGGTGAAGTAAACATGGGCTGCCGTCTACCATACCGCTTACAGGAGTTGTCCTGGAGCAATCTATATAATCCCTAGGCATGAAACGAAGCAGGTCGTATAAACAGGTAAGGCCCAGCTTGCCGAACGCTTCCGCTCGGCGCGGGCCTACACCTTTGACGCTTGTTATAGGATTTTCCAGCACTTACTTATTCAACCGAGAAATAATAGTAATAAAGCGGTTGGCCTCCATATTGAACTATAAACTCCGCGTGTGGGAATTCCTTCTCCATTTCAGCAACAAGAGCGTTTGCGTTATCCTCATCCATATTGTTGCCGTAAAATATGGTTACGATTGCATCCTCATCATGCCCTTCGAGCATCTTCCGGAGAAGCTCCCTTGAGGTTCCGTCCACGCTGCCGTTTACCGTTACGATTTCCCCGTCCATCAGCCCAATAATGTCGCCTTCGTTTATACCAGTGCCGTTAAACGACGTTGTGCGTACAGCATACGTTACCGAGCCTGATTTAACGCTTTTAAATGCGTCCGTCATGTCGCGTTCTATCTCTTCGGCGCTGTTGTCGGGGTTAAACGCCATCGCCGCAGAAATGCCCTGCATGATCGTCTTTGTGGGGATTACCGTCACATTCCTGTCGGAAAGCTTGGCAGCCTGCTGTGCCGCAAGAATAATATTGGAATTGTTGGGAAGAACGAATACATTTCTTGCGTTAGCCCTCCGTATGGACTTTAATATTGTGTCAATGCTGGGATTCATGGTTTGACCGCCCTCAATGAGGGAGGTTACGCCCAGATCCTTAAACACATCGCCTATCCCGTCACCGGCGCTGACAGACACCATAGCGGTTTCCTTCTCGTTTTTCTTCAGGTTCTCCTGTATCTGGCGGTTCTGTTCGCGCATATTTTCAATCTTTACATTGTTGATTTCGCCCAACATGGTAGCAAGCTGCAAAACCCTGCCGGGAGCGTCAGAATGTACGTGTACCTTGACATAGCCGACGTCATGGGCAACTACAACCGAGTCTCCGAGTTCGATCAGCGCATCGCGAAATTTGTCCAAATCAAGCTCAGTGAAAGTATCGTTAAGATGAATAATAAAAAATTCCGTACAATAACCGAATTTGATATCTTCCACATCGTCAAGGGTAAGAACATCTTCCGGGGGCTGAACTGCACTCTCAAGCTCGACCGCAAAGTCATCCACCGACTCCCCGTCGACAGCCATCTTGAATCCGCGGTATATGGTTAAAAGTCCCTTGCCGCCTGAATCCACAACGCCTGCTTCCTTTAAAACCGGAAGCAGCTGCGGAGTCATTTCCAGGGATAAGGCGCCTGAGCTGAGCATGGTTTCAATCAGCCTTAGGGTACTGGCGCCTTCGGCATACGCCTTATTAACAGCGTCGCTGATCATACGCGACACTGTAAGCATGGTGCCTTCCTTGGGACGCATCACCGCCTTGTAAGCGGCTTCGGTTCCCAGCCTTAAGGCTTCGGCGAGAAGCTTGGGATCCATTGTATCCTTGTCCTTTACAGCCTTTGCAAAGCCGCGGAAAAGCTGTGAAAGTATTACGCCGGAGTTGCCTCTCGCTCCTTTGAGCGCGCCTAAGGAGATGCTGCTTGCCACGTCGCTCACCGTGTCGCCCTGGCATCCTTTCAGCTCCTTTACAGCGCTCTGCATGGTCATGCACATGTTTGTTCCCGTGTCGCCGTCTGGTACGGGAAAAACATTCAGAGCGTCGATGACGGATTTCTCCTTTTCCAGCAGCGCGGCTCCTGTGTAAAACATTTCGCGCAGCAGCGCACCGCTAATATTCAACTCATCCAAGTTATGTTTCCTCCTGTAAGAAAGAATACATGCCTGCGCCAAATTTTATGGCGCCGTATCAAAAGCAATGAGCTTGGCACGGCAATAGCTCAGTTACCCCCGCTTTTGACATAAGGCATGTTTAACAGGGCCGTTTAGCAGGCTTTGTCAGACCCTGACCGCTTCTATGTGGATATTCACATTGTTGACTTTTACGCCGGTAATATCTTCCACACGATAGCGGACGTTTTCTATGGCGTTTCTGGCGACCGCGGGCAATGAAACCCCATAGAGCACCGTTACATAGAGGTCGATATCAAGCGCCGATCCATTCTCAAACGATGTTACCTTGACCCCGCGCTTGAGATTTGTCCCGCCGACTAGCTGTAATATGGCGTCCGTGGCGGTTTTGCCGCTCATGCCGACTATACCGTAGTTTTCGCCTGCGGCATATCCCACAATGGTGGCGACAATGTCCTCGGCAATCGTGATCTTGCCAAGTTCTGTTTCTATGATTCCCGGCATTTTACGTCCTCCTTTTATTTCCGTTTTTCAACAATATAGTTAAAAAACAACAGTATGGCTAAAGTTAACCCACTGCCAGATCTATATTGTAAACCATATTTTAAAACCTGGCAAGCGTATTAACCCTCGTATCATCATTTTATACCGCATGTTCCACATTAATGACACATTGCGCCGCATGTTAACAGGACATATTCTATGTTTCGGCGTTATGTCGGCGATCAATCCCGTTTATTATTGCGATTGACGCGCTGCAGCCTATACGATTTGCGCCTGCTTGTATCATTGCGATTGCGTCATTATACGAACGGATACCTCCCGAAGCCTTCACACCAATGGCGTCGCCTACGGCGGACCGCATAAGGCGCACGTCGCTAACGGTTGCGCCGCCGCCTAAAAATCCGGTGGACGTTTTTACAAAGCCCGCCCCAGCTTCCTTAGCGCATATACATGCCCTGATTTTTTCAGCGTCGGTAAGAAGGCGGACTTCAATTATCGCTTTTACTACAGCGCGGCCGCTAACTGCGGTGACGACGGCCGCTACGTCCGACATGACGCCTTCCCAATCCTGTGCCTTTGCTGCCCCGATGTTGATCACCATATCTATTTCCTTAGCTCCGAGCGCACAGCACTCGGCAGCTTCAAGGGCTTTAATTGAAGTAAGCCCGGCGCCTAACGGAAACCCGACCACGCAGCAGGGGAGGACGGGGGCGCCCTCTAGCTTTTCAGCGACATGGCGTATCCAGATGGGGTTAACGCATACGGATTTAAACCCATACTCCGTCGCCTCCTGGCAAACCGAGTCGATCATGCCGCGCGTAGCATCCGGCTTGAGGCAAGTGTGATCTATGTATTTGCTAAGCTCGTCCTTTGTCATATTATTTTTTATAGGCCATGGTAACGCTTCCCATTTCAAAGCTCCCCTCAATGGTGCGACCATCAAACTCCTTTTCACCCGTTACGATAGCGGCGGCGCACTGTATTGCCGCTGAAAGGGCGCCAGTCCCGCTGGTAAACGTGGCGCAGGTCACCTTTGAAAGCTTATGGTTCTCAAACTGCATCCCATCGCCGCCGAAGCCGGTGATTAGTCCTATGCCCTGTTTCCCGTCTTTATACTCCTTTATAGCGTCCATTACGCCCAACGCCGCCTCATCGCTGTCAGTAAACACAGCGTTTATGGATTCACGCGCCGTCTTTTCACTGCTTGAAAGCCAGCTGCTCATTGCCGCTTTTGCCCCGTCCCTGGTACCGTCAACTGATAGACTTTCTTTCATAGCTATTGATGGGTTTAAATTAGCTTCAAACGCATCATTAAATCCGTTAGAATCGCCGCTCGTAACGGAAAGATATGATACGGCCTCGCCCTTTTCAAGGCTTCCACTGAAAAAATCATTGTAGTAAGCGGCTGCCTTTTCGCCCGCGGATTCCACCGTTGAACCCATATCGGCATAAACGGTTGGCGTAACGTTGGATATCCTGTTGTTGCAGAGCACGAGCGGTATTTTCGCCTCGTTTATCATGCTTACGGCTCCCTCCGCCGATGAAGCGTCCACCGGCCACATGACTATTGCATTTGCGCGCCAGCCTACAAGGGTATCTATTATGGAAGCTTGTTCATCCTGAGTTGGAAACTTTTTAAAGATATACTCTATCCCATGTTGTCCGCTCATGGATTTCATGGTTTCCTCGGCCTCTTTTAGCAGGTCGTCGCCTATGCTTTCAGGCAGCACAACGGCAACCCTGGGATTGGCCTTGGCGCCGCAGCCAAAACACCCGTTGCATCCGAAGCAGCCGGTTCCCATGATGAGAAATATTGAAATAGTCATCAAAATAGCCACGAATCTCTTCATATAAATACAAATCTCCTTATTAACAAGTCGTTTCGAACAATTATAACCGATCATACGCCTTAATGCACCAGCAAAATGCTAAATTGTCAGCTCTTTTCGGGCCTTATACCCACCTGTGCATCATACTCCAGTTTAAAATCAAGGCTTAATAGGGATGTATCGGTGTTTATCTGGGCATAGACAGTGGTATCGCCTGGGTCAAGCCTTAACAGATACTGGCCATCAGTGGTGCGCAGGTTTCCGGACGCTACTTCTTCTCCGTCGGAGCTGAGAAAGCGTATGGTAACGGCACAGAGGATAGCCTTGGGATAGCTGTTGCTTATATATGCGTCGACAAACGTATCACTGGCCTGCTCATAGACCTGGACGTCATTGAAGGTAAGGTATTGGGTATAGTGCTCCTCACCCTCAACCGGACGGCCAAGGGCATCGTTTTGCGGCTGTTCTTCGGTTGGGGAAGGGGAGGGGACGCCCTCCGTGGCAAGTGGCTGTACGGAGGACGGAGCCACGGGGGTGTATTCGGGGTTGAGCTTAGGCTTGGCGGACAGGCAGCCGCTTTGAAGAAGGACCGCTGAAATGAACGCCAAAAGGGCAGCGGCGGTTATCAGCGTGTCAAAAAAGCGGCGCAGCCGCTTTTTTGAGGCTGCGGGTTTTGTCTCTCGCCCTTCGGGCTCTCGTGCGGCAAAACCCGCAAGGAACGAAAACCCCACGGTTTTCATCCGTTCTGAAGCGCATGCCGTCAGAGCAGGATTTAAGGGCAAGGGCTGTGGCCCTTGACAATCCCAGGGTTTTTTGACAGCCTGAGTTATTTTGGTTTTCATGGTTCTCCTTTTAATTGGTCATTCATTCCCTTCCGGCCAGTTCCCATATCAGCTTCTTCCTCAGGTCATAAAGCTCGTCCGAAATATCCACCTTGTACTCATGGGGATTCAGGAGACGCTTACTTTCCTCCCATAGCGAATTCATCTCGGACTCGGCATAGGCCTGTATCTGTGACAGAGAAGGGCACTCATAGACTTGCTTTCCGCCGATAAACAGGGGCGCCAGCAGTTCCCGTGCCGTAAAATCGCGAAGGATTGTCGTCTTATAGCTGTATTCCGGATGATAAAGCTTGAGAGGCTTTGACTCGTCTACTGTTTCATGGTTAAGGGAAATCAGATCGGCCATCGCCTTGTTCTGCCTTCCATAGAGGCGGAATACCTTTTTATACCCTGGAAGGGTGGTCTTTTGGGGGTTATCGCTAAGTTTCATCTTGGGTATCATCTTGCCGTCCACCACTTCCGCGGCAAGCTTATAAACTCCACCCAAGGCCGAATAATCATTTGACGTAATAAGCTTTGTGCCAACTCCCCATACGTCAATACATGCACCCTGTACCTTTAGGTCATATATAACCGTTTCGTCCAGATCTCCTGACGCGAATATTTTGGCGTCTTTATATCCGGCATCGTCAAGCATTTTCCTGGCCTGCTTGGATAGATACGCAAGGTCGCCGGAATCAAGCCTTATACCAACTGGGGCGTAACCCTTCGCGCTCAGCTCGTCAAACACCTTTATGGCGTTGGGCACTCCGCTTTTCAGCGTATCATAGGTATCCACCAAGAGCATGCATGAATCGGGAAAAACATCCGCATAGGCGCGAAATGCCTCAAGCTCGTTATTAAAGCTCATTACCCAGCTGTGGGCGTGAGTTCCCTTTACCGGTATATCGAACAACTGGCCTGATAATACGTTGCTTGTGGCCGTGCATCCTCCAACGATTGCGGCTCTGGCGCCGTATATCCCAGCGTCAGGACCCTGGGCGCGCCTTAGGCCGAACTCAAGGACAGAACCTCCCTTAGCAGCGTAGCACACGCGGTTTGCCTTAGTCGCGATCAGGGTCTGGTGGTTGACCAGATTCAATATAGCCGTTTCAATTAGCTGAGCCTCAATCATGGGAGCGCGGACCCTAATAAGCGGCTCATGGGGGAAAACTATCGTACCTTCAGGCATTCCAAATATTTCCCCTGTAAAGCGCATATTGCTTAGGCGTAATAGAAAGCCGTCGTCAAACAGATTCAACGATTTAAGATATGCTATATCGTCCTCTGTGAACCTAAGGTTGTTTATATAATCAATCACGGATTCGGTTCCGGCCATAACGGCAAACGCGCTGTTTTTTCGGTTCTGACGGTAAAACAGGTCGAATATGCCCTCGTTTTCAGCCATCCCGTATCTATAATAGCCGTACATCATGGTAAGCTGATAGAGGTCTGTCATCATTGTTAAGTTTCTCATTTGTTCTCTCCAAAAAACAATTTATTCATCACCATCTAGAGGCTTTTCAGCGTCGTCTTCAGGCGCAGCCGATTCTTTATTTTCCTCCGTTTTTTGATCGTCGCCGTCATCTTCTGCAGTCTGAGCATCACCATTGCTCGCCAAACTGCGCTCGGGCGCGGGCCATATAAGGCGTCCCATCTTTTTTTCCCTGACAGCGCGAACGATGAGAAAAGCAAGCGTAGCGGCGAACAGTATAAACGCGAGCATCTGGGACACCCTTATTCCTCCGCTGGCCGCGTTTCCTATAAGCCAAAGACTATCCTGCCTTAAGCCCTCGATAAACATCCTCCCAAAACCATACAGCATTGTATAATACATTAGCAGGTCGCCGTCGTGCTTCTGGCGCTTTCTTATAAAGAACCACAGGACGATAAAGATTATGAAACACCAGGCGAACTCGTAGAAAAATGTTGCGTAATGTATTTCACCCGAATCAAGCCTTACGGCAAGAGGAAACCACATATGGGCTTCGTTAGTAACGAGCGGTCCATAGGCCTCTTGATTAAAGAAATTGCCCCAGCGTCCGATGGCCTGAGCCAGGACAAGCCCGGGCGCGACCAGATCGGCAAGTTTCAGGAACCGTACTTTTTTTACCCTTGAATATATGAGGAGGCCGACTAGCCCGCCTATAACGGCTCCGTAGATGGCCAGCCCTCCCTCCCAGAGGTAAAGTATCGATATAGGATCTGCAAGATAAATATCCAAATTAAACAGAACATAGTAAAGACGGGCGCCGATTAGCCCGAGGGGTATGATAAACAGGCAAAGATCAAACGGCGTGTCCGGATTCATCTTCTTGCGCTTAACCTCATGAAACGCAAGTATAACCGCTATGATCACGCCCAGAGCCATTAGAATGCCATACCATCTCACATCATGGCCAAATAGCGTAAACGCCACGGCTGTTGAAGGCACGTCCGCAAATAAAATTGACTGCGCATTATTCAACATCAAGGCTTCCTCCTTTGTTAATAGTTGTTATTATACACTACCCTTGGCCGAATTTAAATAAAGATGATTAGGCGCTATTGTATATTAGCGGATTAGAGCGATATGCATTGCATTCGACAAGAAAATCCATTGCGTCATTTATAATAAAATGATATTATTATAATGCAATTTCAGATCAGCTGATCTATTGATCTGATGTGTGTTATTAGACCCATTGATAAGAATAATATAAAAACCAGCATGGACTATAACTGATTAGGAGGAGTGAAGCATGAAATACAGCCATAATTGTTGCTTTTATTAATTCAGGGTATTTAAAGTCGATTTAAAGCGTATTTTATTATGATGGGTTCCTTTTCTCGTAGCTATGTGAACATAAGGTCATGGAACACAAATAATTATGTATATATAAATTATTATAGAAGGAGAATTGACATGAAGCTTTCCTTAAACAACGTAACCTATGCCTATAGGAATAAATACCAGACCGTATATGCCGTAAATGGGATCAACTATGGGTTTGAGCATGGTACGCTGTATGCGATAGTTGGCAAATCCGGCAGCGGAAAAACCACCCTTTTGTCGGTGCTTGCCGGGCTTGACCTGCCAACAGCGGGGGATGTCAGCTATGAAGGTAGAAAAACTTCCGACATTGACAGGGATAAGTACCGTCGCGACAATGTTGCCGTTATATATCAAGGATATAATCTTTTCCCCCTGCTAACGGCTATTGAAAACGTAATGTACCCTCTCCAGCTTAAAAAGGTATCCGACAAGGAGGCGATGGCCATAGCCGCGGAAAAGATTAAGGAAGTTGGATTAAGCGAAGAGCACTTCAAGCGGTATCCTTCAATGCTGTCCGGAGGGGAGCAGCAGCGTATTGCGATAGCCAGGGCGCTGGCATCCCACGCCGACGTTATTCTTGCCGACGAGCCGACTGGAAACCTTGATACAGAGAATGGAAGGAATATAATAAGCATACTCAAGCGCCTTGCCCATGAAGGGGATTATTGCGTAATAGTCGTCACCCATGATATGGAGATCGCAAACGAGGCCGATGTTGTGCTTAGAATGTCCGATGGTAAGATAGAATGAGCATATAGTCCCACCGGCGGCCGCAATGTTCAATAATCCATTAAAGCTGAAGAACCCGGAGGCAAAGGACATTGGATATATAGAGGAGCGCCCAACAGCGTCAGCCCATATAATAGGCTTGATTTCAGAATTCCGATTATTTGCTCAAATCAAAATGCGCTTTCATCATAGAAAAGCTTTTTTCGCTGATAACATGCTCAATCTTGCATGAATCGGAAAAGGCGGTTTCCTCGTCAACCCCGAGAGACATCAATATTTGAGCGATTATGCAATGCCTCTCGTAGATCTTTTCAGCTATTTGCCTGCCGGGCTCCAACAGTGAAAGGTATCCGTCGCCGTCAACACGGATGTAGCCTTCTTCTCTTAACCGTTTCATGGCTACGCTGACGCTGGGCTTTGAAAACCCCATATGACCGGCTATGTCAACCGACCTGACCTGGCCGCGCTGTTGAGTAAGCACCAAGATTGCCTCCAGATAGTTTTCCGCGCTTTCCTGAACCTTCATGATTTCCTCCGTTTGTTTAGTTTCATGCCCGGATGGCCTATTAAAATAGTTTGCATAGCATCCTAATGTCCCTATACTAATTTATAACATTTTAGCTTATAAGAGGAGCCAGTGCAAGCGTTTTAGCCTGGACTAGCGGTATGATATCCCAAACCCCCCGTGTAAATCATATAAGGTGATGTTGATAAAAGATGATATAGCGTGATATAATTTGCTTATTGTTATGAATAATTAGTGATTTACAGGAGATATTGATTGTGATGCTGATTAGCGATGAAAGAATTATCTTACGTGATTTTAGGGAAAGTGATATTGAAAAACGTATTTTTTGGGAAACTGTTGAAACGGAGTGGCAGCTTTGGGATGCTCCTTGGGAATATGAAGATTTATCCGATGAGAAAAAGAAGAAGGAGCTTGATGATTATATAGCAAATATGCATACTTGGGTACAAAAGTATGATTCAATGGATGACGGCGAAAAGCGGACTACGTTTCAAATTTGTATTAAGGGCGAAAATAATAATGAGGAATATATCGGATGGTGTAGTTCATACCGGATTGATGACGATTGCAAGATTTCTACGTCTGGAGATAAATGTGCAATAGGAATTGACATACCACAAAGGGATGCGCGCGGGAAGGGCTACGCATATAATGCAATGTGTTTGTTCATTGACTATCTTCTCAGCAATGGCGAAACCGATATATACACTCAGACTTGGTCGGGCAATACACGTATGATAGGCTTGGCGAAAAAGCTTGGATTTGAGGAATATAAAAGGAAACCGGATTTAAGAACGGTTAGGGGTCAGAAATATGACGGTCTAACTTTCCGTTTAAACCTCGAGTTTTATCAAGAATCAAAGCAAAAGCAGATAGAAAAGCAGAGGAGAACCTTATCTGAGGAGAGATAGGCAGGCCTTTGGCAATGCCGACACCCCTGCAATGTAATGGCCAAACCGGAGAAACAGCAGTGGTTTTGTACAATCTATTGCCGCACAATAAAGACTAATAGCTTATTTGCCGCGGAATCTTTCAATATAGCGGTATAATAAATTATTGATTTGGATCAAAACCCGCAACTTTCTTAAGAACTAATTTATAGGGAAAAAGGTCCTTTGGACAGTTCCAATGTATAAGTTATAGTGGAAGATTTTCATTCATATAGCAACCATCTATTTACTGGCAAGATATAAAGTTTTAGCAAAAGAGATATTAAGCATCAGCAGCCGCCTAAAGATGATTATTTAGTATTCCGCGCAGTGTTATAAGGATGATATCGTGCTACGGGCGTATTGTGGAGTTTAGCTCGGAGAGTACAAACTGCACCATTTTATACGATACTGTATTAGTAAACAGGATTATTAAATCGGGATTGCCGATCTGGTTTTTCATGCCGTCGCGCATCTTAACACCTTGGCTTTACATCCATAGCTGGAACATATATCCTTATATATACAGTACATACATTAATTTCCACAGATAATCACAACACGCCTACGCAGTCTCCTAAATTTATACACGTCCTCTTTTTAATTCATGGTCTAGCTAATTAATATAAGCTTATAATAAGCTATTGGATTATACAGGAATTTACGCCATACTAAATCAAGCTAACTGGAATTTTGGGTTAAGATTTCTATAGCGGCGCCGAATAATCATTAATTGACATTACCGTATAGACTGCTCGTTGGGAGTCGTTGCGAAGCTCACCATAAGTATAGTTGCTTTTCATGCGGAAACGCCCTTTTTTTCTTTAAATCCGCTGTAGAATACGCCATCCTGTTGAGGGCATGGTTGCGCTAACTGCGCGCGTGGGATTGAAAGCTTAACAGCATCAAGAAGCAGACAGCGGCCATAATGTAGCTGGTTATTGTCGGTAACCCTTTACCTCCAGTAAGGGTGGGTTTCCGCCTGCTCAGCAGCATCCTCTGGCAATACGCTAACAACAGCTTTTCACGCCGAAAATACATATCACACAATAACCGAAATAATAATACCCGTTGGCGCCGATACTACCTCCTTAGTAATAGGTTAGGATTTTACTTTGCGCTTATGACACACAGTGCATTTGTATAGTCGCCAAACACTCGCCTTATTGGTTAAGTGGTAGTAGTTGGAGCCATTGCATATTGCCTTATACATAAGTTTAAAACGATACATGAAGGGGGCGGGGAGGGGGCTGCCATTAAAAATGCTATTTGCTACGGCAGCCGCCGGAATGGGGGCAGCCGCAGCAGCTGCCTCCGCATCCTCCCGAGCGGCGGGCCTTTTTTCTTTGCCGATACATGTACCAAAGCACCAGAATCAGGATAGACAGTACTGCGGTTCCTACAAGAATCGTCGACAGGTTTTCCTGAAAAAATGTCAGCATTTTTCTCGTCCCCTCCCATAAGATCATATATTTTAATGATAACTATACAGACAGCTTCATCCCTTTTGAGTCCAGCGTCTGCGATTCACGATATGGACGGAAGATCAGATATATGAGTACGGCCGCCAATATCAGCGCAATGGCTGACCAAAAGCTGAACGCGCCGCCCGTGCACAGTACGCCTACCTGGTATACTATCAGCGATATAACATAGGCAAATACACATTGATATCCAATCGCGAACCAGGTCCACTTGGACGAGTTCATTTCGCGCTTTATAGCTCCCATGGCGGCAAAGCACGGCGCGCAGAGTAGATTGAAGATCAGGAACGAAAAGGCCGACAGGGTTGTAAAGTGGGCGGCAATGGCCGAAAGCCCTTCAAAAGCCCCTGTTTCCACCATCTCAAGCGCGTCTCCAGCCACGCCGTAAAGCACGCCGAATACACCAACAACCTCTTCCTTTGCAACCAGGCCCATTACCGTGGCTACGCTTGACTGCCATGTGCCAAAGCCCAGAGGCGCGAATATTGGAGCTATAAAGCCGCCAATCACTGCAAGAATAGAAAGGTTCATATCATCAACCATCTGGAACGCCCCGTTCACTACGCCGAAGGATTTGAGGAACCAAATCAGAACGCTGGCAGCAAGGATTACGGTTCCCGCGCGTTTTATAAAGCTCCAGCCGCGTTCCCACATGCTTCTAAGCATATTTATAATGGTTGGCGCATGGTATGCGGGCAGCTCCATTATGAAAGGAGCGGGATCCCCCGCAAACATCTTGGTTTTTTTGAGTATAATTCCCGACACGATTACAGCCGTCACCCCTATAAAATACGCTGTGGGGGCCACCCACCAGGCGCGGCCGAACAACGCGCCCGCAATCAATCCTACAATAGGCATCTTAGCGCCGCAGGGGATGAAGGTGGTGGTCATGATGGTCATCCTACGGTCGCGGTCATTTTCTATCGTTTTGGAGGCCATAATCCCGGGCACGCCGCATCCGGAGCTTATTAGCATTGGGATGAACGACTTTCCGGAGAGACCAAATTTGCGGAATATGCGGTCCATAATGAACGCAACGCGGGCCATATAGCCTATATCCTCCAAAACGGCCAGGAACAGAAAGAGTATCAACATTTGTGGAACAAAACCCAGTACCGCGCCTACGCCCCCGACTATTCCGTCCACAACAAGGCCTACCAGCCAGTCGGCTGTACCGATTGCTGTAAGCCCCTCGGCAAGCGGCGCGCAGATCCATTCAGCAAATAGGGTGTCGTTGGTAAAGTCGGTAACAACGCTTCCTACGGTTGTAACAGAGATAAAGTATACAATGAACATTACGGCCACAAATATGGGAATAGCAAGCCAGCGGTTGGTGACAACCCTATCGATTTTATCGGAGATAGTGAGGCTTCCCTTCTGCCGCTTCTTTTTCATGCATATTGTCATAAGCTTGCTGATATATGCGTAGCGCTCGTTGGTTATAATGCTTTCCGCATCGTCGTCCAGCTCAGCTTCACATTCCCTGATATGCTTTTCAATGTGATCCATTAACCCCTTGTCAAGGTTAAGCTGGGCCGATGCCTTGTCGTCCCGCTCAAACAGCTTCACAGCATACCATCGCAGACGCTCCTTGGCCACCATTCCTTCTATGGATTCTTCAATGTGAGCCAGGGCGTGTTCAACCGTGCCCCCAAATACATGCGGATGTTCCTGAACCTTACCATTCTTGGCTATCTGCGCAGCCTGTTCGGCGGCAGCTTTCGAGCCCTCTCCTTTTAGCGCCGATGTTTCTACTATGGGACAACCCAATGCCTCGGACAGTTTCTTTGCGTCGATCTGATCGCCGTTGTTTCGAACCGCATCGATCATGTTAAGGGCAATTACCATCGGAAGCCCTATTTCCATGAGCTGGGTTGTAAGATACAGGTTGCGCTCCAGGTTTGTACCATCCACTATGTTCAATATCGCGTCCGGCTTTTCATTAATCAAATAATCCCTGGACACCACCTCCTCCAGCGTATAGGGAGAAAGGGAGTATATGCCAGGAAGGTCCTGAATTATCACGTCCTTGTTTCCCTTAAGCCGGCCCTCCTTTTTTTCAACCGTTACGCCAGGCCAGTTTCCAACATATTGGTTACTGCCGGTCAGGTCGTTGAACATTGTGGTTTTTCCGCAGTTTGGATTGCCTGCCAGCGCAATTTTAATTGCCATTTTATAATACCTCCAATTCAAAATCTTGAGCAGGTTAATCACAACTAACCCGCTTCCCTAAAAAAGTGCGCTTTCAGCGCGATAGCCCTATTGGATTTCAATCATTTCGCAGTCAGCCTTTCTTAAGGACAACTCATAGCCCCTGATGTTGACCTCAATGGGGTCGCCCAGAGGGGCAACCTTTCGTACATAGACCTCTACGCCCTTGGTGATGCCCATATCCATAATTCGCCGTTTAACCGAACCTTCCCCGTGCAGTTTCAGCACGCGCACCGTTGAACCGACCTTTGCTCCGCGCAATGTTTTCATTTCAATGCCCTCCTCGTTTCTAAATCATAATACGGTTTGCCATCTCTTGATTAAGAGCAACGCGGGTCCCTTTAACATTTAATATCAGGTTTCCTGAAATCTCAGCAACCACGGTGATTTTGCTCCCCACGACAAAACCCATTTCGGCCAGATGCTGACGGACCCCGTCTTTTCCAGTGATCTTCTTGATATAGCTGGTTTCACCGGGTTTTGCTATTGATAACGGTATCATGAAATCGCCTCTTTTTATTTATTAGCCCAGGCTAACGCATATGCAAACATATGAGTTAGCGAAGGCTAACTGAATGTTTTAAGATTATCACCATTATTCTTGTATGTCAATAGCTTTATAAAAAAATCGCTACGGAAAAGTGTAAAGGGGGGCGGAAAATACAAAAACCATCGACTATACGGCCGTGCTGGGATATCAGCCGTGTTAAACAAGCGTAATATATCTCATTGTAGGTTAAGAAACGTCTGCAGTCAGGCGTTACAGCGTATCAAAAAAGCAGCCGCGCCACTTTTATAGGTTAAGGGTATTGCCAATAGATCTTAGGGCTTTCAGGCGGCAAAACCCGGAAAGACGAAACCACACGGCTTTCGTCCGGCTCTTACGCGCATGTCGCCATAACCGGATCTAAAGTCAAGGGCAGCGGCTCTTGACAATCCCCGGGTTTTTGACAGCCTGAAACCGTTGCGGTCAGACGTCATTTATTTCAATTTAGATTTCCATTACAATAAATTGAAATACGCAAGTGTAAAATATGTGTTTTAATGAAATCATCGGTCATCAGTCAGTTTCAAAACACCATAAAACACAAATTAAGCTAGAACCAACAACCGGGTATCCTGACCTTTACCACGGTGAGCTTAGCAAAGCGTTTGCTTAAATACAATATGTATATGCGGACGCTTTCAACTTAAAAGCAGACAACTTATTGCTACGAATGCCGCTCCAATCCCCAAACTCAGTATGGTCAGCATATGCCCCAAATACTGGTCTATCCAAGCTGCGACTATGTTGAACAATCCCACTCCTATTGCCATGCTTCCCGTTAGGCCGAGTAATATCCAACCGTTTCCCTGTTGAAAGAAAATGGTGGTTAATATGACATATATTATAAGCGGCAATAGAATAGCCGCAAACCCTGCAAGCTTCAATATCCTGTATGCGCCAGGATGCTCGGCTTTAAATTTGTCATCTGAGTCGCGACTGAAAAACTCAATGGCGTTTTCAGGCATTTTCTTTCTAAAGTGCGGTTTTATTCTATCGCTCATAACGCTCCCTCTCATTATCAGGCAAAATTGAACATGATTGAAATTTCTTTAAGCATATGGACATTCATAAATAATCTCATAAAATTTGTTAAACCAGCCATTCCAAGACGTTGTTTAAATCAACATATAAGCAGGCAGCTAACCGTTATCATTAAAGCTCCAACAGCAAAACAGATTATAGTAAACCTATGCCCCAAATATTGGTCTATCCAGGCGGCGGATATATTGAAAAGCCCTACGCCCAGCGAAATGGAGCCAATAACGCCCAAAATGGTCTGCCACCCCTTACCCTCAATATCAAACGCAAAGCAGGCAAGCGCTCCATAGACGACCATGGGAAGCAGCAGTACGGATATGCTGATCACCCTTAGCAGCCTCAGCGCATTTGGGTGCTCCAGGAAATACTCGGCGGCTGAGCTCCCGACAAAGAGATCAGCAAGACTTTTGGGCATCTTTCTTTTGAAATTCGGCCTGATCTTCTTGTTCATTTTCCACCTCTTATGATAAAAATCATCACTAAAGCCGTACTCATTATTAACTATAATAATTTTATCATAAAGCGTTATAATTTTCCAGAGAATAGGACAGCTGGTTAAAGACCGTCGGGCCTATATCAGTTTAGATCCTCATGTGGTGTTGTGAACGGTTTTACCGCTTTTATCTTGATTTTATCCTAAACAGGATTACTATAACCGGCTGATGAATTCCAACATGCGGGACTGGGATTTATCAGCCGGCGCAATATAATTAAAAGCTATTGGGTCACTGTCAGGTTTATATTGTCGTATGTGCCCGTAACCAGGCTCCAACTGGTCGGAGTACCGAATATGTTGAAAGAAACAGGAACCGCTACGTCCATCCGCACCTTACCAATGCTTTCAGGCAGGTCCGACGCTATCTCTATGCCGGGCATAAAGAGCTGGTGCTCGCCAAGCTTGGGATTTTTATATTTTACTTCCCATTCGCTGCCCATCATGTCACGGCCCTGATCTGAGACATAACCTAAATCGGCTTTATATACCCCCCTATTATTACTAACTTTACATGGATTCATTGGAAATCTCCACTTATTTGTATAAGGTGTATGACTAAATTCAATCATTTGCCGATGGTCAACTCCGTTAATTTGCGATGCGTCCGTCTCATAGGAAGCTTCAAGCTTTCCTGTGTTCCTAATGCCCACCGTCATTTGATTGCACTTTACCCTGTCGATGGGATAATAAAACGCGCAGCCCATGGCCTCGTAGTCATGGGCCATCCTTTCATTTATATTGGTAACAGGATAGTTGTATATATATAATGAATACCCCTGCACGGCAATCAGGCTTCCGGTTTTGTCAATAACATGGCCCGCTTTTGTATAAACATAATGGCTGAATTGCGGGTAAGTGTACTCGCCGCGGCTTCCGGCGGTAGCCTTATGAAGATGCTTGACCGCCTGCTCAATATCGATGGTTTCATTAAGCGCCCTATTCACCGCATCCTGATCCGGCGCTTCGGCGGAGACGGCGCCGCTTTGCTCAAATACAACCGTCGAGTCAATGAAATGATAACGGCCGTCGAGCATCGTAAGCGCTGTGCCGAGCCTTATATCGCCATCCTGTGCGGCTCCGCCGAAATCAAAGGGTATTTTATACAGCTCAGCTATTTCCCTGTCCGTCATTTTAGTAAAGAATATCAATGTATTGTCGTTTAAATATTCATCAAAAACATGTCTGTCACCAGATCTTGCCTGGGTTTCATTTAAAATAACCGCTTCGGCGTTTTCATTTTTCGCCCTTTCAAGCAGTTCAGCCGGTGAAGAATTATCATCGCGGGCAACGGTTATCTTATATGAATTCATGACATATGGCTGTGATTCGGGATATTCAAGCGAGCTTTGTACATGGCAGGATGAGAGTAGCATTATTAGCGATAAAATAACAATGAAGCACTTTGCTTTTTTCATAGACACTCCTATATTATTTAAATTATAGTTACGGAACGAAGTTACCGCTCCACAACTATAATATCAATTAGATATAATCACAATGAAAAATTATACGTTGCATTAATTTTTCCATATATACTGCCGCCAAAAATATTATAGAAAACCGCCTCATTTTTTATGCCAATGGCGCCCCGTCCAACATTAGTATAGTCGTAACTTTGAACACCAGGGGCGATTGTCCAGGTATCGCCGTACTGCGGCAGCCGGGGAACGACTGTCCAAGAGTTTTGCTTTCTTTGCGTGCCTATCTGGTTTGTTGTAGTATGCGCTCCGATGTCAAAGCTCCAATTTGTTGATGCTCCAACGGATGCTCCTGAGGCGCCATAGCCAAGGCCCAGCTGGTAGGTGCGATGGTATCCGTAACTGTTTATTTTTGTTGCGTCTACCGAAAGATTTTGTATTCGTCTACTAGCACCGCTTTGTACCTCAATAATTTGCGGATGGCTAAGCTGTATTAAAGATCGGGTTACTTTATAGGATGATATTGGCCTAAAGTAACTTATACAAACAGTATTGTAAATCTTACGATTAGAACCGTTTATATTTTGAAGCCCTTTCTTATATATTCTTGCTGAATGCGATAATTCTCCTACCTTTCCTCCAAGCCAGTGATAAGCAGACCCTCTTGCAGTCCTAATATAATTAGCTCCTCCGGGTATCTGTAAAGCCTTGGATTCAACGTCCGTTCCACCATTCAAAGATTGATCATTAACCTCTATGCTTGAAATAACTGCATCATTGTAAATATTGGTCGCCAATTCGCTATATGAAATTGAACTCATAATTCCCGAAACTATCTCTTCATGGTTGGAAGGAATTTCTTCCTGAAATACTAATTCATCTTCACCGACTAATTCGGAATCAATATCAGAGAACATTATCAGCTCAGAATCAATTAAATGGTATTCTCCATTTGACATCTTGGTGATAGCGGTACCAAGGGGGTATTGGGGCTGCTCCGTCCTTTCTATGGTTATATCAATGCCGCAAGTATTGCTCACCTCTACATCGCTCATCCCTTTGAAGTATACAAGGTTGGTTTCACCGATAAATTCCTTTGTGGCGCTTGACGCGCTTTCAGCCTGAGATTTTGTCATTATAAGGATATCCGCATTCTTATCAATAGCTTCCTGAAGAACGTCCATGCCCTCATTGCTTTTTACACCTTTTTGCCCACTAATTGTACCGTCTACAATTATCAATTATGATACGCTGCTTGAAGCCAGGGATTGTAAAGGAATACAAGTAATAAGCATCAATGCGGCAACAATAAATACGCTCAGTCTTTTCACTACATCCTTCATAATATTACCTCCGTAGAATTAAATTTTATAATACATTCATTTATGAAATGAAGATCACAATTCTAGTATTACACATATGCTTTACAAGTGTCAATATTTAATTTACAGTACAATGTCGCTTTTCCATAAATACGGGGGTTTGCGAAAAACCGCAAACCCCTGAAAAATTGCTTCTAATTCTTTGACAGCTTACTTAAGCGCCTCAAAAACCGCAACCGCACACGCCACGGTAGCGCCGACCATTGGGTTGTTGCCCATGCCTATGAGTCCCATCATTTCCACATGGGCGGGCACCGAGGATGAGCCGGCAAACTGAGCGTCGGAATGCATCCGGCCCATGGTGTCGGTCATGCCGTATGATGCCGGACCGGCGGCCATATTGTCCGGATGCAGCGTACGTCCTGTGCCGCCTCCCGACGCCACGGAAAAATAGCTTTTGCCGTTTTCAACGCACCATTTCTTATATGTACCGGCGACCGGATGCTGGAAGCGGGTGGGGTTAGTTGAATTGCCGGTAATGGATACGTCAACGCCCTCATGACGCATTATTGCCACGCCTTCGCTGACGTCGTCGGCGCCGTAACAGCGCACGTTCGCCCGTTCGCCCGTTGAAAACGCGCGCTCGTAAACTATGTTCAGCTCCGCTGTAAACTCGTTATAGTCTGTTTCCACAAAGGTAAAGCCGTTGACACGTGAAATGATATAGGCCGCATCCTTGCCAAGGCCGTTTAAGATCACCCTGAGCGGTATGGTTCTTACCTTATTCGCTGTTTTTGCTATTCCTATGGCGCCTTCAGCAGCGGCAAAGCTCTCATGGCCCGCGAGAAACGCGAAGCAGCGCGTTTCCTCACGAAGCAGCATTGCCGCAAGGTTGCCGTGTCCAACGCCCACCTTGCGCTGGTCAGCCACCGAACCAGGGATGCAAAACGCCTGCAGTCCAAGCCCTATAGCCTCCGCCGCCTCCGAGGCCGATTTTGACCCATTCTTAACCGCGATTGCCGAACCCAGCGTATATGCCCAAACGGCATTTTCAAAGGCTATTGGCTGTATACCCTGAACTATGGAGCGCACGTCCACTCCAGCTTCATCGCAAACGGCTTTTGCGCCGTCGATACCGTCAATTCCATATTGAGACAGCACGGAGTTGATCTTTTCTATTCGTCTTTCATATCCTTCAAATGTAGCCATATCCGCACCCTCCTCACATCTGCCTTGGGTCGATCACTTTAACCGCTTCGGAGAAGCGGCCATAAGTGCCGACATTCTTTTTAAACGCTTCGTCGGGGCTTATACCCTTCTTAATCGCCTCCATCATCTTACCCAGGCTTATAAATTTATAGCCTATTATTTCGTTATCGTCATCAAGCCCGATTTCCAGTACGTAACCCTCGGCCATCTCAAGATAGCGCGCACCTTTTGCGCGGGTGCTGAACATGGTTCCCACCTGTGATCTCAACCCCTTGCCCAAATCCTCAAGTCCGGCGCCTATGGGCAGTCCGCCTTCTGAAAATGCGCTTTGGGTGCGGCCATAGACGATTTGCAAGAACAGCTCGCGCATGGCGGTGTTTATCGCATCGCATACAAGATCGGTGTTCAGCGCCTCAAGAATGGTTTTCCCAGGCAAGATCTCGCTTGCCATTGCCGCCGAATGCGTCATGCCCGAACATCCTATCGTCTCTATCAGCGCTTCTTCAATAATTCCCTTTTTCACGTTAAGCGTTAATTTGCACGCGCCCTGCTGCGGTGCGCACCAGCCCACGCCGTGCGTAAGCCCGCTTATATCGCAAATCTCCTTAGCCTTTACCCATTGCCCTTCCTCGGGTATGGGCGCAGGATCGTGCATTGCGCCTTTTGCCACGCAGTGCATTTCCATTACCTCGTGTGAGTATTCCATGCAGTCCTCCTGTTTATCTCTTTTACCTTAAAAGTATAGCACAGTTTGGCCTTTTTAAGTAGGATTTTTTAATGGATGTATTGTATAGCGCGTTAAAAACTTTATATAAGTAATCCGTAATATAGCCTGAAAACCGTACGGATGAAGTCATCATCGGGGGACAACTGGGATGCGCTTAGCACGCAGTTTTGTTCAGTAGCTAAATATGTTAACGACGGCGACTATAACAAGGCCCATAAAGCTCTTGATGAAATAATAGTACCAATGGAAAAGAAGTATGGAAGAATAACCGAGCAGATAGCTTGCTTGTATAAATATAAAGGGTATTTGTACAAGGAGGAAGGCAATCTTGACGGGTTCCTGCAGTGCAGCGATATATCCATTGAAATCTATAATTTAGTAAAAAGTAATTGCAAAACAGAAGAAATAGAAAGAAACATGGATATAGCGTATATCCATGAGAAACGCAATAATCCCGATAAGGCAAATAAATTTTATGATTGCGCCCTTTCCCTGTGCAAAGACTGCCTTGAAAGCCGAGAGATCAAGGAACATGACGTTATAAACTATATGGCGGACATATATTACTATACCAATGAGTATGAAAGTTCAATCCGCTGTATCCAGGCTTTACTTAAGCTTGAGGATGCTTCATCATATGATAATAAGCAGTTGTATTGTTATCTTTCGAAACTGTACATATATTTGAAGGATTATGACAGAGCTATTGACTGCTATAGAATGGCAATAAGCTACTGCATTGACGAACTTCCCATAAGGAATAAAGATGAGCTGATTGAAGCCAAAACAAATTTGGTGAACATATATATTTGTATGGGTAATACATATTATTTGGATAGCAGATTTAGCGACGCCATTACGATTTATGAAATCGTATTGCGTATAATAAGACGCTGTCTTGTCCGCAATAATAAGGAACTGGAAAATGTCTACGATGGGATTGGCAATGCATACTGGAGCCTGCTGGATTATAAAAACGCGATTAAATATTTCATGAAACAAGCAAGGCTTAGAAAAAAGTTGTATGGAAGCAGGCATATAAATACCTGTGGCAGCTACAATTCTGTTGGTCTTATCAATAGGGACATGGGGGATTACGGTGAGGCGTTGGCATTTTTTAAAATGGCGTTAAAATATGCCCGTAAATCCAGCAGCTTTGATAAGACGATGTTAGCGGTATACTATAATAATGTTGGAATTACATATCTAGATATTGGGGAAAATGATTTAGCCTTTGCAAACATAAAAAAGGCGATTGAAATACTTGAAACAGTCCATGAAGAGTAGCAATACAAATCAAGGTTTTTTAACAATATGGGTATGGTTTATCAGGCCAACGGCGAGCTTAAAACCGCGCTAGAATACTATGAGAAGGCTTTGGCATTATGTATTGAAACGGGTGATTCCGAGAACTCGAATATGGCCAAGGTATTTTGCAGTTTATGCTCTTTTTATATTGCTAAAGGCGAATATGAAATAGCGGTTGAGTATGGATTAAGGTCCTATGGCATCAGCTCAATATGTTTTGTCAGCGACCATCCTTTTAACATAAAGGTGAGGAAGTACATAAGGGAGGCTTACGCTGCGCTGGGCATGCCGCTCGAATCGTTCAATAGCTGGCTGGAAACTGCCAATACCGAGAGTAAAGCTAAAGTACAGGAAGAGCGGACTTGTAGTTTGCTGAACTGAATTCATGTGCGTAAATATAGGTGTATATAATGTTTGAATATAAAGATGGTTTTAAAAGGTTATGTTTTGCTCTCACGTGGAAGGGCCATACCCTAAGAAATATGCACGAGGATTACCTGAGGATTTCCATAAAAGATATAAATAACAATGATTTAACCAAGGCTGTACATGTTCTGAATGGAGCCACGGAGATAGGCCTTAAGCTATATGATGAATATAGTCTTGGGATGGGTTCGACCTATTACCTTTTATGCTGCGCATATTTTGGAAAGGGGGAATACGATAAGGCTTTGGAGTATAGCAGAAAGGGACTGAAGATACACCTGAGGATGTTCAGCGGAAAGGGTTATTCAGTTTCGGTCGGGTATAATAATATGGGCCTAATGTACAGCGCGTTAAAGGATTATGAATCCGCGCCTGAATATTATGTGCTGAATATAAGCCAAAAGATGCTTTTTAAAGAGCGTGATTTTATCGCGTCAACGTACTACAATATTGCTGAATTGTATAGAGAAAAGAGTGATTACAAAAATGCCTTAAAGTACTACATAAAATCAATGAAAACAAGAAAAAAACCATTTAAAAGTGATTATGGCTTCAGGATTTCAATGTATAGCAAAATTGGCCATATGTTTGGATGTATGGGAGATGAAAAAAGGCTATGGAGTATTTTGAATGGTCAATCTCAAAATGCAAGCGAAAGTATGGTCCTGAATCAGACGAGATGGCTGATGTTTATGAGCGCATGGCGGATATGTACTATATAAATGGAGTATACGGAAAAGCGCTTTATTATTGCTGCTTGGCCCTGTCGATTGAAAAAAGCATTCATGGAAGCAATAACCTTTTAACGTCGAGGTTATACAAAAGGGCAGCTGAAATATGCATTGCATGGCAAGATTATGGGCAAACCCTGAAGTACGGTATTAAAGCTTATAGAGCAATCATAAGGTTTGCAGGCAGGGGCGTTCATGCGGACGAGACGAGATCAGTTATATACGACGCGTATATAAATTTTGGCATGCCGCAAGCGCTGTTTTCTGATTGGCTGGCAGGCGAATGCTTAAGGATAAACAGGCAATTACCCCCAAAGCCAGTAGGCAAGCATCATCGCGGCCGCAACGCCCGTAACGCCGCTTATCAGGGCGACGGCAACGCTGTAACGAGGCTTTAGCACCTTAACCGAGCCAAAATACAGTGCTACGGTATAGAAGATCGTTTCGGTTGAGCCCACGAGCACGGATGCGGAAAGCCCGATAAAGGTATCCACCCCATGATTTGTAAACACATCCTGAAGCAGGGCCAGCGCGGCGCTTCCAGAGAACGGGCGAAGCGTGACAAGGGGGACGAGCTCGGCGGGCATGCCGACCGCTTCAAAGGCGGGGGAGAGCAGGCCCATTAATAGGTCCATAGCGCCGGATGCGCGAAAAACGCTTATAGCTATCAGCATGGCCGCCATGTACGGCAGTATCTGGACTAGGGTGGGGAGGGCGTCCTTGGCGCCTGTGACAAACGCTTCGTAAACGTTGCACCGCTTGCGAAAGGACCACATTATAAGCAGCATTATGCATATAGGCAGAAACAGTGCGCTCACCTGCGTGATCTCCTCCTGCGAAATGCCATACACAGCAGAACCGCCGCCACGAACCCCACAACCGAGGATGCGAAAGTAGGCCAAATCACCGAATAGGCGTCCGCGGATCCGGCAGCGGCCCTTAGCGCGAGTACGGATGTGGGAAGAAGCTCTATCGCGGACGCGTTAAGCGCTATAAACATGCACATGTCGTCCGTCGCGCGGGACGGTTCCCTGTTGGACTTTTGAAGCTCCTTCATGGCCTCAAGCCCAAACGGGGTCGCCGCGTTTCCAAGACCAAAGAAGTTGGCCGCCAAGTTGAGCGTAATAGGCGCTACCGCTGCTCCCGCATTTGGAAACAGACGTTTCATAAGCGGACGCACCAGTTTGGCGAGGGAATCTATAAGCCCGCATTCCCTTGCCACTCCCATGATACCCATAAAGAACATATAAGCGCCACCAAGGGAAATAGCAAGGGTAACGGCGTCCGCCGCTCCCGCAATCATCGCGTCGAGCAGCGCTTCGCCGCGGCCTGTCAGCATACCCACCAAAATGCCAATCACAATCATGCCGCCCCACAGAGCATTCACAAACATCACCCCGTAGAGCATATGTGAGTTGCGGCGGGTTTAGCATTGCAGGCCCTTATACAATGATAAAAATTCAGCTTAATTGTAAATTTATTTTGAATTGTAATTTTATACGAATTACTTTCGTTTTATATCGTAATGTTAATAACAGAAGCAATAGACTATAAGCTGTCCGAAAACGCGTTTATCGCGCGTTTTCGGACAGCTTAGCTAAATCCATATTGCTTATGAATCTGCGCCTACCGGAGCGGGTGCTTTATTTTCAAACGGCCGCTTAGACGGCGACATCGCTATAGGCCCGCTGGACCTGGGCATGTCCCTAAGCGCTGAAATGCGGGTATCAAGCGCATCATACTTTTCCTTGAGCCGGAAATATTCATCCGCCATGTTAAGCATGGACAGCAAAAGTCCGCGATTTTCGCCCAAGCCGGGAAATTGATTCTGTACACTGGCGATCTGAGAGTTTACATACGCCGCAAGCCCTTGAATATATTCTTCACTTTCCGATATCTTGAGCTTAAACTCCGTGCCTCCCAAGTATACCGTAGTTTTATTTTTCTCCATATAACACCATCCGTTTGCACAAAATTCCATATGCGGACGCATATGGTATAAAACTATATAACCATAATACAATATATGGAACGAGTTGACAAGCCCATAATGCTAAAAACCTAAATTTAATCCTCTGGCCATTCAAAGTCGCGGCACCCTATCCGGGCAAGAGCCGATAAAAAATATTTGGGTACGGGAGAAAAAAATCTCATTGTTTCGCCCGTCCTTGGATGGATTAACTCAAGCTCAACGGCGTGAAGAGCCTGACCGTCGAGCCCCAGCTTGGGCTTGTCAGGTCCATATATTATATCGCCGGCAACGGGATGCTTTATATATGCCATATGTACCCTTATTTGATGTGTACGGCCTGTTTCGAGCTGTACCCGAATAAGAGTAAAGTCCCCAAAGCGTCTTAATACAGACCAATGGGTTACCGCCTCCCTGCCGTCGTCAACCACAGCCATCTTCTTTCTGTTGGTATGATGCCGTCCGATAGGCGCGTTGAGAGTTCCTCTATCTTCCTTTATGTTGCCCTCAACTATTGCTATATAAGTTCTCTTTGCAGTATGCTCCTTTATTTGCTTGGAAAGCACGTTGTGCGAAAAATCGTTTTTAGCTACTACTAACAGACCCGAGGTCATTTTGTCAATGCGGTGCACAATCCCCGGACGTAGTTCGCCGCCAATACCTGAAAGATCCTTGATATGAAACATTATAGCGTTTACAAGGGTTCCAGAGGGATTGCCAGGAGCCGGATGAACCACCATACCCTTTGGTTTATCTATTACCGCTATGTCAGCATCCTCATAAACGATATCAAGCGGTATGTTTTCAGGACAAAGCTCAGTAGCGCGAGGGGGCTGAATAAACAGCTCAATGCGGTCGCCCGCCTTAAGCCTGGAGTTGGCTTTGGCGGGCTTTGAATTTAGGAGCACATCTCCTGCATCCAGGCGTTTTTTCATAAGAGATCTTGTTTCGCCGGTTATGCGGGATAAAAACACATCCAGGCGTTCGCCCGAAATATCGGCAAACACCTCTATAGGTTCCATGTGCTCCGTCTGTTCAGGATGGTCCATCGCCGGAAGACACATCGTCTTGAGTTCCAGAATCAGAACCGTCCGCATTGTCCGGTTCTAATACCGGCGCCGAAGCCTTGGCCTTATTATCCCTGCCTTTAAACAGCTTGCCGTCCATATGGTCAAGATAACTTCGTCCCGCCTTAGTAATAAACAGGGATATTACTGCAAGGACGGCGCCTACGCATATCGCGCTGTCCGCCACATTGAACACGGCAAATCTGATGAGGGCAAAGTCAAGCATATCACGAACATATCCGAGGAACACTCTGTCAATAAAGTTGCCTATTGCCCCAGCAAGGATTAGCACCAACGCTATTCTAAGAAGCATGGGCATTGGGTAAGCCTTTTTTTTGCGGGAAAAAACCAGCATAAGTATTATACCAACGCAGGCAAGCACTGTAACGACTATGAACACCCATCTGGCATTTTGAAATATGCCAAACGCGGCGCCGCGGTTTTCTACATAGGTGAAATGAAAAATCCCTTCAATTATGGGGAGCGAAGAATTCTCAAGCATGGGCAGCCAATGGGCGGCGGCGGCTTTTGATAACTGATCAAAGGCTACGATAAGCAGTGTTAGAAGTATTTCCAGCATGTAAACCTCCATTGCCAATATACGTAATTATACCATGGCAGTCAAGAGGAGTGGTCACGCGTTATTGGTTTAAACAAGAAGCCAATTTATATATTGTTTAGGCTAGGAAAATACGTTGTATACTACATAAAACCAGGCCGGCAATATCACCTGCCTCAGCGTGTCAAAAAAGCAGCTTGCCGCCTTTTGAGGTTAAAGGCCATGAGGCGGTTCGCTAAGTGCTGTACAGCACTTAGC
The DNA here is from genome assembly GCA_900544965.1 of uncultured Eubacteriales bacterium. Lineage (GTDB taxonomy): Bacteria > Bacillota > Clostridia > Christensenellales > CAG-138 > UMGS946. The sequence goes on along the minus strand of UQXE01000016.1, from coordinate 127 downwards.
GAGATTGACCCGCAGAACACGGCCTTCGGCTGCAAGCAACTGTCAGGCCCATATACATGGGCTCCGCCCCATACCCCGCCAAAGGGGACTTTTTGTAAAAAGTCCCCTTTGGAATCCCGAAAAACAG